>NZ_DGYR01000011.1:0-28907 GCF_002398425.1 Kocuria sp. UBA5001
CCCTTCATCATCCTCTGGGGGATTCCAGACGGTGAGGGCTCACGCCCCGCCGGCAGGTTCAGATGTCGCGCTGGGTGCGCCACCGGGGGCTGTAACCGGCGAGCCTTACGGGGCAGCTCATGGATATTGCCTCGAACCCACTGGCAGACACGTCTATGCCCAGGGTGAGCCATTGGCCTGCGCACGGGTCGGTTTACAGCCTCCTGATTGCTCTGGGCTGCTCAGATGCGGATCGCGCTGGGTGGGGATGGTTCCGGCTGAAGGCGTCGGGATGACTGTGGCGCGCCTGCCACGGGGGCCGGCGCGCCACGGGGCGAATTGCATGGCCTGATCTTATGCGGAGGTCTCTACCGGGGCGTTGCGCAGGGTGCCGTCCTTGACCCGCAGAACCCGGTCCATGACGGAGGCGATGGCACCGTCGCCGGTGACATTGCAAGCTGTCCCGAAGGAGTCGATGGCCACGTAGGTGGCGATCATCAGCCCCACGGCCGTCTCGTCGAAGCCGAGTGTGGACTGCAGGATGCCCACCGCGGCCATGATCGCGCCACCGGGAACGCCGGGTGCCGCCACCATGGTGACTCCCAGAAGGAAGATGAACCCGATGTACTGCCCCGTGCTGATGGGCATGCCGGAGATCGTCATGATGGCCAGTGAGAACAGGACAATCTTCATTGTGGACCCGGAGAGGTGGATGGTTGCGCACAGGGGAATGGTGAACCCTGCCACGCGGTCGTCCACACCGTTCTTCTTCGTGCACGCCAAGGTCACGGGAATGGTGGCGGCGGATGATGCGGTACCGAGCGCCGTCGCGTACGCGGGTGCCATGTTTTTGAGCATGACGAACGGGTTGCGACGGGCCACGAGGCCGGCCACGCAGTACTGGATGACCAGGATCACCATGGTCATGATGAACGCGAGGATGACCACCCGCAGGAACGTGGTGATGACGAGGACGATCTGCCCGTTCATCGTGAGGCTGAGGAACATGCCGAAGATGTAGACCGGCAGCAGGGGAATGATGACCTTCTCCACGACGCGCATCACGATGGTGCGCAGCTCGCTCAAGCCGTCGTGCAGCACGTTGCCCTTGATCAGGGTGATGCCCACGCCTAGGCAGAACGCGAGGACGAGTGCAGTCATGACGTCGAACACGGGCGGCATGGTGATCTCGAAGTATCCGGAGAGCGCGTGGTCCTCTGGATTCGCCAGGCCGTTGACCGTCCGTTCACCGCCGAGCAGCCACGGATAGGTGGATTTGGCGACCAGGAAAGCGAGCAGCCCCGCGAAGATCGTTGATCCGTAGGCAATGGCGGCTGTCACCGCGAGCCACTTGCCCGCACCGCGACCGAGGTCGGCGATGGCCGGGGTGACGAGTCCCACGATGATGAGGGGGATCAGGAAGCCGAGGAACTGGCTGAAGATGCCATTGAAGGTCGTGAAGACGCGGGCGAACCACTCGGGCAGGAACAGCCCGACCACGACACCCAGGACGATGGCCACGAGCACCCGCACCAGCAGGTTCTTGGAAAGGGATCTCAAATGCATGGTTCATTATCACTGGGATAGGTGCCTCGGGGGTCGCGATGTCGTGTGCGTGGCGTCGCACCCCGCGCGGCAGCGGCGCCGTCCTCACAGGGCACGGCTGGAACTGCCCAAGGTGCGTGGGGCAGTGGATGGGGAGGCATGACCTCCTGCTTTGCGCGGTACCCGGCATTGGGAGGGCCGCCCGCCGCGTTTGTAGAATGCTCAGCAGAGCAGTGGGCGTCGCAACAGGTCGAGGCCCGTCACAGTGTGGCCGCGGGCCACGGTAGGAGACACCCCTTGAGCGAATCGGATCAGCACGGCTCCCACGATGGCGACGACCGGCGGCGCGACAGTGGCAGGAACGGGCGCGGGTTCTCCCGCGATCGTCGTCGCAACGACGGCGCTCGTGACGGCCAGCGTCGCGGCGGCGGGTACCGGGGCGGTCGGCAGGACGGCGCGGGGCGCGGTCGGGACGACGCCCGCGGCGGGTACCGGGGCGAGGGAGAGCGGACCGATCGCGGTGGTGACCGGGATCGGGGCCGTCGTGAGGGCGGCGTCGGCGACCGCCGTGACGAGCGTCGTCGCGATGACCGCTCCGGTGGCTACCGCGAGGGCGGCAACCGTTCCCAGGGCGGCGGGTACCGGGGCCGCGATGAGCGCGGCGGACGTTCGGCGGACCGTGGATACGGCCGTGACGACCGTCGCAGTGGGCATGAGCGCCGTGACGACCGTGGGAGCCGTTCGGAGAACCGCAGTTTTGACCGGTCCGACCGTCGCGATGGAGGCGTCAGCGGTGGTGACCGCCGTGGTGGGTACGAGCGTCGTGATGGTCGTGGTGGCCGTCGCGAGGGCGGCTTCTCCGGTGGGAACCGCCGTGATGACCGCCGTCCGCGCACCGGTGACCGCAGCTACGGCCGTGATGATCGTCGCGGTGGCTTCACTCGTGACGATCGCCGGGATGACCGACGTGGCGGGGACCGGGTCCGCGACGACCGCCGCGGGGCAGCTCGCGGTGGTGATGGAGGGCGTTTCGAGCGCGAGGACCGTCGTCGCAGCCACGATGACGGCCAGCCCCGCTTCGTCGCACCGGACATCGACGCGGACGTGACCGGCCGCGAGATCGACCGCGTGACCCGTCACGAGCTCGACGCCCTCGAGCCGGGCAACGCCGAGCGCGTCTCCAAGCACCTGGTGATGGCGGCGCGCTACGTGGACGACGACCCCGAGTTCGCCCTCGAGCACGCCAACGCTGCGGTCCGCAAGGCCGGCCGGATTGGCGTCGTCCGCGAGACCGCGGGCATCGCCGCCTACGCCGCCGGAGACTACGCCCTGGCTCTCAAGGAGCTTCGCACGCACCGGCGCATCTCCGGCTCCCAGGAGCACCTGCCCATGATGGTTGATTGCCAGCGCGCCCTCGGCAGGGCGGACAAGGCCCTCGAAGAGGCCAGGTCCGGCGCCGCCGACTCCCTGGACGCGGAGGCCAAGGCCGAACTCGCCATGGTGGTCTCCGGCATCCACGCCGACGCCGGCGACCACGCCGCGGCGCTCACGGCCCTGGAGATCCCGCAGCTCGACAAGAACCGCGGCTTCTCCTACAGCCCCAAGCTCTTCCGCGCCTACGCGGACGCCCTGCGCGCGGTGGGCCGGGACTCGGAGTCGATGTCCTGGGAGCGCCAGGCCATCGTTGCCGAGGCCGCCCTCGGCATGGGCCAGTTCTCCGAGCCGGAGATCGTGGACCTCGGCGACGACCTGGACGAGGACGAAGCCGAACGCACCGTGCGCGAGGCACAGAGGCGGCACAGCGTCGGAGGGGTCGAGGACTCCACCAGGGGCGAGCGCGATGACGACGGCTCTGAGCGCGCTGACCGTTCTGAGCGCGAGGACCGGACCGGGCACCGCGACGTCGACGGCGAGGGGCACGACGGCGCGGCGGACCACCGCGCCGAGGGCCCGGTGTCCGTGGCCGCTGCGGCCGAGGACGGGCTCGAAGTGGAGCCAGGCTCCAGAGATCTGACCACCAACGATCCGGACAGCTACCGCGGGGATGGCGACAGCGAACACACCACTGCCGCTTCGCTTCACGGCGGTGCGGGAGCCGCGTCCATCGACGGACCCGGTGACGACGAGCCCTCGGGCGACGAGCTGGGTGAGGACGAACTCGGGCGCGGCGAGTCTGGTGACGAGGACCTGGAGGGTGAGTTCGGCGAGGTGCCGGCCGACGGCGCCTACGGGTACGCGTCGGGGAGCGGGGCCGGTGCGGGCGAGCTCGACCGCGGCCCCGTCGAAGGCGATGCGCTCGACGGCCGCGGTGCGAGCAATGAGTAAGACGCCGCGCGCCGGGAGAACCTCAGTGACTGATCGAGCCGGAGCGGATCAGGACCGCCCCCTCGTGGAGCGGTTCGACGCACTGCTGTGCGATCTGGACGGCGTGGTCTACGCGGGCCCCCACGCGATCGACGGGGCCCCCGAGTCGTTGCACCGCGCCCGTGAGAGCGGGTGCGCGGTCATGTACGTGACAAACAACGCGTCCCGCCCGCCCGCGGCTGTGGCCGAGCACATCACCTCGCTCGGTGCGCCCACCACGGCCGAGGACGTGGTGACCTCCGCGCAGGCCGCCGCCGCGCTGCTAGCAGACCGCCTCGCGCCGTCCGCTCGCGTGCTGGTCACGGGGGCGACGGCGCTCGCGGAGGAGATCTGCGCCGTCGGGCTCGTGCCGGTGCGCACCCAGGGGGAGGAACCCCACGCCGTCGTGCAGGGCTTCGACCCGCACCTGGGGTGGGAGGAGCTCGCCGAAGCGTCGTTCACCCTCGCGGACGACTCCGTGCTGTGGTGCGCGACCAACACGGACCGCACGATCCCGCGGGAGCGAGGCATTGCTCCGGGCAACGGGACCCTGGTGGCCGCGGTGGCAGAGGCGACCGGGCGGGAGCCTCTCGTCGCGGGCAAGCCAGAGGCGCCAATCTTCCGGGAGGCGGCTGGACGTGTGGGTGCTGCGCGACCCGCGGTGGTCGGCGACCGGCTGGACACGGACATCCTGGGCGCGCACAACGCGGAGATGGAGAGCATCGAGGTCCTCACGGGAGTGGACGGACCTGCCAGCACGATCGCCGCGCCCCCCGCGCAGCGGCCCACCTATCTTCTCGGCACCCTGAGGGAACTCTTCGAGCCGTACCCCTCCGTGGCGGTGGAACGCCGGGCAGGGCGGGTGAGCGCACGCTGCCGCGAGGCGGGTGCGGACGTTGCGAACGGCGTCGTGGTCGTGACCGCGCCGCGGGACGACCTCGACGGCTGGCGCGCTGCGTGTGCCGCCTGGTGGGCCGAGAACCCGCACGAGGCGGCCGAGCCCGCCGTCCAGTGGCAGGACCCCGCGTGAGCGAGGAGCGTGCGGAGCTGTCCGGCACGGATCTGCCCGGCACCGGGCCGGGGGACGCGCGGCTGCCGACCACGGATCTGCCGACCACGGATCTGCCGACCCCTGAGCTTAGGGACCCGGAGCAAAGTGCCACGGAGCCGCCGCGCACAGGCCTGGAGCCCGTGGACCGGGTGCTGGCCCGTGAGGTGGAGATCGGCGAGCTTCCCGTGACCCAGCGCGCGGCCGCCTACGCGGCCCTGCACGCCGAGCTCGAGCGGATTCTGGAGGAGCGTCCCGGGCACGTGCCCTCGGGGCTGACCAGTGGCGCCGGGGGCTCCGTCGGCCCGGGCCAGCAGCGCGGTCCGGGCAAGAGTGGCGCCAACGAGCGCGCCCGGTCGGCACGGTAGCCGGTGGTGCCACGTCTCGACCGTGAGGTGACGGAGCGCGGCCTCGCCCGGTCCAGGACGGTCGCCGCGGTCCGGATCAAGGAGGGCCGTGTCAGGGTCAACGGCGCCGTGGCCGTGAAGCCGTCGGCGGTGGTGGGTCCGGAGGACGAGATCACGCTGGACGCGTCCGCCGGAGACGAGTACGTGAGCCGCGCCGGGCACAAGCTCGTGGGTGCGCTGGAGCGCTTTGCGGACGTAGACCCCGCCGGGCTGCGCTGCCTGGACGCCGGTGCTTCCACCGGCGGGTTCACGGACGTCCTGCTGCGCCGTGGTGCGCGGGAGGTGCTCGCCGTGGACGTGGGCCACGACCAGCTGGTTCCGCAGCTGCGCGAGGACCCACGGGTGCGCGTGTTCGAGGGGCTCAATGTCCGCTACCTCGACCCGGCGCAGATCGGGGGACCGGCGGATCTCACGGTCTGCGACCTCTCGTTCATCTCCCTCACCCTGGTGCTGCCGGCCCTCGCGGGCGCTACACGGGCCGGCGGGGACCTGCTGCTCATGGTGAAGCCGCAGTTCGAGGTGGGCGTCCACAACCTCTCCCGCACCGGCGTCGTGACCTCCGAGGCCGCGCGGGAGGCGTCCGTGCGGCGCGTGACGGCGTGCGCCGAGGACACGGGGCTGGATGTCCTCGGCACAGCCCCGAGCCCGCTGCCGGGGCAGGACGGCAACGTGGAGTTCTTCGTGCACTGCAGACGTCCTGGCGCACGGAGCGCGTCGGAGAGCTCGCGTAGTCTTGGCTGAGTCAGCCCACCGTGGGACCCGACCGCAGGAGGATGGACCCCCACTCGTGACCCGCAAAATCCTGGTGATGACCCACACGGGCCGCTCCGAGGCCAAGGACGCCGCCCGCCAGTCCTGCGAGCAGCTCTACGCCGCGGGGCTCGTGCCCGTCCTCTCGCGCCCGGACGTCGAGGCCCTGCGCGCGGACGGCTTCCGTCTGCCCCCGGTGGAGATCCTCGAGGAGGACCTCGCCCTGCGTGAGATCGAGATCGTCATGGTCCTGGGCGGAGACGGCTCCATCCTGCGGGCCGCCGAGCTGGTCCGCGGCGTGGACACGCCCCTGCTGGGGGTGAACCTGGGTCACGTGGGGTTCCTGGCGGAGTCGGAGCGTTCGGGGCTCAGCGAGACGGTCGAAGCGATCGTGGACGGGCGCTACACCGTGGAGCGCCGCATGGCACTGGACGTGACGGTGTGGGAGCACCGGCGCAAGGTGCTGCACACGTGGGCCCTCAACGAGGCCTCCGTGGAGAAGGGCGACCGCGAGAAGATGATCGAGGTGGTCACGGAGGTGGACCGCCGGCCGCTGTCCACGTTCGGCTGCGACGGCGTGGTGATGGCCACTCCCACGGGATCCACCGCCTACGCGTTCTCCGCGGGCGGGCCCGTGGTCTGGCCGGAGGTCGAGGCCCTGCTCATGGTGCCGCTGTCCGCCCACGCACTGTTCTCCCGTCCCCTGGTGATCTCGCCGCGGTCCATGATTGCCGTGGAAGTGCTCACCCGCACGGACGCCCGGGGCGTGCTGTGGTGCGACGGTCGCCGCACCGCGGATCTCCCGCCGGGTTCCCGCATCGAGGTGCGCCGCTCGGAGAAGTCCGTGAACCTTGCCCGCATACACGCCACGCCGTTCTCCGAACGGCTCGTGAGGAAGTTCGAGCTTCCCATCGCGGGCTGGCGGGGGCCCATGCCGAGCGAGCAGGGCGAGGCCATGACCACCGCACTGCCGCTGGTGCAGCCGACCATGAAGGTGGTCCCGCAGGACGAGCACCAGCCCAAGCTCACAGTGGGTCGGGAGATCCCGCACCACGGCGACGACCGGGACCACCCGGAGACCTCGCACACACCCGCTGCAGAAACGCCAGTGCCGGGTGCGAGCACCCCGCAGGACGCCGCCGACGGCGCCTCGGACGGCGGCGGCGCGGCAGCCACCGGACACCGTGAGGAGCCTCGTCCGTGATCGAGGAAATCCACATCCACGACCTCGGTGTCATCACCGACGCCGTGCTGCCCCTGGGGCCTGGGCTCTCCGTGCTCTCCGGCGAGACCGGCGCGGGCAAGACCATGGTGGTCACCGCGCTCGGAATGCTGCTGGGCAACCGGGCGGACGCCGGTGCCGTGCGCTCCGGCAGCGCCAAGGCCCTCGCGGAGGCCACGGTCCGGGTCCCCGCGGAGCACCCGGCAGTGGGTCTCGTTGAGGAATCTGGTGGAACCGTGGACCACGAGGACGTGGGCCGTGCGCAGGAGGGACTCGTGCTGCTGTCCCGGACGGTCTCCGCCGAGGGCCGCAGCCGCGCCCACGTGGGTGGCCGTGCGGCCCCCGTGGGCACGCTCGGCGCCGTGGGGGAGACCCTCGTGGCGGTGCACGGTCAGTCGGACCAGCTGCGCCTGAAGTCCCCGGTTGCCCAGCGCAAGTCCCTGGACGACTATGCGGGCCCTCCCATCGCCCACGAGCTCGGGCTGTACCGGGAGAAGCTCGCCCGCTACCGCAGCGTCGTCGCCACTCTGCGCGCGGCCAAGGAGAACTCCCGCGAGCGGGCCCTGCAGGCGCAGAGCCTGACCACCGCACTCGCCGAGATCGATGCGGTGGAGCCTGTCCCGGGCGAGGACGCCCAGCTGGACGCGGAGAGCGAGAAGCTCACGAACCTCGAGGCTCTGCGCAGTGCGGCCCTGACCGCCCACACCGCTCTGAGCGGATCAGACGACGACGCCGCCGCGGGCGCGAACGCCGTCGCCATGCTGTCCCAGGCCCAGCAGGCCCTGGAGAACGAGGCGGACGCGGACCCGGACCTCGCCGCACTCGCCGTGAGGGTGCGGGAACTGACCGTGGTCGCCGCGGACGTCGCCGCGGACCTCTCCGGGTACGGGAGCGGGCTGGATGAGGACGGCCCGGCCCGCCTCGCGGAGGTCGAGGCCCGGCGCAGCGCGCTGCGCCGGCTGACCAAGAAGTACGGCGCCACGATCGACGAGGTCCTCGCGTGGGCGGACGACGCCAGGGCCAGCCTCGAGAAGCTCGTCGTGGACCCGCACCGGGAGGAAGAGCTGCGTGCCGAGGGGGAGGCGCTGCGCGCGGGGCTCGAGGAGCACGCCGCCACCCTGCTGTCCCTGCGCCGGGCCGCCGCAAAACGGCTCGCGGCCGCGGTGAGCGAGGAGCTCACGGCCCTGGCCATGCCCAACGCGACGCTCGTGGTGGCTGTGGAGCCCGCCGAGCGCTTCACCGACGACGGCCGGGACAGCATCGAGTTCATGCTCGCACCTCACGCCGGCGCGACGCCCCGCCCGCTCGGGAAGGGGGCCTCCGGTGGTGAGCTCTCGCGCATCATGCTCGCGCTGGAGGTGGTGCTCTCCGAGGTGGACCCCGTGCCCACGTTCGTCTTCGACGAGGTGGACTCCGGCGTGGGCGGCAAGGCCGCGGTGGAGATCGGTCGCCGACTGAAGATGCTCGCCCGCAACGTGCAGGTGCTGGTGGTCACGCACCTCCCGCAGGTGGCCGCCTTCGCGGACCAGCACGTGCTGGTCACCAAGTCAGCCGACTCCAGTGTCTCGGACGTGAAGGTCCTCACGCACGAGGAGCGGGTGGTCGAGCTGGCCCGGATGCTCGCCGGCCACGAGGACTCCGACGCCGCCCGCGAACACGCCCGCGAGCTCCTGCGGGGCGCCACCGCATAAGGTTCCGCACGCCCCAACTCTCCGCAACCCCCACTAGACACGAATGGTAGGCTCGAAATCCGTGGTGAATGCTCAGGACGCCGCCCACGAGGCAGGCATAGAAAAGAACAACGGCAAGGTGACCCGGCAGATCTTCGTCACGGGGGGCGTGGCATCGTCCCTCGGTAAGGGTCTCACCGCGTCCTCACTCGGAATGCTCCTGCGGGCACGTGGACTCTCCGTGACCATGCAGAAGCTGGACCCCTATCTCAATGTGGACCCGGGCACCATGAACCCGTTCCAGCACGGCGAGGTCTTCGTGACCGACGACGGCGCGGAGACGGACCTCGACATCGGGCACTACGAGCGCTTTCTCGACGAGAACCTCGACGCCTCCGCGAACGTGACCACGGGCCAGGTCTACTCCACCGTGATCGCCAAGGAGCGCCGCGGCGAGTACCTCGGGGACACCGTGCAGGTGATCCCGCACATCACGGACGAGCTCAAGCGCCGGATGCGCCGCCGCGCGGAGGACGAGAACGCCCCGGACATCATCATCACCGAGATCGGTGGCACGGTCGGTGACATCGAGTCCCAGCCGTTCATCGAGGCGGCCCGCCAGGTCCGCCAGGACGTGGGGCGGCGCAACGTCTTCTATCTGCACGTCTCCCTGATTCCGTTCATCGGCCCCTCTGGCGAGCTGAAGACCAAGCCCACCCAGCACTCCGTGGCCACGCTGCGCGGTCTGGGCATCCAGCCGGACGCCCTCGTGCTGCGCTGCGACCGGGACGTGCCCGACGCCATGCTGCGCAAGATCGGCAGCGCCTGCGACGTGGATCTGGACGCGGTGATCTCCTGCCCGGATGCCCCCAGCATCTACGACATCCCGAACACCCTGCACAGCCAGGGCCTGGACACTTACATCCTGGACTACCTGGGTCTGGACTACCGGGATGCCGACCTGCGGCAGTGGTCCCGGCTGCTCACTGCAGTGCACGAGCCGGACCACCAGGTGAGCGTGGCGCTCGTGGGCAAGTACATCGACCTCCCGGATGCCTACCTCTCGGTGTCCGAGGCGCTGCGCGCGGGCGGGTTCGCCAACAACGCGAAGGTCAGCATCAAGTGGGTGGCCTCGGACCTCTGCGACACCCCCGAGGGGGCCCAGCGCGAGCTCGGCGACGTGGACGCGGTGCTGGTCCCGGGAGGCTTCGGTATCCGTGGCCTCGAGGGCAAGCTGGGCGCGCTGCAGTGGGCCCGCGAGCACAAGGTGCCCACCCTGGGGCTGTGCCTCGGGCTGCAGTGCATGGTCATCGAGTATGCGCGGGACGTCGTTGGCCTGCCCAATGCGTCCTCCACCGAGTTCGACCCCGACACGGACACCCCTGTGGTCGCGACCATGGAGGAGCAGAAGCGGTTCGTCGAGGGCGCCGGGGACCTGGGCGGCACGATGCGTCTGGGACTGTACCCGGCCGCGCTCGCCGAGGGCTCCGTGGTGGCCGAGACCTACGGCGCCACCGAGGTCTCCGAGCGGCACCGGCACCGATACGAGGTCAACAACGCGTACCGCGAGGCGCTCACGGGAGCCGGCCTGCGGATCTCGGGAACCTCTCCGGAGGGCACCCTGGTGGAGTTCGTGGAGCTGCCGCGCGAGGAGCACCCGTACTACGTGGCCACGCAGGCCCACCCGGAGCTGGCATCCCGCCCGACCCGCCCGCACCCGCTGTTCGACGGTCTGGTGAAGGCCGCACTGGAGCGCCGCGGGGTGCAGACGGCCTCGTGACGTGGGGCGGGTGCGGTGTTCCGCACCCGCCCTTCCGCGTGCGTCCACGCCGCACCTCGTCGGGCGCCGCACCTCTGCGCCGCGGACCGTCCTGTCCCGTCCCCTTCCCGAACGGAGTCACCGTGGAATTCACCTCCATCACCGCCGACCAGCTGCGGGACCGCCCGGATCCGCGACCGGTGGACGCGTCCGAGACTGTGCTGGACGGCGCCATCTGGAACGTGCGGCGTGAGACCTTCCGCATGGCGGGCCAGGAGAAGCCCCTGGTCCGGGAGTTCATCACGCACCCGGGTGCTGTCTCGATCGTCGCCCTCGATGAGCAGGACCGCATCCTGCTCATCAACCAGTACCGCCACCCGGTGGGCATGCGCATGTGGGAGATCCCGGCTGGTCTGCTCGACGTCGACGGCGAGCCCGCCGTCGAGGCCGCCCGGCGGGAGCTGGGCGAGGAGGCTGACCTCGTGGCCGAGCAGTGGGACGCGCTCGTGGACTTCGACAACTCCCCGGGGTCCTCCGCCGAGGCCAACCGCATCTTCCTCGCCCGAGGTCTTTCCGAGGTTCCCGCGGCGGAGCGCTTCGCCCGCGAGGGTGAGGAGGCGGAGATCGTGGCAGGCTTCGCGGACCTCGACGACGCCGTGGACGCGGTGCTCGCCGGCCGGCTCGCCTCCCCGGCGGCGGCCCTCGGCATCATGGCCGCGCACGCTGCCAAGGCCCGCGGCTGGCGCACGCTGCGCCCCGCCGACGCCGCCTGGCCCGCCCATCCCGAGCTCGCGGTGTGAGCGCGGAGCGGTTTTCGGCGGACGGGCCGATCACGGAGCCCCTGCCCGTCATCCCAGAGGCGCTCGTGCAGAACGAGCGCTCGAGGGATGCCCTCCCGCCCGACGCCACCACGGACGCACCGTCCGACCAGGACCATGACCAGGACCCGGAGCTGGGCCAGGACCTGAACCGCGACCAGGAGCAGGATCCGGATCCGGATCGGGACACTTCCGCGGCGGAGTCTCCGCAGGCGGGCCGGCGCGCTTCCGGCTCCAACCCGGCACCGGCGGAGGACCCCGCGCCCGAGCTGCGCCGCGCTGTCGAGAGGTACCTGGATCACCTGGTGGTGGAACGCGGGCTGGCGGAGAACACTCTGGCGGCATACCGCCGGGACCTCGCCCGCTACCAGCACCACCTCACCACCCGCGCTGCGGAGATTCGCGTTCCGCGGGACATCACCACCGACCACGTCAGGGCGTTCCTTCGGGTGCTGCGCGAGGGCGAGGAGGGCCACCCGCCCCTGTCCGCCCGCAGCAGCGCGCGGGTGCTGGCCGCGGTGCGGGGAGCACACGCGTTCTGGGCCACCGAGTCCACGGTGGACTCAGACGTCGCCTCCCGCGTGAGCCCGCCCGTGCCGGGCCGCAGGCTGCCGAAGGCGATCGGGATCACCGAAGTAGAGAACCTGTTGGCCGCGCCGGATCCCGAGACGCCCGCGGGGCTGCGCGCCCGGGCGTTCCTGGAACTGCTCTACGCCACGGGAGCCCGCATCTCCGAGGCCGTGGACCTGGACGTGGACGACCTCGCCGGCCTTCGTGACGAGGAGCTCGCACTGATCCGGGTCCACGGCAAGGGCGACAAGCAGCGGCTCGTGCCCGTGGGGTCCTTCGCCGTGGACGCACTCCAGCGCTACCTGGTGCGGGCCCGCCCCGAACTCTCCCGCAAGGGCCAGGGGTCCCCGGCCGTTTTCCTCAACGCGCGAGGATCGCGGATCTCACGGCAGACCGCCTGGAACATGGTCAAGGACGCCGCCCGCACGATCCACCGGGAAGAGGGCATCACCCCTCACACGCTGCGCCACTCGTTCGCCACGCACCTGCTGGAGGGCGGTGCGGACCTGAGGGTCGTGCAGGAGCTGCTCGGTCACGCATCGCTGGTCACCACGCAGATCTACACCCGCGTCTCGGTGGAGTCGCTGCGCGAGGTGTACGCGACATCGCACCCGCGCGCCCGCTGAGCCGGACCCGCCCCGGGCGTGTGCGTGCAGCTTCGTCACCCGGTGTGCTCGTGGAGCGCCGCACTTCCCCGGTGTGAACCACGGAGTACCGTGAGGAGCATGCGAACACTCTCCCGCCTGTCGCACGCCCTGCTCACCGCGCTGCTGGCCGGGGGACTGCTCGCGGCCGGGGCGTCGCCCGTCTCCGCCGTGTCCGGGACCGGCATCGGGATCGATCGGGAGTACCGTGCGCTGCCTGATCCCGGTGCCTGGCTCGGCGACCCCGTCTCTGCGGAGCGCTGCGGGCTGCGCGACGACGGGTGCTACCGGCAGTACCAGAAGGGCACCATCCACTGGTCGCCCACCACGGGGGCCCGAGCGCAGCGCGGAGGCATCCTGGCCCGCTGGCGCGCGGAGGGCTCCGAGCACGGCACCCTCGGGTACCCCGTGAGCCGGGAGGCGTGCGGGAAGAACGGGTGCGAGGTGCGCTACCAGCGCGGACGCATCACCTGGACCGCCACGGCCGGTGCCGTGGTGCACCGGGACGTGGACGCGGCCTCGAGCGCGTCGGTGGTCGTCAACAAGAAGCGCCCGCTGTCCCCGCGCAGGTACGTGCCGTCCCCGCTGCGCGCCGTGGGCGGGGGAGTCCAGCTGCGCGACGACGCGGCAACTGCCTACCAGCGCATGAGCCGTGCGGCCACCGCGCAGAGCGTCCCGCTGGTGGCGCAGAGCGGGTACCGGGACTACGCGACGCAGGACTCGCTCTACCGCGGGTACACCGCCTCCTACGGGCAGGCGATCGCAGATTCCCTCTCCGCGCGGCCGGGCTACTCCGAGCACCAGACGGGCCTCGCCGTGGACGTCGCCACGCCCACCGGCGCCTGCACTCTGCTCGCGTGCTTCTCGGCCACGCCGCAGGGCCGGTGGATCGCGGCCCACGCCCACGAGTACGGATTCATCGTGCGCTACCCGCAGGGCCAGACACCCACCACCGGCTACGCCTACGAGCCGTGGCACCTGCGCTACGTGGGGACCGTCACCGCGAAGAGCGTCAAGAAGAGCGGGCGGGCGAACCTCGAGGCGTACCTCGAGCTCCCGGCAGCTCCGACCTACTGAGCCGCCGGGCGAGGGCGCGGCGCTGTGCCGCGCGCCCGGTGCGATTCGGAGAGGCGGGCCCCACGGAGGACGACGATGCCCCGCGTGCGGCGCAGGCGCGGTGGCGCCGGGGAGTCAGAAGGCGCAGGGGGCCGCAGCACGAACGACGCCGTGCCCCGCAGAAGGCGGGGCACGGCGTCGTGGTCGGATTCGCGGGTCAGTTCAGGTGGCGCTCGTCCGGGCCGTTGTAGGCGGACAGTGGGCGGATCAGCGAGTTGTTGGCGCGCTGCTCCATGATGTGGGCGCTCCACCCGACGATCCGAGCGCACACGAAGATGGGCGTGAACGTGGGAATGTCGAAACCCATGAGCCAGTAGGTGGGCCCGGCGGGGTAGTCCAGGTTGGGCTTGATGGACTTGGCCTCGTCCATGGACTTCGCCAGACCGCTGTAGAGTCCCAGGATCTCCTGGCGGTCGTAGTAGTCCAGCATGCGGAACAGAGCGTCCTGCATGGTTGGCACACGGGAGTCACCGTGCTTGTAGACCCGGTGGCCGAAGCCCATGACCTTCTTCTTCTCGGCCAGGGCCTGGTCCATCCACTCCTTGGCGCGCTTCTCGGCCTCCTCAGCGGTCTCCTCCTTGCGGATGCCGAGCTCCTCGAAGGTGTGCATGACGGCCTCGTTGGCGCCGCCGTGCAACGGGCCCTTGAGGGCGCCGATCGCGCCGGTGACTGCGGAGTGCAGGTCCGAGAGCGTGGAGGTGATCACGCGCGCCGTGAAGGTCGAGGCGTTGAAGGAGTGCTCCGCGTACAGGATGATCGACACGCGGAACGCGTCCACCACCTCGGGCGCGGCCTCCTCGCCGAAGGCCATCCAGAGGAAGTTCTGTGCGTAGTCGAGGTCCTCGCGGGGCTCCACGGGCTCCTGGCCGTGCCGGCGCCGCTGGTCGTAGCAGACCACGGCCGGCATGACCGCGAACAGCTCCTGGGCCTTGGCCAGCTCGGCCTCGGGGGAGTTGTCCTCCGCGAGCGGGTGCTGCGCGCCGATCACGGACGCGGCGGTGCGGCACACGTCCATGGGGTGGCACGTGGTGGGCAGCTCGTCGATCACGCGCCGCAGCTCTGGCGTGAGGGCGCGGTGGGTGTGCTCGAAGTCCTGGAAGGCACGAAGCTGCTCCGCGGACGGCAGCTCACCGTTCCACAGCAGCAGGGCGACCTCCTCCGCGGAGCAGTTCTGGGCGAGCTCCTGCACGGGGTAGCCCCGGTAGAGCAGGGAGTTGGTCTCGGCATTGACCTTGGACACGGCGGTGGCGTCCGCCACGACGCCTGCGAGGCCCTTGCGGATTTCGGTGTCAGCCACGGTTGATCTCCTTCGACAGCAGTGGACAGAAAAGTACGTGGTTCCCACCCCACCACATCGGGCGGGGTGGGAACAGCAGGTCACGCGTTCGGGGAGCCGGGCACCTCGAAGTTGAAGACCCCGGAGTCGAACTGGTTGTACCCCGTGTAGTCCACGAGTTCGTACAGCCGCTTGCGGGTGAGCATGGTGTCCACCTGCGCCTGCTGCGTGCCGTCCTCGCGGATGGTGGTGAGCAGGCGCTCCATCGCACCCATGGCCTGGCGCTCCAGGGACACGGGGTAGATGACCATGGACACCCCGGCGTCCTGCAGCTGCTGCGTGGTGAACAGCTCGGACTTGCCGAACTCGGTCATGTTCGCGAGCACGGGCACGTCCAGTGCGGAGGCCATGCGCTCGAACTCGGAGAGGTCCGCCATGGCCTCGGGGAAGATCACGTCCGCGCCGGCGTCCGCCAGCGCCTTCGCCCGGTTCACGGCGGCGTCGAACCCTTCCACCCCGCGGATGTCGGTGCGCGCCATGATCACGAAGTTCGGATCGCGGCGGGCCGCGACGGCGGCGAGGATGCGCTGGGTGGCGGTGGCGGTGTCCACCACGTTCTTGCCGTCCAGGTGCCCGCAGCGCTTCGGGTTGAACTGGTCCTCGATGTGGCAGCCGGCCAGGCCGGCGTCCTCGAGCTCCTGCACGGTGCGGGCCACGTTCATGGGCTCGCCGAAGCCGGTGTCCGCGTCCACGAGGCACGGCAGGTCCGTGCTGCGGGCGATCTGTCCGGCCCGGGTGGCCACCTCCGTGAGCGTGGTCAGCCCGATGTCCGGCAGGCCGAGCTCGTTGGCCAGGACACCGCCGGAGATGTAGACGCCCTCGAAGCCCTGCTCCTGGATGAGCTTGGTGGACAGCGGGGTGAACGCGCCGGGGAACTGGGAGATCTGCGGGTCGGCCAGCAGCTCCCGGAAGCGCTCGCGCTTCTGCGCGGGGGTCACGGTGGTGTACAGCATGATCAGAAGATTCCCTTCGGCGACGTCTCCAGCTCCACGGCCGCGGCGATGTTCAGCTGGCCCAGCTCGCCGGCCTTCAGCTCGGGCAGCCGCTGGACGGTGTCGAGGAAGCGCTCGATCTCCTCGGGGGCCACCAGGCCCTCAGCCAGGGTGCGGAATTTGGTGATGTACTGCTCACGGGCGAACGGGCGGGCTCCCAGCGGGTGAGCGTCCGCCACGGCGATCTGGTCCGTGATGACCGAGCCGTCCGTCAGGGTGATCTCCACCGATCCTCCGAATGCCTTCTCGGAGATGTCCAGCGAGTGGTAGCGGCGGGTCCACTCGGGATCCTCCTGCGTGGTCACCTTGTGCCACAGCTCCACGGTGTCCGGGCGGGCGGCCCGCTCCGGGGCGTAGGAGTCCACGTGGTGCCACGCACCGTCCTGAAGGGCGACCGTGAAGATGTAGGGGATCGAGTGGTCCAGGGTCTCGCGCGAGGCCGTGGGGTCGTACTTCTGGGGGTCGTTCGCCCCGGAGCCGATCACGTAGTGCGTGTGGTGCGAGGTCTTGATGAGCACGGACGCCACGTTCGCCGGGTCCGCGAGCTCGGGGTGCTCGCGGTGCAGCTTGCGGGCGAGGTCGATCCACGCCTGGGCCTGGTACTCCGCGGAGTGCTCCTTGGTGTAGGTGTCCAGGATGGCGCGCTTGGTTTCACCCGGCGCGGGCAGGGCCACCTCGTAGCGGGCCTCCGGACCGGAAAGCAACCACGCGATCACGCCGTCCTCACCCTCGTAGATGGGGGTGGGGGAGGTCTGTCCGCGCATTGCGCGGTCCACAGCCTCCACGGCCATCTTCCCGGCAAACGCGGGGGCGTGAGCCTTCCACGTGGAGATCTCGCCCTTGCGGGACTGGCGGGTCTGGGTGGTGGTGTGCAGCGCCTGGCCGATCGCCTGGAAGACGGTCTCGGTGTCCAGGCCCAGCAGGGCGCCGATGCCTGCGGACGCGGAGGGGCCGATGTGCGCGATGTGGTCGATCTTGTGCTCGTGCAGGCAGATGCCCTTGACGAGGTCCACCTGGATCTCGTAACCGGCGGCGATCCCACGGATAAGGTCCTCGCCGGTGCTGCCCACGTGCTGGGCCACCGCCAGGATGGGCGGAATGTTGTCACCGGGGTGGGAGTACTCGGCGGAGAGGAACGTGTCGTGGTAGTCCAGCTCGCGCACGGCCACGCCGTTGGCCCAGGCCGCCCACTCGGGGGACACAGCGGCGTCGTTCTCCGGAGCCCCGTAGAGCAGCGCCCCCTGCCCCGTGAAGCCGCCGCCCGGGACCACCCGGTGGCACAGCGCCTGGGAGCGGGCGGAGACGATGGGCCCGCGGTTCAGGGACGCGATGGCCACGGAGGCGTTGTCGATGATGCGGTTGACCACCATTTCCACGACCTCGGGTGCCACGGCCACGGGGTCCGTGGCCACGGCGGCGAGCTTGTGGGCGAGCTGCTCCTCGCGGGGCAGCTCCTCCTTGGACGAGTACGTGCGCACGGTGTGTGTGACGGTCACGGGCGTTCCTTTCGGGGCGGGAGTTCTCGGGTTCTCGAGCGGCCGGTCGCGGCCGGGTTCAGGAGGCCACCGGGCTGACCGGGGCGAGTTCGGGGGTGCGCAGGGCGTTGCCCAGCGCGTTCTTCAGGTGCACGCGGGTGGTGGCCACGGCGAGCGCGGGGTCCCCCTCAGCGATGGATCGGGCGATGGCCTCGTGCTCGGCGGCCGCGATCGCGAGGCGCCGGGGGTTGGAGGTGGACAGTCGACGGACCCTGGCGAGGTGCAGCCGCACGTTGGCGAGGGCCTGCTGCAGGTACGGGTTGCCGGCCGCGTGGTCGATCTCGGCGTCCATGCGGTCCACGAGCTCGTAGTAGGCGGGGTGGTCCGGGTCGTCGGAGAGGGCCTCCGCGGCGTGCGAGAGCTCCTCGGCCAGGGCGCGGAAGGTGTCCCTGTCGCCGCGCTGCGCGGCGAGCTCTGCGGCGCGGCAGTCCAGGCTGTCCCGCAGCTCGTAGAGCGCGCGGACGTCCCCGGCGGAGATGGCGCTGACGACGACGCCACGGCCGTTGTGGGGCTCGGTCAGCCCGTCCGCGGTGAGACGGGAGAGCGCTTCGCGCACTGGAGTGCGGGAGATGCCGAGACGTTCGGATAGGTCCACCTC
The DNA here is from genome assembly GCF_002398425.1 of Kocuria sp. UBA5001. Classification (NCBI taxonomy): domain Bacteria; kingdom Bacillati; phylum Actinomycetota; class Actinomycetes; order Micrococcales; family Micrococcaceae; genus Kocuria; species Kocuria sp. UBA5001. The sequence continues at coordinate 18,333 of NZ_DGYR01000011.1, forward strand.
GCCGAGCACCTGACCCGGGGTCAGCCGCCAGGACACGATGTCCGCCCGCAGCTCGCGGTACGCGCGCTCACCAGCTCGCATGGCTCCTCCTGACGTGTGGAAACACCCTCACTGTATACATCCGCGTGTCTCGAACCAAGCATTATGGAAGATTGACACGAAATTTCCCGTCTTTTGTATACACAACCCTTGTTTGCATGTGATCCATGACACTACGCTGTCACTACGCCGAAGCCCGCCCGCACCACACCCGGAGGAAGCCATGACGCCGAGCACCTACGAATCCGTCTACCGCGCGAGTGTGGAGAACCCCGAGCAGTTCTGGCTCGACGCCGCCCGGGCCGTGGACTGGGTCAAGGCCCCCACACGGGTGCTGGACGACTCCGCCGCGCCCATCTACCGCTGGTTCCCGGACGGGGAGCTGAACACGTGCTTCAACGCGGTGGACAGGCACGTGGCCGCGGGCCACGGGGAGCGCACCGCGCTGATCTACGACTCCGCCGTGCTCAACGTGCAAGAGCACATCACCTACGCGCAGCTGCAGGATCGCGTGGCGCGCTTCGCCGGCGCGCTCGCCGCGCAGGGGGTGGGGAAGGGGGACCGCGTGCTTCTGTACATGCCGATGATTGCCGAGTCCGTGATCGCGATGCTCGCGTCCGCGCGGATCGGGGCGGTGCACTCCGTGGTCTTCGGCGGCTTCGCGCCCCGTGAGCTCGCGAGCCGCATCGACGACTCGCAGCCGGTGGTGATCGTGACGGCCTCCGGTGGTGTGGAGCCCAAGCGGCGGATCGAGTACCTGCCCGCGATCGAAGAGGCGCTGCAGCTCAGCGAGCACGCGCCGTTGGCGGTGCTGGTCCACGAGCGTGACGGCTTCGAGACCACGGTGGCCGGGGCCCGCGAGAGGGCGACGGCATCCGCCGGTCCCTCGTGGCTCTCCTGGACCGAGGCGCAGGACGGGGTGACCCCGGCCGAGCCCGTGGTGGTCAAGGCCACCGACCCCCTCTACATCCTCTACACGTCCGGGACCACGGGGAAGCCCAAGGGCGTGGTGCGGGACAACGGCGGCCACGCGGTGGCGCTGACCTGGTCCATGGCGAACATCTACGGCATCGGCGCCGGGGACGTGATGTGGACCGCCTCGGACGTCGGATGGGTGGTGGGGCACTCGTACATCGTCTACGGACCGCTGCTGGCCGGGGCCACCACCGTGGTCTACGAGGGCAAGCCCGTGGGCACCCCGGACGCCGGGGCGTTCTGGAAGCGCGTGGCCGAGCACGGGGTGAAGGTGCTGTTCACCGCACCCACTGCCCTGCGTGCGATTCGCAAGGCGGACCCGGAGGGTGAATTCGTCCGGCAGTACGACATCTCCTCCCTGAGGGCGCTGTTCGTCGCGGGGGAGCGGCTGGACCCGGAAACCTACCACTGGGCCGCCCGGGTTCTGGCCGTCCCCGTGGTGGACCACTGGTGGCAGACCGAGACCGGGTGGGCCATCTGTGCCAACCCGTTCGGGATCGAGCGGCTGCCCATCGTTCCCGGCTCGCCCACGGTGCCGGTGCCCGGGTTCCACGTGGAGATCCTCGATCCCGTCGGCGAGCCCCTGGGGCCCGGGGAGGAGGGCAACATCGCGGTGCGGCTGCCGCTTCCCCCGGGCACGCTCGCGACCCTGTGGGGCAACGACGAACGCTTCGTCTCCTCCTACCTCTCTGCCTTCCCGGGCTACTACGCCACCGGGGACTCCGGGTACATCGACGAGAACGGCTACGTGTTCGTGATGGGCCGCACCGACGACGTCATCAACGTCTCGGGCCACCGCCTGTCCACGGGGCAGATGGAGCAGATCGTCGCCACCCACCCGGACGTGGCCGAGTGCGCGGTGATCGGCGTGAACGACCCGCTCAAGGGTCAACGACCCTCCGGGTACGTGGTGCTCAAGACCGGTGCCCGGATCACGCAGGAGCAGCTGCGTGAGGAGCTCGTGAAAATGGTGCGCTCGCAGATCGGGCCGGTCGCGGACTTCAAGGACGTGGCCGTGGTCGAGGCCCTGCCCAAGACGCGATCCGGGAAGATCCTGCGCAAGACCATGCGGCAGATGGCGGACGGCGAGACCTACGTGGTGCCCTCCACCATCGAGGACCACTCCGTGCTTGAGGCGCTGAAGGCCGTGCTCGCGTCGAAACGCTGACCTGTTCGGGGGACGGCGGGAACCCCGGATAGGGTGAGCTCCGTCATGCACACGTGGGCGTGAGCACACGGGGCCGGCACCCCGGGAGCCCGCCCGCGCACCGGACACACACCGATCGATCAGGAGCCACCATGACGAACCAACCCGCCGCGCGCGATCCGCGTGACGCGCCACCACCGGTCAAGAAGAAGCGCGACCGCACCCACTACCTCTACATCGCGGTCATCGCCGCGGTGGTCCTGGGCATCGTGGTGGGTCTCGTGTTCCCCGATGCAGGGGTGGCACTGAAGCCGCTCGGCACGGGCTTCGTGGCGCTCATCAAGATGATCATCGCGCCCGTGATCTTCTGCACGATCGTGCTGGGCGTGGGCTCGGTGGCCAAGGCCGCCACGGTCGGGAAGGTGGGCGGTCTGGCGCTGCTCTACTTCATCGTGATGTCCACCTTCGCGCTCGCCATCGGCCTGGTGGTGGGCAACATCGTCCAGCCCGGCGCCGGTCTGGATCTTGCGAACGCGCACTTCGACCAGTCCTCCCTGGCCACCGGCCACGAGGAGAGCGAGGGCGGCCTGGTGGGCTTCGTGCTGGGTATCATCCCCACCACCCTTTTCTCCGCGCTGACCTCGGGGCAGATCCTGCAGACCCTGCTGGTCGCCCTGCTCGTGGGCTTCGCCCTGCAGGCCATGGGGGAGGCCGGACAGCCCGTGCTCAAGGCCGTGGGCTACATCCAGGCTGTGGTGTTCCGCCTGCTGTCGATGATCATGTGGCTCGCCCCGATCGGGGCGTTCGGCGCCATCGCGGCGGTCGTGGGGGCCACGGGTCTGAAGGCCGTGTTCTCCCTTCTCGGGCTCATGGTCGCGTTCTACGTCACCTGCATCCTCTTCATCGTGGTGGTCCTGGGCCTGATCCTGAAGCTCGTCTCCGGTGTGAACATCTTCACGCTCATGAAGTACCTGGCACGCGAGTACCTGCTGATCTTCTCCACGTCCTCGTCCGAGGCGGCCCTGCCGCGGCTGATCGCCAAGATGGAGCACCTGGGTGTGTCGAAGACCGTGGTGGGGATCGTGGTGCCCACCGGGTACTCGTTCAACCTGGACGGCACGGCCATCTACCTGACCATGGGCGCACTGTTCGTGGCCGACGCCATGGGCAAGCCCCTGCAGATCGGTGAGCAGATCGCCCTGCTCGTGTTCATGATCATCGCCTCCAAGGGCGCGGCCGGTGTCACCGGCGCTGGCATCGCCACCCTGGCGGCCGGACTGCAGTCCCACCGCCCGGACCTGCTGGACGGCGTGGACCTGATCGTCGGCATCGACCGCTTCATGTCCGAGGCTCGCGCCCTGACCAACTTCTCCGGCAACGCCGTGGCCACGCTCGTGCTCGGCACGTGGGTGAAGGAAGTGGACAAGGCCCGCGTGCAGCGGGTCCTCTCCGGCGCGGAGCCCTTCGACGAGACCACGCTGGCCGTTGACCCGCACGCCTCGGTCACGCAGAGCGCCCCGGCAGGGGAGGTTGGTGCGACGTCGACGACGGGCACGCCGTCGACTCCTCCGCCCGCAGCCCACTAGCGCGACCCGGCCGAGCAACGGCCCCTGACGCCCACCCGGTGCACGTCACCGGGTGGGCGTTCGCCGTCATCCCGTCCTCCGAGCGCGGCCCCGAGCCCAGGCGCTGGGCAGGCTCGGGGCCGGACGCTGGGGGCGGAACAGCACGTCGGCGGTAGGGTAGGGCGTTGAGACCCCGTTGTCCCGCCCAGGAAGGAAGGCCGTCGCCCGTGAGCAACGCCCATGATGAGAGGCCCCAGCAGACCCAGGCTGCGGTGTCGGACGCCGTAGGCCCCACGGGACGTCCCGTGCGAACCTTCCCGGATCCCCCCGAGCTCACCGAGCACGGACCCGCGCGCATCATCGCGATGGTGAACCAGAAGGGAGGGGTGGGCAAGACCACCTCGACCATCAACCTGGGCGCCGCGCTCGCGGAGCTCGGCCGCAAGGTGCTGCTCGTGGACTTCGACCCTCAGGGCGCGCTCTCGGCGGGCTTCGGCTCCAACCCCCACGAGCTGGACCTGACCATTTACAACGTGATGATGGACCGTTCCGTGGACGTGTGGGACGTCGTGCAGCAGACTCACGTGGAGAACGTCGACCTGCTGCCCGCCAACATCGACCTCTCCGCGGCGGAGGTGCAGCTCGTCAACGAGGTGGCCCGCGAGCAGGTGCTCGCCTCCGCGCTGCGCAAGGTGGAGGACTACTACGACGTCATCCTCATCGACTGCCAGCCCTCCCTGGGCCTTCTCACCGTCAACGCGCTCACGGCCTCGCACGGCGTGATCATCCCGCTGATCTGCGAGTTCTTCGCGCTGCGCGCGGTGGCCCTGCTGGTGGACTCGATCTCCAAGGTGCAGGACCGCATCAACCCGAAGCTGCAGATCGACGGCGTGCTGGCCACGATGTTCGACTCCCGCACTTTGCACTCGCGCGAGGTCATCGCCCGGATCGTGGACGCGTTCGGGGACACGGTCTTCGACACCGTCATCAAGCGCACCGTGAAGTTCCCGGACGCCACGGTGGCTGCCGAGCCCATCTTGAACTTCGCCACCAACCACCCCGGCGCAGAGTCCTACCGCCAGCTCGCCCGCGAGTTGATCTCGCGCGGCGGCGCGCCCTGATCCCGGCGTGCCTGAGCAGCACCGTCGGACGCGCGGCCCGACCGGGGTGCACCGGTCGAGCCGTGCGAGCGCTCCGGTCCGGACGATCCGGCCCACGGGAATGCGCCGCCTGGCTGGAACACACCGCCTGAGAGCGCCGCGCGCGGGGGAGCGGGGCGCGTGAGCGACGTCGTGGCCCCTCCCGCCGCTGCCGAGGCGGAGCGGGCCGGGCAGGGGAGCAGCGGGTTCACCGTGGCCCTGGAGAACTTCCAGGGTCCGTTCGACGTCCTGCTCTCGCTGATCGCGAAGCACGAGATGGACATCACGCAGGTGTCCCTGTCGGTGGTCACGGACGAGTTCATCCAGTACGTGGGGGCCCTGCAGCGCTCGGCGTCGCCCCAGGCGCTGGACGAGGCGAGCGAATTCCTGGTGGTGGCCGCCACGCTGCTGGACCTCAAGGTGGCCCGGCTGCTGCCGCGCGGCGAGGTGGAGGACGAGTACGACGTCGAGCTGCTGGAGGCCCGCGACCTGCTCTTCGCGCGGCTGCTGCAGTACAAGGCATTCAAGGAGGTCGCGGGGCGGCTGAACGTGCGCCTCGCCGCGGAGTCCGTGCGGATCCCACGCCAGGTGGACCTCGACCCCGCCGTGACCACGGCCCTGCCCCCGCTCGTGTGGACGCTGACCCCGGATCAGCTCGCGCACCTCGCGGTCGCGGCGCTGGACCCGGAGCGCCACGTGCCGCAGGAGGTCGACGTCGCGCACCTGCACGGCGCGCAGGTGCGGGTCGCGGACGAGGCGGAGATTCTGGCCGAGGCTCTGCGGGACGGTGCGGAGCACACCTTCGACTCCCTGATCGCGGACGCGGAGTCCACCCTGGTGGTCGTGGTGCGCTTCCTGGCCCTGCTCGAGATGTACCGGGACCGCGTGGTGCGCCTGCACCAGGACGAGGTGCTCGGACCCCTGCTCGTGCGCTGGGACGGAGCCCGGGACTGGTCCGCGGAAGCGCTGAGCAGCGAGTACACGGGTGCTGAACCCGACCAGGTCACGGCTGCGGCACCCGGCGGGCACGAGGGCGCGGCGCCCCAGGCTCCGGTGGGCACGGACGACGAAAACCTGGGAGACTGAACCCAGCACAGGATCGGTGTGAACCGTACCGAAGGAGATGATGAGCGCGTGGCCGAGACGGACCCCGCACCCCCGGTGGAGCATCCCGGGGACGCCTGCACGAGCGATGACCTGCTCTCGGCGCTGGAGGCGGTGCTCATGGTTGCCGCCGCCCCCGTGGGGGTGGACGAGTTCTCGCGCGTCACCGGGGAACCGCCCCACCGGGTGCGCAGCGCGCTGGAGCACCTGAAGGCCGACTACGACGGCGTGACCGGAAACACCGGCGCACCACCGCGCCTGCGCCCGGAGCCGGGCTATGATGGACGGTCGGCCTCACACACGCACTCACCCACGCACCGGGAGAACGACCTTCCGGCAGCTCCGCGGGTGCGGGGCTTCGAGCTGCGGGAAGTGGCCGGCGGCTGGCGGATCTACGCCCGCAGCGACCACGCGCAGCTCGTGACGGACTTCGTGGTGGAGGGCAGCAGCTCCCGGCTCTCCCAGGCCGCACTGGAGACCCTGGCCGTGGTGGCGTACCTGCAGCCGGTCTCCCGCTCGCGCGTCTCCGCCATCCGCGGCGTGAACGTGGACGGCGTGGTGCGCACCCTGGTGCAGCGCGGCCTGCTCAGCGCGTGGGACCGCGACGAGGCCTCCGGCTCCGTTCTGTACTCCACGACCCCCCTTTTCCTGGAAAAACTCGGTCTCGGCTCGCTGGACGAGCTCCCGGACATTGCACCTCTGCTGCCCGGAACCGACCAACTTGACGACATAGAGGACTGATCGACGCATGGCAGCATCACACGGCAACTCGGCACGCAGCGGGGGCGCCCGCGGCCCCCAGGGGCGCGGCAAGGGCTCCAAGGCCGGCCCCAAGGGCGGCTTCCGCTCCGGACCGGGCAAGAGCTCGGGATCCGGCAAGGGTTCCGGCCCGGGCAAGGGCTCGCGCACGGGCGACGCCGCCGGGCGCGGCTACGCCAAGGGTCCCGCTTCCGGGCGGGGCAAGGGCCCGGGCAAGCCCAAGGCTGCCGCCGGGCAGAAGGGTCCGCAGAAGCCCCGCGCGTTCGCGGGTGTGGACAAGTACGAGCGCCGCGCCTCGGCGATCAAGGAGCACGGCCCGCACCGGCGTCGTCGTCCCAAGAACCCGCCCGTGGACCGGCTGGAGGTCCACGACGAGAACGGCGTGCGGCTGCAGAAGCTCATGGCGCAGGCCGGGGTGGCCAGCCGCCGGGTGTGCGAGGAGATGATCCAGGACGGCCGCGTGAGCGTGGACGAGCAGATCGTGACCGAGCTCGGTGTGCGCGTGGACCCCGCGCTGCAGGTGGTCCACGTGGACGGCATGCGCATCCAGACGGACGAGAAGCTCGTCTACTACGCGTTCAACAAGCCCGCCGGTGTGGTCTCCACCATGGAGGACCCGGACGGTCGCCGCTGCGTGAGCGACTACCTGGACCCCCGCAAGCACGAGCGCGTGTTCCACGTGGGTCGCCTGGACGTGGAGACCGAGGGGCTGCTGCTGCTGACCAACGACGGCGAGCTCACGAATCGCCTGACCCACCCCTCCTACGAGGTGCCCAAGACGTACCTCGTGCAGGTGCACGGGCCCGTGGAGAAGGGCATCGGCAACCAGATGAAGGAGGGCATCCGCCTGGAGGACGGCATCGCCAAGGTGGACGACTTCCGCCTGGTGGACTCCACCCCCGGCCACGTGCTCATCGAGGTGGTCCTGCACTCCGGGCGCAACCGGATCGTGCGCCGCATGTTCGACGCCGTGGACCACCCCGTGGAGAAGCTCGCCCGCACCCACGTGGGCCCCATCGCGATCGGGGACCAGAAGCAGGGCACGGTGCGCAAGCTCTCGCACACCGAGGTGGGCAACCTCCTCGCGTCCGTGGGGATGTGAGCGTGGTTCCCACGATCGCCACGAGCACCGGGCCCGTCCTGGTGGTCGGCTCCGGCCTGCTCGGTGCGAGCATCGGGCTGGGGCTGCGCCACCTGGGCGTGGACGTGCAGGTCCGGGACTCCTCGCCCACCACGGAGGCGGTGGCGCAGGACATCGGGGCGGGCCGCTCCGTGCGCGCCGCCCGCGCCGCCCACGAGGAGGTGCCCGAACCCGCCCTCGTGGTGGTTGCGGCACCCCCGGACGTGGTCGCCGAGCTCGTCGTCGAGGCGCTTGCCGAGCACCCGGGTGCCGTGGTGCTGGACATCGCCTCGGTCAAGGGTCCCATCCTCGACGCCGTGCGTGCCGCGGGAGCGGACCTCACCCGGTACGTGGGCACCCACCCGATGGCGGGGCGTGAGAAGTCCGGCCCGGTGGCGGCACGAGGTGAACTGTTCACTTCGATGCCGTGGGTCATCTGCCCCGGCCCGGAGACTGGCGCCCGTGCGGTCGCCGCAGCCAAGAACCTCGCGGTGGACCTGGGCGCGACCATCACGGTGATGGAGCCCGCCGAGCACGACGAGACCGTGGCGCTGATCTCCCACCTGCCCCAGGTGATGTCCTCGCTGCTGGCCTCCCGGCTGCAGGAGACCCCGCCGCACCACCTCTCGCTGGCCGGGCAGGGGTTGCGGGACACCACTCGGATCGCCGGCTCGGACCCCGGGCTGTGGGTGCAGATCCTCTCCGCGAACGCCCGCCCCGTGGTGGCGTCCCTGCACGAGGTGCGGGAGGACATCGACCGCCTGATCGCCACCCTGGAAGACCCGGAGGCCTCGGGCGCGCGTCTGGACATCGCCCAGCTGATGGCCGAGGGCAACGCGGGCCAGGCCCGCATCCCCGGCAAGCACGGCGGCGCGCCCCGTGCGTTCGCGACCCTCACGGTGGCCGTGGACGACACCCCGGGGCAGATCGCGCGGCTGCTCACGGAGATCGGGGAGATCGGGGTCAACCTGGAGGACATGCGCCTGGAGCACTCGCCCGGGCAGCCCGTGGGCCTGGTGACGGCGTCGGTGGAGCCCTCCCGGCACGCGGACCTCGTCGACGAGCTGCAGCAACGCGGCTGGAAGGTGGTGCAGTGATGAACGCACGCGACGTGAACGCACGACTGGTGATCGCGATCGACGGGCCCTCGGGGTCCGGGAAGTCGTCGGTCTCCAAGGAGGTCGCCCGCCGGTTCGGGCTGGCCTACCTAGACACGGGTGCCATGTACCGCGCGGTGACGTGGTGGTGCCTGGAGTCCGGAGTGGACCTGGACGACGACGCGGCGGTCCTGGTTGCCACGCGCTCCGTCCCCCTGGAGATGGGCACGGACCCGGATGAGGAGCGCATCCTCGTGGCCGGGCAGGATGTCCGCGCGGCCATCCGGGGGGACCGTGTGACCGACCACGTCTCGGCGGTCTCCACCACAGTCGCGGCCCGCGAGATCCTGGTGCGGATGCAGCGGGAGATCATCCACGAGAGCGGGAACCGGATCGTCGCCGAGGGCCGGGACATCACCACCGTGGTGGCCCCGGACGCAGACGTGCGGATCCTGCTGACCGCCTCGCAGGCCGCGCGGATGGCGCGGCGGGGCAGGCAGCTGGGCGCGGCGGCGTCGTCGAACCTGCAGGCACAGGTGGTGGGCCGTGACGCGAAGGACTCCACCGTGGTGAACTTCACCAGTGCCCAGGACGGCGTCCACCTGCTGGACTCCTCCGAACTGACCATGGAACAAACCGTGCAGGGAGTGATCGACCTGGTCATCCGTGACACGGACACGGCACACGACGGGGCCGCCGAGGCCCCCGACGACACGGGTGCTGCGGCCCCCGAGGAAGCGAGGCAACCATGAGCGCACCCGACGAGCCCACGGTGGACTCCTACGAGCAGTCCGTCCTGGGCGGGGGCAACGAGGACATCTCCCAGCGCCTGGCCGCGATCGACGACAACGAGGCCGAGGCCCGGGCGCAGGCCCTGCGCGAGGGACTGGCCGACTACGAGCTCGACGACGAGGACGCGCTGCTGCTCGCGGACTGGATCGACGGGCAGGACGAGCGCAACGCGCGCCGCCCCGATCCCGTGGTGGCGGTCGTCGGACGGCCGAATGTGGGCAAGTCCACGCTCGTCAACCGCGTGCTCGGCCGCCGCGAGGCCGTGGTCGAGGACACCCCGGGCGTGACCCGTGACCGCGTGTCCTACAAGGCAGAGTGGAACGGCAAGAACTTCACCCTGGTGGACACCGGGGGCTGGGAGCAGGATGCCAAGGGCATCCACAAGCGTGTGGCGGAGCAGGCGGAGCTGGCCGTGGAGAACGCGGACGCGGTGCTGCTCGTGCTGGACGTGACCGTGGGCGTGACCGCCACGGACGAGGCCGTGGTGAACATGCTGCGGCGCGTGAAGAAGCCGATCATCGTGGTGGCCAACAAGGCGGACTCCCCGCAGCTGGAGATCGACGCGACCGCGCTGTGGTCCCTGGGCATGGGGGAGCCGTTCCCGGTCTCCGCCCTGCACGGCAAGGGCTCCGGTGACGCGCTCGACGCGCTCGTGAAGGCGTTGCCCGAGTTCTCCGAGGTGGCCGAGGCGGAGCTGGAGGGCGGTCCGCGCCGCGTGGCGCTGATCGGGCGGCCGAACGTGGGCAAGTCCTCGCTGCTGAACAAGCTTGCCGGCTCGGACCGCGTGGTGGTGGACGAGACCGCCGGCACCACGCGCGACCCCGTGGACGAGATCATC
>NZ_DGYR01000003.1:0-4104 GCF_002398425.1 Kocuria sp. UBA5001
GTTGACAAACAACACACCACATCAGAGCCTCTATCGAGGCCATCGATTGGAAGTTTGTGTGCCGCATGCTTGGAAGCTCTTCGCTGTCCTCGCGGCAACTCGACCAGCTTATCCGTTCCTCGTCCGGTTCGCAACCCGGCGTTCACTCGCCGTTTGCGTTCCGTTCTGGAACAGGAAGCTTGTCGACCTGCCCGGCCAGCTCTCGGCTGTCCGTCCTTGCGGCGACTCGGAATACATTACACACGGCTTCAGGCCTGTGCAAAACGGGCGCTCCCGGTCTCCTGGGCCCCCGACCAGCCCCACCCCGGGTCAGCCCTGGATCAGCCCCGGAGGAGGTTCTTCCGCACCTTGCCCGTGGCCGTGCGGGGCAGTTCATCGCTGAAAGTGATGGTGTCCGGGACCTTGAACCCACTGAGCTGTCCTCGGACGTGCTCCCGAAGCTCGTCCTCACTCACCGCGGAACCGCCGGCGCGCACCACATGGGCGACCGGTCGCTCGCCCCACTTCTCGTGGGCGACCCCCACCACGGCGACGTCGATGACGTCCGGGTGCGAGTAGAGCGCCTGCTCCACCTCGATGGAGGAGATGTTCTCACCACCGGAGATGATGATGTCCTTCGCACGGTCCCGCAGCTGGATGTACCCGTTGGGGTGCATCACGCCCAGGTCCCCGGTGTGGAACCAGCCGCCGTCGAAGGCCTTGCGGGTGGCGGGCAGGTCCTTGTAGTAGCCAATCATCACGTTGTTGCCCCGCAGCACGACCTCCCCCAGCATCTCGCCGTCCGCGGGCACGTCTGCGCCCTCCGGGTCGACGACGCGCGCGGACTCCGCCTGGATCATCGCCACGCCCTGCCAGGACATCTGCTGTGCCCGTTCGGCCGGGGCGAGATCCGCCCACTGCTCCTGCGGCTCGCAAATGGTGATGGGACCGAAGACCTCCGTGAGGCCGTACACGTGCACGATGTCGAACCCCGCCGTCTCCAGCCGTTCAATGATGCTGGGGGCGGGAGGGGCACCGGCGGTCGTGATGCGGATGGGTTTCTCCAGGGGGTGTGCCTGTTGCGCGTCCACGATCACCGAGCACACGGCGGGCGCCCCGCACAGGTGCGTGATGCCCTGCTCGTCGAACGCGCGCCAGATCTCGTCCGCCCGCACCGCGCGCAGGCACACGTGAGTGCCGCCCGCCGCGGTGACCGCCCACGTGGTGCACCACCCGTTGCAGTGGAACATGGGCAGCGTCCACAGGTAGCGGGTGTCTCCGCCGAAGCCGTTGTGGAAGACCTCACCCAGGCTGTTGAGGTAGGCCCCGCGGTGCGCGTAGAGCACACCCTTGGGACGCCCCGTGGTCCCGGAGGTGTAGTTCAGCGTGATGGGCGCGTTCTCGTCCGCCACGCCGTAGCCGACGACGCCGCGCGCCGCGTCCCCCACGCCCGCCGCCTCGAGCGGTTCCACGTCCAGGAACTCCTCGAACGTGGGCACCGCGCCCCCCGCGCCCTCGCGGACCGCGGGAAGATCCGCCTGCTCGTCGGGGATCTGGACGAGGGTGACGCCGGGACGGTCACCGAGGGCCTCGGCCACGACGTCGAGCACGGAGACGTCCGCGAGGACCACCCGCGCCTCGCAGTGCCCCAGGATGTAGCCCAGCTCCCGGGCACTCAGGCGGGGGTTCAGCGGAACGAGCACGGCACCCGCGGCGGGCACCGCGTAGTGCGCCATCAGCGCGGCGGGAACATTCGGGGCTATCACGGCCACCGTGGGCCAGGAACGGTCCAGCAGCTCCGCGCCCTGGAATTCCTCGCCCGCTGTGCCGCCGCCGCGTCCACTGCGGGTGCTGGTATCCGTCCCTCCCGATGCCGATGAGGGATCAGACAACGTGGCCGCGCCCGGTGAGTCAGGAGCTGCGACCCCGCTGCTGGAGGCCGCCTGGTCCGTGCCCCGCCCGGGCGCCGAGGTCGAGGAGGGTTCGGCACCCGGGCGCCCGGCGTCGTCGCCGTGACCCGGGGTGGAGGCCGGGACCAGGCCCGACGCTCCGGTCCCCCGGTGGGCGTGCGCCACCCCCGGGCCCGAGGCCTGCGCCTCCTGCTCGCCCTTCGCCGTGGCGGCCACGCCGTCCCGCAGGTGGGGCAGCAGCGCCGTGGCAAAACGCCGGACGTCCCACTCGAACTGCTCCCAGGTCCACTCCTGCGTGCCGTGCACCACGGCGCGACGGCGGGGGAAGACCTCCGCGCTGCGCTCCAGGAAGCGCAGCGGGGTCAGCGGCTCGGAATTGGCAAACATGGTGCTCCCTGCGGGTCGGGCCCCGGAGGGCGCGGTGCTGGCCGCTCAGGTGTAGGCGACTCAGTTGTAGGCGGAGATCCCGGTGATCGACTTGCCGATGATCAGCGCCTGGACCGTCTCGGTCCCCTCGTAGGTGTGGATGGCCTCCACGTCCGCGAAGTGACGTGCGACACGGTTCTCCAACAGAATGCCATTGCCGCCCAGCAGATCACGAGCGTTCGCGGCGATCTGACGCGCCGTGCGCGTGGCCGTGAACTTGGCGAGGGAGGCCTGCGGGCCCGTGAGGGAGCCCGCCTCCTCCTTGCGCGCCATGGCCATCACGAGCGTCTGGATCTGCGTGAGCTCGCTCAGCATCCGGGCCAGGCGCTCCTGCACGATCTGCGAGGCGGCCAGCTGACGGCCGAACTGCTTGCGCTGAGCGGCGTACTGCACGGCGCTCTCGTAGCAGGCCTGGGCGTGACCCACGGCGGCCCAGGCCACGCCGATGCGCGTGGCGAAGAGCACCGCGGAGGTGTCCTTGAAGGACTGCGCCTTGGGCAGCACGTTCTCCGTGGGCACGAAGACGTTCTCCATGCGGATGTGCGCCTGGTGGATGGCGCGCAGGGAGAGCTTGCCGGTGATGGTGGTGGCGGTGTAGCCATCGGAGTCCTGGGGGACCACGAAGCCGAGAACCTTGCCGTCCTGGCTGCTGCGCGCCCACACCACGGTGATCCCACCCATGGACCCGTTGCCGATCCACTTCTTCTCGCCGTTGAGGACGTAGCCGCCCTCCACGGGGACCGCGGAGGTCTCCAGGCCGATGGAGTCCGAGCCGTGCGCGGGCTCGGTCAGTGCGAACGAGCCCAGCAGCTTGCCCGCCGCCATGTCCGGGAGCCAGCGCTGCTTCTGCTCGTCGCTGCCGCACATGGCGATCGAGCGCATGGCCAGACCGCCCTGCACCCCCGCCACCGTGGAGATCGAGCCGTCACCGCGGGAGAGCTCCATGCTGATCAGCCCCGCCGCCATCTTGGACATGGGCGGGTAGCCGGGAACGTCCACGCCGTCGCGCAGCAGGTCCAGCTCACCCATGCGCGCCACCAGGTCCAGGTTGTACTCGCTGTTGTCCCAGTACTCGCCGATCACCGGGAGGACGTCCTCCTGGACGAACGCGCGGGCGCGCATCCAGTGGGCGCGGTCCTCGTCCGAGATCTCGGCGAACGTGCCGGCCTCGTCCGTGTCCAGCGCCTCGTTCAGCGTGTACTCCGGCTCCATGGTGCCCACGGGGAACGTCTGCGTGGCGGATGCCGTGTTGTCGATGGTCATGATCACTCCTTGGTGCTCGAACCAGTGCTCGATGCTCGGTGGTGGAAGGGGACTACTGCTGGGCGGCGTCGAAGCGCTGCCCGCGGACGCGCTCGGAGGCACCCGTGTAGTCGAGGTAGGGCGTAATACCGCCCATGTGGAACGGGTAGTTGGCACCCAGGATCATGCAGAGGTCCACGTCCCGGGCTGTCGCCACGACGCCCTCGTCCAGCATGTGGCCGATCTCCTCCGCGAGCGCGTCCTGGACGTCGGTCAGCAGGTGGCCATCCGCGCCGTCGTCCGAACGGTCCGGCACCCCCCTCTCCTGGCGGGTGCGCTCCAATGCCTGCTGGGCACCCTCCGCGAGATAGGTCTCAGAGGTCTCCCCGCGCGGTGGCAGGGTGTTGCGCAGGCCGGCGTCCGCGACGGCGTCGAGCCACGGCGAGAGCGTGAAACGGTCCGGGTACGCCGCATTCATGGTGTGCGTGATGTGGACCAGGACCGCAGGGCCCACGAAGTCGAGCAGCTGCAGCGGGGTCATGGGCAG
>NZ_DGYR01000003.1:4299-87551 GCF_002398425.1 Kocuria sp. UBA5001
ATGCGGCGCATCTTGGCGGCGAGGTCGAACGCGGTGGCCAGGGTGGAGTCGTCCGTCTTCTCGCCCGCGATGATCTCGAGCAGCGGGGTGACCTCCACCGGGTTGAAAACGTGGAAGCCCACGAGGCGCTCCGGGTGCTTGAGATCCCGGCCCATCTCCGTGATGGACAGTGAGGAGGTGTTGGTGGCGAGGATCGCGTCCTCACGGATCACCGGCTCCCACTGGGCGAAGACCTGGCGCTTGACGTCCATCTCCTCGAAGACGGCCTCGATCACGAAGTCCGCGTCCGCGAGGTCCTCAGGGCTCTTCGCGCCGGTGATCAGCGCACCGAGCTGCTGCGCCTTCTCCTCGCTCATGCGCCCCTTCTGGGCCTGGGCGAGGAAACGCTCGCGGGTGCGCTGCACACCGGCCTCGAGACGCTCGTCGTCGAGGTCCGTCATCACCACGGGGATGCCGGCGCCCTGCGCGAGCAGGGACGCGAGCTGGCCCGCCATCAGGCCCGCGCCGATCACGGCGGCCTTCCGGATCTCGCGGACCGGGGCGTCCGGGACGTTGGCGGCCTGCTTGCTGCGGGCGCTCACGAGCTCGAACGCGTACAGGGACGCGCGGGCGGGCTCCGACTGCACGATCTCCTTGAACACCTCGACGGCGGCGGCGCCGTTGGCCTCGCGGGACTCGGTGCGCGCACGGCCCACGAGCTCGATGGCGGCCACCGGCCCGGGAGCCGCACCGTGCCAGGCCTTCTCAGCCTTCGCGGCGGCCTTCTCCACGGCGGCGTCCCAGGTCTGGGCGTCCTCCGCGGTGCGGCGGGGCTCGTGCTTGCCCTCCAGGGCCTCCACGACCCAGTTCTGCCAGGACGTCTCCCACTCGTCGGTGCCGGGAGCGCCGTCCAGCACCGCGTCCACAAGCCCGATCTCCGCGGCCTTGGCGGGGTTGAGGTTCTTGCCCCTCATGGAGTCCGTGACGATCACGTTCAGCGCGGCCTCCGCTCCCACGAGGTGCGGCAGCAGGTAGACGCCACCCCAGCCCGGGAAGAAGCCCAGGTGGCACTCCGGCAGGCCCATGGGGGCCTTGCCCGCGGTGGAGAGGCGGTAGTCCGTGTGCAGCGCCAGCTCCATGCCCCCGCCCAAGGCCACGCCCGTGATGAGCGAGAACGTGGGGACGTCCATCTCCGCGAGGACACCGAAGGCGTCGTGGCCCGAGCCCACGTACTCGTCCGAGGTGCCGCTGAGCTGCGCCGCGCGGATCTCCTTGAGGTTGGCGCCCGCGCCGAAGGACTTGGTGTTGCCCGTGACGACCACGGCCTCCACCTCGGAGGTGTCGATCGCCGAGAGCTCACGCTGCAGGTCCCGCATGGCTGCGGAGCCCCAGATCACGAGGCCGTTGGGGGCGGTCGAGTCCAGGGACACCAGCGCAATGGGCTTCTCCCGGCCGGGCAGCACCGGCCGGGTCACGGTGATGGTCACGGTGGACGGGAAGGACTGTTCGCTCACGCTTGCGCTCCTGTGTCTCAGCAAGGGGGTGGTGTGGACCACATAACTGCGGCTCAGTTTGCCCTGAGACGCAGTCTCACGTCAAGACATGCGGTGTCACCGCGTACCGTCCCCGCAAGGGCCCTGGATAGGCTGGGCGCGATGACTCTCCAGCTGCCGTTGCGTTCCGGCCGCCTGCAGTTGCGGTGGCCCACAGAAGCCGACATCGAACCCATGCACTCCTACCAGTCCCGCGAGGACTACGCGGTCTTCGCCTGGCGAGCGCCGCGGGACCTCGACCACGTGGTGCGCACCGTCGAGGCCCACCGGGGGCCGCGGGACTGGGCCCACGACGGGGACAGCCTGCGGCTCGCGCTCTCACCCCGGGATTCCGAGGAGCTGGTGGGGGAGATCGCGCTGACGCTCGTGGACGCGCAGTCCGCCCAGGTGGAGATCGGCTGGGCCCTGCACCCGGACCACACCGGCCGGGGATACGCGAGCGAGGCGGCCGGCACTGCCGTGGACCTGGCCTTCGAGCGGCTCGGTGCCCACCGCGTCTTCGCCCGCCTGGACAGTCTCAACACGGCCTCGGCCAGGGTCTGCGAACGTCTGGGCATGCGCCACGAGGCCACCCTGCACGAGAGCCACCGGCAGCTGGGCGAGTGGCGCGACGAGCTGCTCTACGCCGTCCTGGAGTCGGAACGGCGCGCGAGCCGTGAGAGGCGCGCGGACTAGGAGCGCAACGCCTCGTACACGGACCGCGCGGCGCGCTCCGCGGCGACCTGCGGGTCCGTGCCCTGCGGGACCACGACGACGATCGGCGCGGGCCCCTCCGAGGCGGCGGCGACGTCGTCACCCCCGGCCTCCCGGGAGATCGTGCCCGACGCGGGCACCGGGTCTACCGGGCCGAGAGCACCTCTCGCCGGTGACCCGACGCCGAAGACCGAGCACAGCCACGCCACCCGCTGGCTGAGCGAGGCGGCGAGCTGCTCACCGCCGGCCGGGCTCGGATCCCGCAGCCACGTGCGCAGGAAGGCATTGTGCACCGCCACCGTGGCCGCCGCGAGCGCGACCGCCGTGACCCTGCGGTCCTCGGAGGGGGCCAGCGCGTCCCGCAGGAACGCCTGGAACACACGCTCGTAGCGCGAGGACATGGCGATCTCGCGGTCCCGCAGCGACTCCACGCCCTGCAGCAGGTCGTGCCGGGCGACGGCACGTTCCGTGTGGTCGAGGTGGTGGCGGAACACGAGCTGCGCGCCCTCCACGAGTCCCCTGCGCGGGGAGAGGCCGGACCGGTGCAGCAGCACCTCGAGGCGCTCCAGCGTGGCGGCGTGGTCTGCGAAGACCATGTCCTCCTTGCTGCCGTACTTGCGGAAGAAGGTGGCGCGGCTGATCCCGGCGGCCTGGGCCAGCTGCTCCACCGTGGTCTCCAGGTACCCGTGGTCGGCGAGCATGCGGACGGAACGCGTCACCACGTCCTCGGACTCGCCGTGCGACTGTCTCACCTGGACCTCCTCGGACCGGCAGCGGGCTCTTGCACCGAGAGTAGCGGCAATGAGACGCAGTCGCACGCGGGTGGAGTTCCGCGCCGGGAGAGGCCCCGCGGTCGACGCGGCGAACACGCCCGATAGCAGCGCCGCACGACACATGAGCTGGGATACACTCACGTGTGTTCTGGGCCATAAGCCCAGCACCGATCCCAGGATGTCGTCATATCCATTCCATTCGAATTCCCGGACGCTGGCCTCAAGAGCCGCCGGTCCACTTCGCTTTTGAGGAGGCGAGATGCGACTTTCCCGCATTTCCAAGACTCTGGGCATCGCCGCTGTGGCGAGCCTTTCCCTGACCGCCTGCGGTGGCGGCGGTTCCGACGAGGCGGCCGACGGCAGCGCCGTCATCACCGCGGACAGCGTGGAGCCCCAGAACCCACTGGTGCCCACCAACACCACCGAGACCGGTGGCGGCGTGGTCATCCAGCAGATCTTCAACGGCCTGGTGACCTACGACTCCGAGGGCAAGACCCAGAACGACCTCGCGGAGTCCATCGAGTCCAAGGACAAGCAGACCTGGACCATCAAGATCAAGCCGGACATGAAGTTCACCAACGGCGAGGCGATCACCGCCCAGAGTTTCGTGGACTCCTGGAACTACGGCGCCGCAGCCAAGAACGCCCAGGGCGCCGCGAGCTTCTTCGAGCCCATCGAGGGCTACGAGACGGTCTCCGCCGAGGGCAGCACCGAGGACAAGATGTCCGGGCTGAAGGCCGTGGACGACACCACCTTCACCGTCAAGCTGGTCGCCCCGCAGTCGGACTTCGAGCAGCGCCTGGGCTACACCGCGTTCGCGCCGATGCCCTCCTCCGCGTTCAAGGACATGAAGGCGTTCGGCGAGAACCCCGTGGGCTACGGCCCCTACAAGATGGCCAAGGAAGGTGCCTGGCAGCACAACTCCGCCATCGACCTCGTCAAGAACGACGACTACAAGGGCCCGGAGGAAGCCAAGAACGGCGGCATCACCTTCAAGCTGTACCAGAACCCGGACACCGCCTACCAGGATCTGATCTCCAACAACCTGGACGTCCTGCAGCAGGTCCCCACCGGCGCGCTCGGCAACTACAAGTCCGACCTCGGCGACCGCTACTCGGACAAGCCCTACGCCGGCATCCAGACGCTCGCCGTCCCGGAGTACCAGGACAACTGGAAGGGCGAGGCCGGCAAGCTGCGCCGCCAGGCCCTGTCCATGGCCATCGACCGCCAGGAGATCACCAAGGTGATCTTCAATGAGACGCGCTCCCCGGCCACCGACTTCACCGCCCCCACCATCGAGGGCTACGACGAGAACCTCCCGAACTCCGAGAACACAAAGTTCAACAAGGACAAGGCCAAGGAGCTGTGGGACAAGGCTGAGAAGATCCAGCCCTACGACAAGTCCCAGACGCTGACCATCGCCTTCAACGCGGACGCCGGCGGCCACAAGAAGTGGGTGGACGCCGTCGCCAACCAGATCAAGAACAACCTGGGCATCGAGGTCGAGGGCAAGTCCTACTCCACCTTCAAGGAGCTGCGCAGCGAGGCCAAGGCCGGCAAGCTGACCGGCGCCACCCGCTCCGGCTGGCAGGCCGACTACCCCTCCATGTACAACTTCATGGGCCCCACCTTCACCAAGGGCGCCGCCTCCAACGACTCGCGGTACGACAACCCGAAGTTCGAGGACACCCTGAACTCCGGCCTCGAGGCCAAGACCACCGAGGACGGTGTGAAGAAGTTCCAGGAGGCCGACTCCATGCTCCTGGAGGACCTGCCCTCGATCCCGCTCTGGTACAACCAGGCCAACACGGCGTGGTCCGAGAACGTCTCCGGCGTGGACACCGGCTGGGACGGCGTTCCCGAGTACTACAAGGTCGAGAAGACCAAGAGCTGATCCGCTGACCTCCTGACGCACACCACGCAGCGGGGAGACACCGCAACCCGGTGTCTCCCCGTTGCCACTTCTCCCGATAGGAGCGCCCCTTGGCCTGGTACCTGGTCAAAAGACTCCTGCAGCTGATCCCCGTGTTCTTGGGCGCCACGCTGCTGGTCTACTTCCTGGTCTTCATGACCCCCGGTGATCCGCTGGACGCGCTGTGCGGGGACAAGGGCTGCACGCCCGGTGTCGCCGCCGCGCTCACCAAGCAGTACCACCTGGACGACCCCTTCTTCATGCAGTACTTCCACTACATCGGCAACCTGCTCACCGGCGACCTCGGAGTGAACTTCTCTGGGCGCGAGGTCAGCAGCGTCCTCGCGGACGCCTTCCCCGCCACCATCCGCCTCGCAATCATCGCGCTGATCTTCGAGGCGATCTTCGGCATCACCTTCGGCCTGTACGCCGGGCTGAAGAAGGGCGGCTGGTTCGACTCGACCGTCCTGGTGCTGTCCCTGGTGGTCATCGCCGTGCCGATCTTCGTGCTCGGCTTCGTGATGCAGTACTTCGTGGGCGTCAAGTGGGGCCTCGCGAAGCCCACCGTCTCCGGCGCCGCGGACTGGAGCGACCTGATCCTGCCCGGCATCGTGCTGGGACTCGTCTCCTTCGCCCAGGTGCTGCGCCTGACCCGCACCGCCGTGTCGGAGAACGCCAGCGCGGACTACGTCCGCACCGCCACCGCCAAGGGCCTGACCCGTGGACGCGTGGTGCGGGTGCACATCCTGCGCAACTCCATGATCCCCGTGGCGACCTTCCTGGGCATGGACCTGGGCGCCCTGATGGGCGGAGCGATCGTCACCGAGGGCATCTTCAACGTCCCGGGCATCGGCAACCAGCTGTACAAAGCACTGACCCTCGGCGACGCACCCATGGTGGTCTCCGTGGTGTCCGTGATGGTCATCATCTTCTGTGTGGCCAACCTGGTCGTCGATCTCCTGTACGCCTGGCTCGACCCGAGGATCCGTTATGCGTGAGGCCAACATGGAAAACAACGACGCCGCGGACCGGGACCTGGATCCCGAGGCCCGCGCCCACGAAGCGGCCATGCGAGAGATCGCGGACACCGCCGACACCCCGGCCGGATCCCATCAGAAGGACCTGGGCGGGCTGAGCACCGGCATCATGATGGAGCACTTCGTCGCAGACGTGGGGAGCACTCCCGTCACCGCCACGGACTCCCGCTCTGCCGAGGGTGCCCCTGTGAGCCTGTGGCGCGACGCCTGGCGGCAGCTGCGCAAGAAGCCCACGTTCGTCATTGCCGCGCTGCTGATCGTCCTGGTGATCGTGGTGGCGCTGTTCCCGCAGCTGTTCTGGACGGAGAACCCGTCCGCGGCCGCCACCCAGTGCCTGCTGGAGAACTCCAACGGCAAGGCCTCCGCGGGTCACCCCATGGGCTTCACCGCCCAGGGTTGCGATGTGTACTCGCGCGTGATCGCCGGGACCCGGGCCTCGCTGATGGTGGGCCTGTTCACCACCATCGGCGTGGTGGTCATCGGCGGGATCATCGGTGCGCTCGCCGGCTACTTCGGCGGCTGGATCGACGGCGTGCTCGCCCGCCTGGGCGACGTCTTCTTCGCGCTGCCCCTGATCCTGGGCGCCCTAGTGGTCATGCAGCTGCCGTTCTTCAAGGCCCACCGAGGGGTCTGGACCCTGGTGGTGGTGCTCGTGCTCTTCGGCTGGCCACAGATCGCGCGCATCATGCGAGGTGCCGTGGTCGAGGTGCGCAACGCGGACTACGTGGTCAGCGCCCGCTCCCTGGGGGTCTCCTCCCTGGGGATCCTGATGCGCCACATCATCCCCAACGCGATGGCCCCGGTGATCGTGATCGCCACGATCTCCCTGGGCACGTTCATCGTCGCCGAGTCCACTCTGTCCTACCTCGGCATCGGACTGCCGCCCGGCATGATGAGCTGGGGCAACGACATCTCGGACGCGAAGGACGCCTTCCGCTCCAACCCGATGCCCGTATTTTGGCCCGGCCTGGCACTGTCGTTGACCGTCCTGAGCTTCATCATGCTCGGTGACGCGCTGCGTGATGCCCTGGATCCGAAGGCCCGGAAGAAGTGATGAGCATGTCGCAGGAGACCCAGGATAAGAACCGCCCCCTGCTGGAGGTGCGCGATCTCGGGATCGCCTTCACCACCGCCACGGGCGAGGTCCAGGCCGTCAAGAACTCGAACTTCACCGTGATGCCCGGTGAGACCGTGGCGATCGTGGGCGAGTCCGGTTCGGGCAAGTCCACCTCGGCGCTGGCCGCGATCGGGCTGCTGCCCGCCAACGGCCGTGTGAACTCGGGGCAGATCATCTTCGACGGCGAGGACATCACCCACGCCAGCGAGAAGCGCAAGGTGGGGCTGCGCGGCAGCCAGATCGGCATGGTGCCCCAGGACCCGATGTCCAACCTGAACCCGGTGTGGAAGGTGGGCTTCCAGGTTCGGGAGACCCTCAAGGCCAACGGTCTGCCGTCCTCTGACGCGGACGTGGCCCGGGTGCTCAGCCAAGCCGGCCTGCCAGACGCGGAGAAGCGCGCCAAGCAGTACCCGCACGAGTTCTCCGGCGGCATGCGCCAGCGCGCGCTGATCTCCATCGGGCTCTCGTGCCAGCCGCGGCTGCTGATCGCGGACGAGCCCACGTCAGCTCTGGACGTGACCGTGCAGCGCACCATCCTGGACCACCTCCGGAAGATGACCGACGAGCTGGGCACCGCCGTGCTGCTCATCACGCACGACCTCGGTCTGGCGGCCGAGCGGGCCCAGAAGGTCGTGGTGATGTACAAGGGCGAGGTCGTGGAGGCGGGACCGGCGCTGCAGCTGCTGCGCAACCCGCGCCACCCCTACACCCAAAAGCTCGTGGAGTCGGCGCCCTCGCTGGCCTCCCGGCGCATCCAGGTGGCCCGCAGCCGCGGCCAGGAGGCGGAAGACCTCCTGGCCGAGCGCCCCAGGACCTCGATGCAGGCCACACTGAAGCAGGACTTCGTGCGGGTCGAGGACCTCACCAAGGTGTACAAGCTGCGCGGCTCGTGGGGCCGTTCCGAGGACTTCACCGCGGTGGACCACGTGTCCTTCTCCATCCCGCGCGGCACGACCACCGCGGTGGTCGGGGAGTCCGGCTCCGGCAAGTCCACCGTGGCCAAGATGATGCTCGGGCTGGAACCCATCACCTCCGGCACGATCAACTTCGACGGCCAGGACGTGGCCCAGCTGCGTGGGCGCAAGCTGTTCGCGTTCCGCCGGCGGGTGCAGCCCATCTTCCAGGACCCGTACGGCTCCCTGGACCCGATGTACAACATCTACCGCACCATCGAGGAACCGCTGAGGGTCCACGGAGTCGGCTCGGGCAAAGAGCGGGAGAAGAAGGTCCGCGAGCTGATGGACCAGGTCTCCCTGCCCCAGTCGATGCTCGCACGCTACCCGAACGAGCTCTCCGGCGGGCAGCGTCAGCGCGTGGCGATCGCCCGCGCCCTGGCCCTGAACCCGGAGCTCGTGGTGTGCGACGAGGCGGTCTCCGCGCTGGACGTGCTCGTGCAGGCGCAGATCCTCAACCTGCTGGCCGAGCTGCAGCACGAGCTGGGTCTGACGTACCTGTTCATCACCCACGACCTCGCGGTGGTCCGTCAGATAGCGGACAACGTGTGCGTCATGGAGCGGGGCAAGCTGCTCGAGACCGGTTCCACGGACGCCGTGTTCGAGAACCCGCAGACCGAGTACACGCAGAAGCTGCTGGCCGCGATCCCCGGGGCGGGACTGATGAACGCCGTCTGAGCAGGTTCTGCTCCCCGCCGTCGCCCTCCGTGGCACAGCGGGGAGCACGCAGCGCCCGGCGCCACGATCCACGTGGCACCGGGCGCTGCGCTCGTCTGGCTTCGGTGTCTGCCTCGCGGCCGAGGCCCCCACGGGATCTCGACGCCGGGCACACCGCATGCGCGCTTCGTCCATCCCACCGCCGGCCCCCACCCAGAGGCCAGCCCGGGCCTCGAGAGGTCAGCCCGCGAACGCCCTCGTGACCTGCCCGGGCACCGCCACGCGCACCGAGTAGAGGGACCCCGCCGTGGGCTGGACGTCCGCGGGGAGGTTCTCGCGCGACGTCGTGATGTAGAGCGTGCGCAGGTCCTCCCCGCCCAGGGTGCAGGCCGTGACCTGCTTGGCACCCACCGAGACCACCGTGTCCAGGGTGCCGTCCGGCAGGTACCGGTGCACCTGGCCGGAGCCGTTGAGCGCGGTCCACACCGCGCCCTCCGAGTCCACGGTCAGGCCGTCCGGGTTGGCTGTGACGCTGCCCGGCTCGTACTGTTCGCCAGGATCCGTGGCGGCCGCAGCGGCGTCGTCGTCCACCACGGGGCGCACGAAGCTGCGCCGGTTCTGCAGCCCCGCCTCCGGGAACCAGTCGAAGACCACGACCTCGTGCGAGGGTGTGTCGTTGTAGTAGGCGAGTGCGCCGTCCGGGGACCACGCGATGCCGTTGGAGATGGTGACGTTCTCGAGCACCGGCTCCCAGTCCAGGTCCGGGGCCACCCGGTAGAGGGTTGCCTCACCCTCGGCCTGGTCGTAGGCCATGGACCCCACGTAGAACGAGCCGTCCGGGGCCACACCGCCCTCGTTCATCCGCACGTCCGGGGTGTCCCACAGGGTCACCTCGCGCTGGAACGTGCCCTCGCGGTCCGTGAGGACGACGCCGCGCTCCACGGCGATGATCTGGCCTCCGGTCTCGCGCGGGCGCACGCACGCGGCCACCGCCCCGACGTCCTGCCGGCGCGGCTCGTCCAGCGGGCCGAACGTCATGACGTCCCCGGCGAGCATGTCCACCCAGGCCAGTCCGCCCCACTCGGCGCTCCAGCACGGGCCCTCTCCGTGGTAGGTCCAGGACGGTGTGATCCTCTGCGCGGTCAGCTTCTTCACTGCTGTGGCCTCCTCAGGCTGCTGGGGGTGGGAATCCGGTCCCGGTCGTACGTGATCTCCGTGTAACCGTGCGGGGTGGGCTGGCCGTCCTCCCCCAGGTTCACGAACACGATCTTGTCGATGCTCAGGATCAGCTCACCCGTGATGACGTTGCGGACCTGCGCCCGCATGGTCAGGGATGTGCGTCCGAACGCGGTGGCGGTCAGGCCCATCTCGATGATGTCGCCCTGCACCGCGGAGGCCACGAACTCGATCTCCGACATGTACTTGGTGACCGCCCGCCGGTTGCCCAGCTGCACGATCGCGTAGATCGCGGCCTCCTCGTCGATCCACCGCAGCAGCGACCCCCCGAAGAGGGTGCCGTTCGCGTTGAGGTCCTCGGGCTTCACCCATTTGCGGGTCCGGAATGTGATGTCCCCTGGCTGCTCCATGGCTCAACCCTATGCGGGAGCGGGCAGGCGCGGGGAACGACCCGCACGACGTCGTGCGCCATCATGGACGCAAGACCGTCACCTCCCGGGCCGCGTCCGGCGGCCTCCCGGGCCAGGACGCCGCTGAGCGCCGGCGCGTTCGTCGCGATCCTCAGCGCCGCCGGGATCCTGCTCGGAGCCACCACGAGCATCTTTCCGATGCTGCTCACCGGCATGGGCCTGCTCGGCCAGGGGCTGCTCGCCGCAGCACTGCTGCTCACCGGGTTCGGCGCGGAGCACCACGGCCTCGTGCTGACCGCGCTGGTCCTGCTGGGGCTGGGCTGGTCCGCGTCCACGGTCTCCAGGACCACCATGGTCACCGAAACCGTGCAGACCCAGGAGCGCCCCGCACTGCAGGGCACCTCCGACCTGGCCATGAACCTGTGCGGGGGCGGCGGGCGGAGCCCTCGCTGGCCCGGTGCTCTCCCTTGTGGGGGTTCGCGGGGCTGGGCGCCGTGGCGCTCGACTTCGTCCCCGTCCTCGTGATCACTACGACGACGCTGCGCGCCCACTGAGCGCGCAGGCCGGCTCGGTGGGGCCGCCCACGCAGCGCACGGACTACGGCAGCTCCAGGTCGTCCACGCGCCCGCTGCTGCCGGGGCGCTCGTCGCGACGTCGCCCGCGCTCGGCCACGGACGAGCTCACGACCACGGGGAAAGCACCCGTGTAGCCCTCGCGCTCGGCGGCGATGGCGCGCACGCGGTCCCGCACCAGGAACCAGCCGACGATCAGCACGGGGACCACCACGGCCATCGAGGCCACGGTGAGGGTACCCAGCGGGTAGTCCAGCGCCACGAGGATCATCACGCCCACGAGGAACGCCATGGTGAGCCAGTTGGTGTACGGCGCGAACGGCGCACGGTACGCGGGGCGCTGGTAGAGGCCCTGTTTGGAGAGCCGCACGAACTTCTGGTGCGGCAGGGTGATGGCGGCCCAGCCCACCAGGATGCCGATCGCGGAGATGTTCAGCACGATGCTGAACGCCTCCTCCGGGACGTAGTAGTTGAGGATGACGCCCAGCGCCCCCACGCCCACCGTGAGCAGGATGCCGCCCGCGGGAACACCCGAGCGCGTCATCTTCCCGGTGAACTTGGGCGCGGAACCGGCCATGGCCATGGAGTGCACGATCCGGCCCGTGGAGTACAGGCCCGCGTTGAGCGAGGACAGCGCCGCGGTGATCACCACGAGCTGCATGATGGGCCCGATGCCGTCGATGCCGATGGAGCTGAAGAACGTGACGAACGGGGACTCGTCCGCCGAGTACGCCGTGTACGGCAGCAGCAGCGTGAGCAGCAGGATGGAGCCCACGTAGAACAGCGCGATGCGCAGGATCACCGTGTTGATGGCCTTGGGAATGGTCTTGCGCGGGTCCTGGGTCTCACCGGCGGTGATGCCCACCAGCTCGATGCCCGAGTACGCGAACACCACGCCCTGCGAGACCACCAGGGCGGGGAGCAGACCGTTGGGGAAGATCCCGCCGTTCTCACTGATCAGGGAGAACCCGGTGGGCGCACCCGTGGGGGTCCCGAAGAGCACGAACGCCACGCCCACGACCAGGAAGACCACGAGCGCGGAGACCTTGACCACGGCGAACCAGAACTCCATCTCCCCGAAGACCTTCACGGAGATGAGGTTGGTGATCATCACGACCACCAGCACCACCGCGGCCAGCAGCCACTGGGGCAGGTCCGCGACGAACTGGCTGTACTGCCCGAACCACTTGACGTAGATGGCCATGGCGGTGGCGTCCACCACCGTGGTGGACGCCCACGAGAGCCAGTACATCCAGCCCACGAAGTACGCGCTCTTCTCGCCGTAGAACTCGCGCGTGTAGGAGACGAAGGAGCCTGAGGACGGCCGGTGCATCACCAGCTCCCCGAGCTGGCGCAGGATCAGGTAGCCGAAGAACCCAGCCACCGCGTACAGCAGGAACAGGGCGGGCCCGGCGTCCGCCAGACCACCACCGGCCCCCAGGAACAGACCCGTGCCGATGGAGCTGCCGATCGCGATCATGTTGATCTGGCGCGCGGTGAGTCCCTTGCTGTACCCCTCCTGCTCGGCGACGTACTGGTTGTTCGACTCGGCGCGGCTCGTGGGCGTCGTGTCGGAGGAGCTCGAGTCCATGCGAGTACACCTTCGGTCGAGACGGGCATCGCGCACCCGCCGTTGACCGGCAGTGTGCACAGAGGAAGCCTAAGCGCTCAGTCAGCTGTTCATCGGCTGCGGCACACCCGCTCTTCGCCCGGACGCGGCTGCCGTGCGGCCCGCTGCCCCCGAGCGGTCCCCCGGGAACCCGTGCGAAGGGACTCCTGGGCACCGCGAGGACGGCGACAGTCCGGTCGGGCTCAGCGGCCCGTGCGCTCGCGGTGTTTGCAGCCGGGCCAGCAGCACGGGCGGCGCTTGCCCTCGTGCATCTCCTCACCCGTGCGGCGGATGCGCCGGGCGCGGGTCTCGGGCTTCTTGGCGTCCTCCACCCAGCACACGAACTCGTTGCGCCCCAGCGGGGTGAGTCCGCGCCACAGCTGCGCGGTCTCCGGCTCGGCCAGCAGCGCGCTCGCGAGGTCGGCGGGCAGCTCGTGGACCACGCCTCCGGGCAGGTCGCTCGCCACCGTGCCGGCGGCCGTGGTGGTGGTCCTGGGTGTTTCGGTCACGGTGTGCTCCCTGCCGCGGTCGATCGGTGAGGCGCGTCCTCATCACCGGCAGTGTGCCACGGGCACGGGGTGGGCACCAGGCGTCGAGCACTCCCCCGGGGCCTCCTGTCCGTCTGCGCTGCGCGTCAGCTCTCACCAGGGGCCAGCAGCCTCGCGCCACAGGACCCGCGAAAGTCGGGCCCGCAGGAGCAGTGCCTAGTGGGACGGTGTGCCCGGACTGTCTCACTAGGCCTCTTCGTGCCATCTCGTCGGGACTGCTGCACGACGTTGACGGGTACATCGCAGCACCCACCGCCTACCGCACCGTGGACGACCTCACCGCCGCGGGACTGGTCCGCCACGAGCCGTCGGTCAAGGTGGAGGGACAGAAGGTCTGGTTGGTTCCGGCGGTCCTGACGGCGCTGGACGAGTTCGCCGAGCGGGCGGGCCGCCGCACCTACGGCTCCGGTGGATGAACACTCTGTGACCGGGACCAAGACTGCCCAGCCGGCACGGGGTGGGCACCACACGGCATCCGTGCCAGCATGGCGACATGCCACTGACGCTGCGATTCCCCACGGCCGAGGACGAGACGGCGGTCCGCGCGCTGCACGAGCAGCTGCTGGCCGACGACTTCTCCTTCGTGCTGGACGAGGGCACGTGGTCCGACGTGCTGGACGCCGTGGAGCACGCGTCCCGGGGAGAGAACCTGGCACCGGGGTTCGTCCGGGCGGACTACCTGCTCGCGGAGGTGGCCGGTGAGGTGGTGGGCAGAAGCTCCATCCGGTACGCCCTCACCGACTACCTCCTCCGCGTGGGCGGCCACGTGGGCTACGCCGTGGGCCCTGCGTTCCGGCGCCGCGGCTACGCCACGGAGATCCTGCGGCAGTCCGTGGCGCGGCTCAACGCAGCGGGGGTCGACCGCGTGCTGGTCGTGTGCGCGGACGACAACGCCGCCTCCGCCGCGACGATCGAGGCCTGTGGCGGGGTGCTGGAGAACGTGGTCCCGGACAGGGACGGCCGCCCGGTCCGCCGCTACTGGATCGGCTGAGGGAACGAGCCCGCGGCGGGCACCCTCCCGCTTCTGCGCGCCACCACCCCGACGGCTGCTGGCGTGCATTCCACCAGCGGCATGGGCTCCCCTGGGCTGCTCGGGCTCCCCCGAGCGGTCAGGCCTCCCCCAGCCCCCGCGCGACCCGGCCCATGAGATCACCGAGCCGGGCGACGTCGTCGTCCGTCAGCGACGCGAAGAACAGCTCCTCCACGTCCCGCGCGTGGGCGGGGCGCAGCCGCCGGAACGCCTGCACTCCCTCCGCGGTGAGCACCGCCTCCCAGCCGCGGCCGTCGCCCTCGGCACGACGCCGCTGCACCCAGCCCCGCTCGCACAGCACCCTGACCTGGTAGTTCAGCCGCGACGGCGAGAAGACCAGGCGCCGCGCCAGCTCGCCCAGGCGCATGCGGCGCCCGGGGGCCTCGTAGAGCAGCAGGAGCAGCTGGTACTCCATGGTCGAGCAGCCCTGCGCCTTGAGCCGCTCCTCGATCCTGGCGGTCAGCCGCGCCGTGGTCTCGAAGTAGAGCCGCCACGTTTCCCAGCGATCGGGCCTCTCCGCGCCGGTGGTCGTCCCCGCGGCGGCCGGCTCAAAACGGTCCTCGGGATGGCGTGCTTCTGTGGGCATGGAGCTCATCCTCGCACCGCCGCCAGCAGGTCCTCGAAGTTCGGCACCGCGGCGAACTCGTCCCGCACGGAGCGATCCGGGCGCGGCGGCGCGTTCCGCCGGGCCCCCACGGGCTCGGTGGAGGCACCGTCCGCGGCGGAGGCGCCGTCCTCCGTGGCCCCCGAACCGGCCCCTGCCGCGTGGCCCGGCCCGGCGACGTCGTGGCCGGGAGTCCCGACCCCGAGCATCCCGGCGAGCGCGGCACCGGACCGCTCGATGCGGGACTGCAGGGAGGCGTCAGCCCAGTCCTCCGTGGCGGCGTACACGCCGATGGGCAGCGTGAGCGCCTTGAGGTAGCTGAACAGCGGGCGCAGGGCGGTGTCCAGGACCAGCGAGTGCCGCGGGGACCCTCCGGTCGCGGCCACGACCGTGGGCAGGTTCTCCAGGGCGCCCTCGTCGAAGAGGTCGAAGAACGCCTTGAACAGCCCCGAGTAGCTCGCCTTGTAGGTGGGCGTGGCCGCCACCAGGGCGTCCGCGGTGAGCACGGCGTCCAGCGCGTCCTGCACGGGGGCCGGAGCCATGCCCGTGAGCATGGCGTCCGTGATCCCGTGGGCGACGTCCCGCAGGTTGACCAGGCGCACCTCGGGCTCGGGGGCGCCGTCACGGCTGACGACGTCGCTCGCGGCCTGCGCGATCGCCCGCGCCAGGCGCGTGGTGGACGCGTCCTCCGACAGTCCCGCGGTCACCACCGCGATGCTCCGACGATCAGTCATGGTGCGCTCTCCTCGTGTCCTGCGTGTCTCGTTCTTCTACTTGCTGCTGTCCTGCTGCGCGTTCGCCGCGGCCTCGGCCTTGGCGGCGCGGTCCTTCGCGGCCTGCGAGTCCGGGCCGCCACCGGGGATCGGGTCCTTGCCCGCCGCGTGCCGCGCAACCAGGGACTCGTGGGTGGGGGCCTCCGGCACGTGCGCGGGACGCAGGGAGTCGAACTCCTTGCGCAGCACCGGGAAGACCTCTTCCCCGAG
This sequence comes from Kocuria sp. UBA5001, assembly GCF_002398425.1. Taxonomy (NCBI): domain Bacteria; kingdom Bacillati; phylum Actinomycetota; class Actinomycetes; order Micrococcales; family Micrococcaceae; genus Kocuria; species Kocuria sp. UBA5001. Next base: position 19,906 of record NZ_DGYR01000003.1, read on the forward strand.
CATGTCCATCTGCTCCAGGACCATCTTCAGCGGCAGACCGGCGTGGTCCACCAGGAACAGCTGGCGCTGGTAGTCACCGGCGTAGTCCCGGAAGGACAGCGTGCGCTCGATGACCTGCTGGGGCGAGCCCACGGTCAACGGAGTCTGCTCCATGAAGCTCTCGAGCGACGGACCGTGACCGTACACCGGCGCGTTGTCGAAGTACGGGCGGAACTGCCGCACGGCGTCCTGCGAGTTCTTGGCCATGAACGTCTGACCGCCCAGGCCCACGATCGCCTGGTCCGCGGAGCCGTGGCCGTAGTACTCGTAGCGCTGACGGTAGAACGCCACCATCCGCTCGGTGTGCTCCTTGTTCCAGAAGATGTTGTTGTGGAAGAAGCCGTCACCGTAGAACGCGGCCTGCTCCGGGATCTCCGGGGAGCGGATGGAGCCGTGCCACACGAACGGCGGGACGTCGTCCATCGGCCGGGGCGTGGAGGTGAACCCCTGCAGCGGCGTGCGGAAGCGCCCGGAGAAGTTCACGTTCTCCTCGCGCCACAGCTTGTGCAGCAGCTGGTAGTTCTCCACGGCCAGCGGGATGCCCTGGCGGATGTCCTTGCCGAACCACGGGTACACGGGCCCGGTGTTGCCACGGCCCAGGGTCAGGTCCACACGGCCGTCCGCGAGGTGCTGCGCGTAGGCGTAGTCCTCCGCGATCCGCACGGGGTCCGTGGTGGTGATCAGGGTGGTGGCGGTGCTCAGCTGGATCTTCTCCGTCTGGGCGGCGACCGCACCCATGAGCACCGGCGGGTTGGCGGGAGCGGCGAACGGCGGGTTGTGGTGCTGGCCCGTGGCGAACACGTCCATGCCCAGCTCCTCGGCCTTCCTGGCCATGGCCACCGTGGCCTTGATGCGCTCGTGCTCCGTGGGGGTCTTGCCCGTGGTGGGGTCGGTGGTCACGTCACCGATGGTGAAAATACCGAGTTGCATTGCCTTCTCCTCCTCGTGGCGAGGCCTTCGTCCATCTACTTCAAATTTGAAGTACCTGTGTAAGGACGGGGCGCGGGGAAATATTCCCCGGTGGATTGTTGAACAATTTGTCCTCGGTCAGGCATGCTGGTGGGACACGCAGTGAGACGGAGGTCACGCATGACGGTCATGGATCTGAACAGCGACGTGGGCGAGTCGTTCGGCAGCTGGAGGATGGGGGACGACGCCGCGGTCTTCCGCTCGGTCTCCAGCGCCAACGTAGCGTGCGGCTTCCACGCCGGGGACCCGTCCGTGATGGCGCAGACGTGCCGGGACGCCGTCGCCGCAGCAGTCACCGTGGGCGCGCACGTGGCCTACCGGGACCTCGCGGGCTTCGGCCGCCGCTTCCTGGACTGCTCCCCCACTGAGCTCGCCGACGACGTCCTCTACCAGATGGGTGCGCTGGAGGCTGTGGCCCGCGCCGCCGGGACCCGCGTGAGCTACGTGAAGCCCCACGGGGCCCTCTACAACACGATTGCCCACCACGAGAGCCACGCGCAGGCCGTGGTGGACGCCGTCCGGGCCTTCGGCGGAGACCTCCCCCTGCTCCTGCTGCCCGGTTCCGTGGCACTGTCGAAGGCCGAGCGAGCGGGACTGCGCGCGGTCACGGAGGCCTTCGCGGACCGCGGTTACACCCCGGACGGACGACTGGTCTCCCGGCGTGAGGAGGGTGCGGTGCTGCACGACGCCGCTGAGGTCACCGAGCGCATGGTCCGCCTGGCGCAGGACGGCACGCTCACCGCAGTGGACGGCTCCACCGTGCGGATCGCCGCCGAGAGCATCTGCGTGCACGGGGACACCCCCGGCGCAGCCGCCATGGCCGCCGAGGTCCGCCGCGGACTCGAGGACGCCGGCATCACCATCCGGTCCTTCGCATGAGCACCGGGTCGTCGCCGTCGCAGGACCGCCCCGTGCCCGCCGTACGGTGGGCCGGGAGCGAGGCGTTCCTGCTGGACTGCGGGAGCCTGCCCGAGGTGGTGCGCTGGCACGCCCACCTCGCGGCCCACCCGTTCCCCGGTCAGGTGGACGTGCTCGCAGCGGCCACCACCGTGCTGGTCTCCTTCGCCTCGGCCCGCACCGCGCACGCAGCGGCGAACACCGTCGGCTCCGTGACCCCCGCCGAGTCCGCCGGAGAGCAGGGCAGGACCGTGGAGATCCCGGTGGTCTACGACGGCGAGGACCTCGCGGAGGTCGCCCGGCTCACCGGCCTCGGCGAGCACGGCGTGGTCGAGGCGCACACCGGCGCGCCGTGGACCGCGGCGTTCGGGGGCTTCGCACCGGGCTTCGCGTACCTCACCGCGCCGGGCGACCCGCTGGACGTCCCCCGCAGGGACAGCCCGCGCACCGCCGTACCCGCGGGATCGGTGGCACTCGCCGGCACCTTCTCCGCCGTCTACCCGCGCAGCTCCCCCGGGGGCTGGCAGCTGATCGGCCGCACGGACGCGGTGCTGTGGGACGAGACCCGCGAGCCCCCCGCCCTGATCCGCCCGGGAGACACGGTGCACTACCGGGCCGTGCGCGAACTGGTCACGGTGGCCGACGCCGCCGCACCGGCCCGCCCCTCCCCCGCGGCGCACGCCCTGGTGGTCGAGGAACCTGGGATGCAGACGCTCGTCCAGGACCTCGGCCGCTCCGGGCGCGGGGATCTGGGCGTTCCCTCCTCCGGTGCGGCGGACCGCACCAGCGCGGTGCAGGCGAACCGGCTCGTAGGCAACGACGCCTCCGCCGCGGTCCTGGAGCTCACCGTCGGCGGACTGTCCGTCACGGCCCGCGGGCACCACGTGCTCGCGCTCGCCGGGGCGCCCGTCACGGGGACGATCACCCGGTCGGAGGAGGCTTCCCCGGCACGACCCGGCCCGTCGACGACCGCCGCCGGCACGGCGGGGCCGGGCACCGCTGCGGACGGTGGCCCCGCAACGGTGGAGGAGGCGGCGCAGGAAACCGCGTCGGTCGCGGAGACCGAGCCGACCGGCCACGTCCGGAGCGTCCCGTTCTGTGCACCCTTCGCGCTGTACGACGGTGAACGACTCCGCCTGGACTCCGCATCCCGCGGGCTGCGCTGCTGCGTGGCCGTGCGCGGCGGCCTGGACCTCCCGGAGGTGCTGGGCAGCCGCTCCACAGACGTGCTCTCCGGAACCGGCCCGGACCCCGTGGCCACCGGGGACGTGCTGCCCGTGCGCCCCGCCCCGGAGGGACGCGCCGTCGGCGAGCCCGAGCCACCCGAGGTGGACGTCCCGGCCCGGGGCGAGACGGTCACCCTGCGCGTTGCCCCCGGGCCACGAGACGACTGGTTCACCCCGGAGTCCCTTACCACCCTCACCGCCCGGACGTGGCGCGTGGCCACCAACTCCAACCGCGTGGGCGTGCGCTTCGAAGAGCCGCGGGACGGCCCGGTCCTCGAACGGGCCCGCACCGAGGAGCTGGCGAGCGAGGGCGTGGTCACGGGTTCCTTGCAGGTGCCCCACTCAGGGGTTCCCGTCTTGTTCCTCGCAGACCACCCAGTGACCGGGGGCTACCCGGTGATCGGCGTCGTCGTCCCCCGGGACCTCGCGCTCGCCGCGCAGCTCGCCCCCGGGACGGACGTCCGCTTCGACGTAGCGGGTGCGGGCCGCACCCCACGGTCCCAGGCCACCCCGGACCAGACCACCTCGACAGGAGAATCCGTATGAAAAAGGTTCTGATCGCCAACCGCGGGGAGATCGCCGTGCGGATCGCGCGGGCGTGCGCGGACGAAGGGCTGACGTCCGTGGCCGTCTACTCGGAGCCGGACGCGGAGTCCTTCCACGTGCGCATGGCCGACGAGGCATATGCCCTGCCGGGGTCCTCCCCCGCAGAGACCTACCTGGACATCCCCACCGTGCTCGCGGTCGCGGAGCGCTCCGGGGCGGACGCCGTGCACCCGGGCTACGGGTTCCTGTCCGAGAACGCGGAGTTCGCGCGCGCCGTGGTGGCGGCAGGCCTCACGTGGATCGGCCCGGACGCGGACGTCATCGAGGCCCTCGGCAACAAGGTCACCGCTCGGGAGATCGCCGTGCGCGCGGGGGCCCCCCTCGTCCCGGGCACGGACGGACCCGTCCCGGACGCCGCCGAGGCGCGGGCCTTCGCCGAGGAGCACGGCCTGCCCATCGCCATCAAGGCCGCGTTCGGGGGCGGTGGCCGCGGCATGCGGATCGCCCGCGAGCTGGACGAGGTGGAGGGCGCGTTCGACGCCGCCGTGCGGGAGGCCACCGCCGCGTTCGGCCGGGGCGAGTGCTTCGTGGAGCGGTTCCTGGATCGCCCGCGGCACGTGGAGGCCCAGGTGGTCGCGGACACCCACGGCACCGTGACCGTGGTGGGCACCCGGGACTGCTCCCTGCAGCGCAGGCACCAGAAGCTCGTGGAGGAGGCCCCGGCGCCCTTCCTCACGGACGAGCAGCGCGCCACACTGCACGAGTCCGCCCGCGCGATCTGCCGCGAGGCGGGGTACACCGGCGCCGGAACGGTCGAGTACCTGGTGGCTCCGGACGGGCTGATCTCCTTCCTGGAGGTCAACACCCGCCTGCAGGTGGAGCACCCCGTGAGCGAGCAGACCTCCGGGGTGGACCTCGTGCGCGAACAGTTCCGCGTGGCGCGGGGCCTCCCCCTGAGCATCCCCGAGGACCCGGCGGCGCACGGCCACGCGTTCGAGTTCCGGCTCAACGCGGAGGACCCGGCCCTCGGATTCCTGCCCACCCCGGGCACCGTGGAGGCATTCGAGGCCCCCACGGGTGCGGGCGTGCGCGTGGACACCGGGGTGCGCTCCGGCTCCGTGGTGCCCGCCCAGTACGACTCTCTGCTGGCCAAGCTGATCGTGTGGGGCGAGGACCGTCAGCAGGCCCTCCTCCGCTCCCGCGCGGCGCTGCGCGAGCTCGTGGTCCGCGGGCTGCCCACCGTGATCCCGTTCCACCAGGCCGTGCTGGAGGAGGACGCCTTCACCTCTCAGGAGCGGCTGGGCGTCCACACCACGTGGATCGAGGACGAGTTCGCCCGGGATCTCGCGGCCTCCCCCTACCTGGCGCCGGCGGCCGGGCAGCGCAGCACATTCACCCTCGAGATCGACGGGCGCGCCGTGCGGGTGGGGCTTCCGGAGGAACTCGCGGACGCCCTGCTGCGCGGCGGCGCGAGCCCGGCGGTCGTGGGGCAGGCGGGGGCGGCGGCGTCCCCCGGCACAGGCGAGGACGACGCCGCGCTCACCGCCCCCATGAACGGCACCGTGGTCACGTGGCTGGTTTCCGACGGCGCGCAGGTGGACACCGGGCAGCCCGTGCTGGTGGTGGAGGCGATGAAGATGGAGACCCCGGTGCGCGCCCACCGCGGCGGCACGCTCTCACGCGCCGACGTGGCCGAGGGTGCCTCCGTGACCGCGGGGCAGACGCTCGCAGAGATCTCGTGAACGGCGCCGCGGGGGCCCACGAGGGCGTGGGCGGCACGGGCGGGAAGGGTGGGAGTGCCCCAGCACACTCTGGCGCAGTGCAGGCGAGCGCGCACGCCGCGGACCGGCTGCGCACCATGATCGCGGACGGCGCCCTGGCCCCGGGCGCGAAGCTCTCGGAACAGGCGCTGAGTGGAGAGCTGGGGATCTCGCGCAACACGCTGCGGGAGGCGTTCGCGATGCTGGCCGCGGAGAACCTCGTGGCGCGCCTGCCGAACAGGGGGGGCTTCGTGACCGATCCCACCGCCGACGACGTCCGCGACCTCTACGCCGCACGGCTCGTCCTCGAAACCGGCGCAGTGCTGTGGGGCGAGCTGGACGGGCCCGCCGTGGCAAGGCTGCGCGAGATCGTGGCTGCTGCGCTGACCGCCGTAGAGGCGGGGGACGCTCCCACCATGGCGGACGCGAATCAGCGTTTCCACCGGGAGATCGTGGCGGCGGCCGGTTCCCGCGCGCTGCTCGCGGAGATGGACAGGGCGCTGGCGCGGATGCGACTCGTGTTCCACGCGATGACGGACGAGCCCGGCTTTCACGCGGGCTACGCGCACCGCAACTCGGAGGTCCTCGCGGCACTGGAGGCCGGGGACCGTGCCCGTGCGGTCGAGCTGCTGCGGGACTCCCTGTCTGCGGCGCGGGACGAGATCCTCGCCCGCGTGGGTTGAGAGCCCGTCGTCAGAGCTGCTCAGGGCACCTGGTAGCTGCTGTCCCGGGCGTCCGTGACGAGCATGTGGCCGGGGGCGTGGGAGATCGCGAACGGCGGCCGGGACTCCACCACCGCGGCCTGCGGCGTGACCCCGCACGCCCAGAACACGGGGATCTCGCCGGGGGCGATCCGCACGGCGTCGCCGTAGTCCGGGGCGGTCAGGTCCGCGATGCCGAGCCCCGCCGGGTCCCCCACGTGCACCGGGGCACCGTGGACCACCGGGTAGCGCGAGGTGATGCGCACGGCGTCCGCCACGCGGTCCGCGGGCACCGGGCGCATCGAGACCACCAGCGGCCCCGAGAGCCGTCCGGCAGGTTCGCAGCGCCGGGACGTGCGGTACATGGGGACGTTCACGCCCTGGTCGATGTGCGCCATGCGGATCCCCTCGGCCATCAGGGCGTCCTCGAACGTGAACGAGCAGCCCAGCAGGAACGTCACCAGGTCCTCGCGCCAGTACGGCCTCGCATCCGCAGGCCGGGCCACCTCGCGGCCGTGCTCGTAGACCACGTACTGCGGCACGTCGGTGCGGATGTCCCCACCCGGCAGCAGCGGACCGGCGGTCCCCCCCGCGTCCAGCACACCGAGCACCGGGCAGGGCTTGGGGTTGCGCTGCGCGAAGAGCAGGACCTCGAAGGCCCAGTCCCGCGGCACGGCGAGCAGGTTGGCCTGCGCACACCCCGCCGCCCACCCGGCTGTGGGGCGCACGACGCCGCCGCGGAACCGCTCACGCGCCTGGGCCGGCGTGAGCGAGGAAACGGACGGTGCGGCGTCGTCCACGGTGATCACGCCCACAGCTTCGCGAGACCGGCCAGCGAGTTCCACGCGAGGTAGACCGTGAGCAGCCACGCGAGCACCCCCACGACCAGCAGCCACACGGGGTAGCGGTAGCCGTGCAGCAGGTCCCGTCGCCGCCAGCCCACCCACAGCAGGATCGCGAAGCCGAACGGGAGGATCAGCCCGTTGAACGCCCCTGCGAAGACGAGCAGGGTCTGCGGCGCCTTGCCGAGCACCAGGTAGAGCACCGCGCAGACCAGGATGAAGCCCACAGTGAGCAGGTTGCGGGTGCGCGTGCTGCCGGTGGAGGAGGTCACAAACGAGATGGACGTGAACGCCGCCCCGATCACGGAGGTCAGCGCGGCGGCCCACAGCACCACCCCGAAGATCCGCACGCCGATCTCCCCGGCGGCCGCGCCAAAAGCCTCGGCGGCCATGTTGTCCCCGGCCAGGGTCACGCCGCCGGCAACCACTCCGAAGATCGCGAGGAACAGCAGCACACGCATCACGCACGTGACCAGAATGCCCAGCACGGAGCTGCGGCTGACGGCGTTGACGTTCTCCACACCGCTCACGCCCGAGTCGATCATCCGGTGCGCACCCGAGTAGGTGATGTAGCCACCCACGGTGCCACCGATCAGTGTGGTGACCACCAGGAAGTCGACCTTCTCCGGCAGCACGGTGTTCTTCAGCGCCTCCCCCACGGGAGGTGCCGCCACGACCGCGACGTAGAGCATGAGCAGGATCATCACCGCGCCCAGCAGCACCACCATCCGGTCCAGCGCCAGGCCCGCGCGCTTGGACAGGAAGATGAGGATGGCCAGCACCACGGACACCGCGCCTCCGATCTTGGGGTCCAGCCCGAGCATTGCGTTCAGACCCAGGCCGGTGCCCGCGATGTTGCCGATGTTGAACACCGCACCGCCCAGGAACACGAGCGCGGCGAGCACGTATCCGGCACCGGGTAGGACGCTGTTGGCAAGCTCCTGCGCGCGAAGGCCCGAGACCCCGATGACCCGCCACACGTTCAGCTGGACCGCGATGTCCACCAGGATGGACAGCAGGATGGCGAATGCAAAGGCTGCACCCAGCTGCACCGTGAACACCGTGGTCTGGGTGATGAAGCCGGGGCCGATGGCGCTCGTGGCCATGAGGAACATCGCGCCCAGGAGCGCGCTGCGGTGGCCCTTAGCTCTCGGCCCAGCGGGCGCGGGCTGCCCCTGGGAGTCCCGGGAGTTCGCGACGTCGCGTGGCTGCCCGACGTCGTTCGGTTGAGGAGTGCCGTGGTGCTGCGGCTGGGACGCGGACGAGGACATCGATCCCTCCAGGGATTCACGTGAGCGGAGTCACACGGCTGCTGACATCAGCACTCTACAGGTTGTTCAACAATCAGCCAATAGATTGTTGAACAATGTCCCCAGCACGAAGAACGCCACCCCGGCGCGGAGGGTTCCGTGCCGGGGTGGCGTTGTCTAGCGCACGGCAGCCGGCGCGCGAGGGCGGCCGGACGGCGTCGTCGTCGTCGGATCAGTGCAGGATGGGCAGCTGCATCGGGTAGCGGTAGACCTCACCGCGGCTGGCCTTCACGGCCGCCATGATGTGACACACGAGCAGCATGATCCAGTACGCGGCGATCAGCACGATGCCCACCGGGATCAGGATGAACGTGAGGATGCAGATCCAGCCCACCACGTTGAGGAGCCAGAGCGTCACGTTGAAGTTGAACGCCCCGGCGGAGGCCGCACGCAGGAACGGGCTCTTGTCCTTGTAGATGAACCACACGATCAGCGGCCCCAGAAAACCGAGCCATCCCACGGACACGATCGCCGCGATGGGCCCCGAGAGGTGGGTCAGGATGGCGACGGTCTTCTCGTCGTCCTGCGGACCCGATGAACCCGTGCGGGGATCCCCCTGGTACTGCGCCGAGCGGGGATCCGGGCGCCCGGACCCATACCCGCCGTCGGAACGGTAGTCGGGGCGCGGTTGCTGCGGTTCGTAGCTCATCTTCTTCTCCCTGGGATCTTCCGCCCCGTCGTGACGTGCCCCGGGGCGGGGTTCGGTGCGTGCCTCCAGCCTAGGCGTGCGCGCCCTTGTGGGCAGGGGGGTTATCCGCACTCTTGCGGTGGTGCCGCTCCCCGGAAGCAGCGTGCGCGTCCTCCTCTGCGCTGTGCTTGCCCGGGCCGTCGCCGCCGCGCAGTCCGGCGAAACGGTCGTACAGCCACCCCCCGAGCAGACCCACCACGAGCGCGACCACCAGCATCACGAACAGGCCCACCAGGCCGGAGGTCAGACCCGCCTGGGGATCGGCGTCGAAGTACAGGGACGCGCGGATCGAGGTGAAGATGTGGTGCAGCGGCTCGACGGGGGCGATGCCGCGGAAGAATTCCGGGACCGCCTGCAGCGGCACCACGGCGCCGGCCGAGGGCAGACCCATGAACACCAGGTAGATCAGGCACAGCAGCATGCCCACGCTGCCGCCCACCGAGATCAGCGCCAGCACGATGGCCGAGACCACAGACATCGCCAGCCACCCGAGCAGGAACACCAGGAAACCGTTCGGAACCGGCATGCCGACCCCGGACGCCACCGTCATCATCAGCGCGGAGGTCGGGGCTGCGGCGACCACGAACGTCAGCCACTTCATGAGGAAGCCCACGGGGCGAGGCAGCACGGCGCGGGGGTAGTCCTTGAAGAAGGGGCCCATCTCGAACGGGGACATGCCCATGCGGCCGTCCATCAGCAGGTTCAGTGCCACGGAGCCGGAGAAGCCGACGACGAGAAGGAGGATCGAGTAGTAGAACGCACCCATACCCAGGGCCGTACCCTCCTCGAGGTCGTGGTAGGGCTCGGAGACCATCTGCACGGGATCCGCGAGGGTGTCCTTCGCCACCGAGCTGACCGTGGGGGAGAGTTCCTTGGCGATCTGCTCCACGGAAGCCTGCTGGGCCTGCTGGACCTGCTGAGCGAACTGCTGCACGGCGGGACCACCCTGCGCGGCGGAGCGCGAGAGCTGCTGCTGCTGGGCCTGCTGGCTCTCCTGCAGCTGCTGCAGCACCTTGTTGTAGGCCTGCTGCTCGGCGGGTTCGATGGAGGCGGTGAGCTGCTCTCCCACCTTCTTGCTGGCCTGCTGCACCCCGGGCTCGACGGCGCTCGTCGCCAGGCGGGTGCCCAGCGAACCCGCCTGCGGGTCCGTGTAGACGGTGACCTGAGGACGGGCGGCGTTGCCGTTGGTCAGCGAGCCCTCGACCAGTCCCACGGTGTCCTCGGAGAAGCTGTCCGGAATGACGACGGCGGCGTAGAGCTCGCCGCGGCCCAGCTGCTCCTGAGCTTCGTCCCAGGTGAGCTGGCGCAGGTCGATCTTGTCGTCCTCGGCCGCCTTGTCCGCGAACTCGCTGACGAGGTCGGTGCCGAGGTTCTGCTCCTTGGTCTTGCCGTCCGCCTGCGCGACCTCTGCCCCCTTGTCCTGGTTGATGACCGCGATCGGGAAGTCCTTGAAGTGCTTCTCGGGGTTCGACAGACCACCCAGGTACAGGGCGGTGCCGACAACCCCCACCGCGAGGATCGCGAGCATGGGGAGCAGCCAGAAGAGGGGTTGAGCGAAGGGCTTGCCGAGCCGGGCCCGGAAGCTGTTGGCGGGTGTGTGCTTGGGTGACACAGTTTCTCCTGTAAGCGAGGAATGCACGAGTGCATAGAGTTCTGGAGACACGATACACTCATGTATCCAGTAGTCACGACGAGGCGATGGAACCGTGAGCAATCAGACAGAAGCAGAATACGTGGCCGGTGCCGAACCCGGGAGGGGCACCCCGCCGCCCGGAGAGGCGTCCTCCCCCGACAGGCGCTCCCGCTCCGCAACCCGCCTGAAACTGATCCGCTCTGCCCCCGCGGTCTTCGCGGAGCAGGGGATCGACGGCGCCTCGATCAGCGACCTGTGCGCCGCTGCCGGTTTCACCCGGGGCGCCTTCTACTCGAACTTCGAGACCAAGCACGAACTCGCCGTCCTCGCGTTCGACGACCTCGCCACTCAGCTGATCGAGACGCTCGACTCCGAACTGGATCAGTGGCTGGACTCCGGTCTGGAGGTGGGTGAGGTGGTCACGCGCATCATCGAGGGCGTCACGGACTCGGTGGCCAACGTGCAGCAGCAGGCCCTGCGCATGGAGCTGTTCCTCGCGGCGTTCCGCTCCCCCGAAGCCCGCGCGGCGGTCGCACCCGTCCGGGAGCGTATCTACGCGGCCATCGAGAACGCGCTGGGCCGCGTAGCGCGCAGCCAGCACCTCACCCTCATGGTCCCGGCCGCCGAGATGGCCCGGATCCTGGTCACCAGCTACTCGGGGCAGCTCACGGACCAGATGGCCATGGGCGCCACCGGGCGCGGGGCGCAGCGGGTGATCCCCACCATCTGGCTCGCCTTCACGCGCCCGGCCTGAGCCCGAACGCCCGGGGTCATACCACGGACGGCAGGACGAAGAGCATGGTCAGGGACCAGATCAGGTGCGCGACGACGCACGGCAGGAGTGAGCGCGTTCGCTCGCGCAGCCAGCCCACGAGCGCGCCGAGCGCGGCAGCGGCGAGAGCGAGCAGCAGGATGCCCGCGAGCGAGGTCACGAGGGTGTAGGCCACGGTGGTCACGAGGATCCGCCGACCGCGGGGCAGCACCCGCCACAGGGCGCCGCGGTAGTAGGTCTCCTCCGCCACCCCGTTCACGGTGGTCGTCAGCGCCGTCACCACCAGACTCCCCACGCGGGCGTGGTCGAGCAGCTCGTGCACCGACCCTGCCAGCGTCGGCAGGAAACGGACCATGAACCCGCCCGCCACGAAGAGGACGGCAAGGCCGAGCCCGCCGAGCACGGCGTAGCACAGGCCGCGGGGCGTCACCGCCCAGGGAAGGCGCTCACCGGTCATGCGCACCGCTGTGGAGCTGCCGATGATGTATACCGCGGCGAGTATGAACGTGGCGGGGTAGAACCACTGGTCCCCCGCGGGAATACGCAGGGACCACGCGAGGCATGCGGCGGCCACGACACCGGTGGCCACCACCACCCACACGGTGCGCAGGCGGGTGGCGGCGGTGGTGTCCCCGACTTACGTGCTGAGCTTCGTGTACATCGGGATCTACTGGAACAACCATCACCACATTTTCCAGGCCACCGAAAACATCAACGACGCGGTGCTCTGGGCGAACTTCCACCCGTTGTTCTGACTGTCCCTGCTGCCGTTCAGTACCGGGTGGATGGACGACAGCAGCTTGGCGCGCACTCCCGTAGTGGTCTACGGGATCACTCTGCTGGGCGCGGCGCTCGCGTACGTCGTCGTGCCGGCCGCCATCATCCGGGCCCAGGGGCCGGACTCGACCCTGAAACGGGTGCTGGGCAAGGATCGGAAGGGGAGGATCTCCCTGGTCCTCCATTTCGCCGGGGTGGCCTGCGCACTGCTGGGAGAGGATCACGGCGGGATCCTGATCGACGTGGGTGTCGCGTTCTACGTGATCGTGGCGGTCCTCTGGTTGATCCCCGACCGGCGGATCGAACACGACCTGAACGCCTCGGCTCACGGGAGGTAGGGGCCGTGATCCGGCCGTGGGTCCGGCGCCGCAGGCACCCCTTCATGGTTAACAGCGCGGCCCGAACCGACCGCATGCACCCCTCGACCACCGCCAGGAATCACACAGGTTCCCACCCTTGACCCCAACCCGGGGCGGGAGCATCATGTACACACCCGCAGCACGGAGTGCGCAGCTCGGTTCCGAGGCGCGCCCGTGCACCCGGACCGGGAACTCGGGATCGAAGGACAGCAGCGTGTCTGGTACGGCAACCACCTCCGTCGCGGAAGCCACGGAGACAGAGACGCAAACCCCGCACAAACGCGGTGCCCTCACACTGGGCGCGTTGGGAGTGGTGTTCGGTGACATCGGCACGAGTCCCCTGTACTCCGTCAAGACCGTGTTCACGGTGGACGGCGGGGTGGTCCAGGCCAATCCCGTGGATGTCTACGGTGTGACTTCGTGCTTCTTCTGGGTGCTCGCCCTGATCGTGACCCTCAAGTACGTCATGGTGGTCATGCAGGCGGACAACGACGGCGAGGGCGGTGTGCTCTCCCTGGCTGCACTGACCCGCAAGGGAGTCCCCACCCGGGCCAAGCGGTGGGGCCTCATCATGATGCTGGGAGTGATCGGTGCAGCCCTGTTCTTCGGGGACAGTGTGATCACCCCGGCGGTGTCCGTGATGTCCGCGGTGGAGGGTCTGGAACTGGTGCATCCCGGCCTGGCAGCGTACGTGGTGCCGCTGGGCGCGGTGATCATCACCACATTGTTCTTAACCCAGCACAAGGGCACGGACCTGGTGGGCAAGGCGTTCGGCCCGGTCATGGTCGTGTGGTTCGTGATGATCGCGGTATTGGGCGCGATCCAGGTGGTGCGGGATCCCCACATCCTCAAGGCGGTGTCCCCCACATACGCCGTGGCGTTCATCGTGGAACACCCCGGGATCGCGTTCGTGGCCGGCGGCGCGGTGGTCCTGTGCGTGACCGGTGCGGAAGCGCTCTACGCGGATATGGGCCACTTCGGCCGCAAACCCATCAACCAGGCGTGGTTCTTCCTGGTCTTCCCGAGCCTGCTGCTCAACTACATGGGTCAGGGCTCGCTCATCCTGGGCCACCCCGAGACGGTGAACGACTCCTTCTACCTGCTGGCCCCGGGGTGGGCGCGCCTGCCCCTGGTCATACTGGCCACCATGGCCACCGTGATCGCCTCCCAGTCCGTGATCTCCGGGGCGTTCTCCGCCGCACGGCAGGCCGAGCGGCTGGGCTACCTCCCCCACATGACCGTGCGTCACACGGGTCAGCACGAGGAAGGGCAGATCTACATCCCCAGCGTGAACTGGGCCCTGTTCATCGGGGTCCTCGTCCTGCTGGTGGTCTTCCGCAGCTCCGAGCGGCTTGCGATCGCCTACGGGTTGGCCGTGACGGGTACGTTCTTGCTGACCACCACGCTGTTCCTGGTCTATGCACACACCAAACTGCGCTGGCCCCTGTGGCGGCTGATCGCGCTCGGCACGGTGCTCTACGTGGTCGAGGGGCTGTTCTTCGCCGCCAACACCGTGAAGCTCTTCCACGGCGGCTGGCTCCCCCTTGCGATCGCGGGGATCATGGGCGCGAGCATGCTCACGTGGCGCAAGGGCCGCCGGATCGTGATGGCCTACCAGAGTGACGTGGAAGGCCCGCTCACCGACTTCATCCGCCGCGCCCGCAACGGCCACCTCAACGAGGTCCCCGGGACCGCGGTCTACCTGCACCCCAACACGGTCTCCACCCCCCTCGCGCTGAGCGAGAACGCGCGGTTCAACCGGGTCATCCACGAAAAGGTGTTCATCGTGCGCACGGTTCCCGCCAACGTCCCGCACGTGGCACCGCAGGACACGGTCACGGTGGACCGTACGGGCGCGGACTCCGATCACATCACCCAGTTGACCCTGCACTTCGGATTCCTGGACGACCCGGACGTCCCCGCCGGCCTGCGGATCGCCCGCGATCACGGGGTGGACATCGACCCGGACACCGCCCGCTACTTCGTCTCCGAGCTCACCCTCCTGGACGCGGGCCGCTACCGGGGCATGCGCAAACCGTTCAAGCTGCTGTTCATGGCCATGAGCCACAACGCCGCGGTCCCCGCCGACTATTACCGCCTCCCGCGCGAGCGCACGGTGATGATCGGGGCGCAGTTGGAGCTATGAGACGGACGACAACGCTGTAGGCCCGCAGCGTCGTCGTCACGTGGTTGCCGCGCACGCGCCGTCGACCGCGAGAGCCCCACAGCGACGTCGCCCCCGCAAGCTCCGCAGCAGCGGGACGACCGTGGGCGAGCGAACGCGAGACGGACGGACCGGTCACACCACGAACGGCAACACGAACAACATGGTGAGCGACCAGATCAGGTGGGTCACGATCCCGGGGACCAGGGAGCGCGTGCGCTCGCGCAGGTACCCCACGAATGCTCCGAGCGCGGCGGCCGCGAGCGCAAGCAGGGGGATGCCGGCCAGGGAGGTGACCGCGGTGTAGGCGATCGTGGTCACAAGGATCCGGCAGCCCCGCGGGAGCACGCGCCACAGCGCGCCGCGGTAGTAGGTCTCCTCCGCGACGCCGTTGACCGCGGTGGTCAGGGCCACCATGAACAAGCTCCCCACGCGGGCGTGGTTGAGCAGTTCGTGGACGGGCCCGGCCAGGAACGGCACGAACCGCACCATGAAACCGCCCGCGATGAAAAGGGCGGCCAGCAGCAGACCTCCGATCACCGCGTCCCGCAAGCCGTTGGGGGTGACCTTCCAGGGCAGGCGCTCCCCCGTCATCCGCACGGCGATCGAACTGCCCATGATGTATACCCCCGCGAGGATGAAGGTCGCGGGGGTGAACCACGGGTCCCCGGCGGGGATGCGCAGGGACCACGCGAGACCCGCGGCGGCCAGGAGGCCCGTGATGATCACGACCCACACGGTGCGCTTGCGCGTGGCCTGGGTGGCGTCCCCGTAGGGGCTGACCCGGTACTCGCTCACATCATCACTTCCTGCGCCGATTGAGTGCTCGGAGGGTGTTGGTCAGGACGGCGGCGAACGCGGTCCAGCCCGCGTACGGGCTGAGCACAGCGCCCTTCTCGGGGGACACCTTTGCGCTACGGCGCACGAGGTCCGCGCTGCTGAGTGTCAACAGGACAGACTCCACGGAGGACGCGGTGAGCTGCTTGCGGTGGAAGAACAGGATGCTCCACCCGGCGTTGAGCACCAGGTTGGTCGCGAGCGCGGCGATGTAGGCGCGCTTCTTCTTCTCCTCCTTCCTCTCCCCGAGGTCCGCGATGGACAGGGCCCCCACCGCGGCGATGTCCGCGTACAGAACCGTCCATGCCACGGGGAACAGCCAGGCCGGGGGCTGGAACGAGGGCTTGCGCAGCGTCTTGTACCAGCGCGAATTGGGATCGGTCGCCAGGGAACCGACCACCGCCGTGGCCGTCACGGCCCCCGCCGTGGTCAGGAAGACACGGCGCCACCGGCCGAGGTCCTCGTTCTTCACGGCGGTGCGCACGGCATCCGCGAAGGGGGTGTGACCACCCTTCGGGGCGCCTATGTAGTCGTCCAGGTCCCGTTCGTGCAGCACTGTGTCGTGCTGGAGGCTGCCGATCAGCGGCCGCACGAGCTTGGTCTTGACGGGGGTCATGAGCCCGATCCAGCGCGCCGCGAGGTTCGCGGTGGTTACGGGCGCGGTGAGCATGAACCGCCCACCCTTGCCCACGGCCCGGGCGTACTGGTCCAGCATGTCCGCGTACTCGATGGCGTCCGGACCGCCCACGTCGAACGTGCGGTTCACGTCCGACGGCAGGTCCGCCGCCCCCGCGAGGTAGTGCACCACATCCGCCACGGCGATCGGCTGGATCCGGTTGCGCACCCACTTGGGGGCGATCGCACCCGGCAGTCGCTCGGAGAGGTGACGGATCATGATGAAGGACGAGGACTCGTCCCCGATCACCACACCCGTCTGCAGCGCCGCAGTGGGCACCCCGGAGTCCATGAGCGCCTGCCCCACCTCCACGCGCGAACGCAGGTGATCGGACAGTTGCTCGACCGGCTCGTCCGTGGGGTGCAGTCCCCCCAGGTAGACGATCCGCTGCACATGGGCGTCGTGGGCGGCCCGCGCGAACGTCTCCGCCATCTCCACTTCTTCCTGTACGAAGTTCTCGGAGTCGCCCATGGAGTGCAGCAGGTACCACGCAACGTCCACGTCCTTCAGTGCGCGGGCGACGTCGCTCGCGTCCGAGGCGTCCCCCTCCACCACTTCCGCGCGGCCGGGTTCGGCGCTCTGCCCATCGGGGACAACGGCGTCCCCCCAGGGGAGGTCGCGCACCTTCTCCGCGCTGCGGCTGAGCAGGCGCACCCGCCACCCCCGCTGCAACAGTTCCTGGGCCACCTGGCCGCCGATGTATCCCGTGGCTCCCGTGACCAGGGCGAGCCGTGCGATCTCAGTCATGCGAACTCCCAACCGTGAACGATCCGTGGATGACCGCGGCGGCCACCCCATCCATGTCGATCGTATGCTGAGCATCCGACGCCGCGAGAGGGGTGGGCGCGGACCGCGACGAGTCCGGACCGCGCAGCCTGCGGTGGGGTGAGTTCCGGTCACCCGGTCGGTGCAGGCTCGGGCGACTTCAGTCCACCGGCTACGCATTGAGGCACGTTCCGGCCACCGAATGCATTCCGAGGCACGCGGAAGCCACACATCACCCCTGAAAGTGGCTCGGAGATGACTCAGAGTGCGCCGTGTGGCTTCACCGTGCCTCGATGTTCAGCACACGGCCGGAACTCACCACCCCGGACACCCAGTGCCGGGCCCGTCACCCGCGGACGTCCACGTCCTCGAAGATCAGGAACGTCTGGGTGTCGACGACTTCCGGCATGGGTTGGATCCGCTCGAAGATCACGTCCCGCAGCTCCGCGTTGCCGCGAGCCCGCACGAGCAGCATCACGTCGAATGTCCCGCCCACCAGGGCGATGTGCTGGACTTGGGGGATCTCGCGCAGCTTGGCCTCCAGGGTGGCCCACGTGTTCTGCTTCAGTCGCAGGGTCACGTACGCGGACGCCTCAAGCCCCGCCCTGGCCGGGTCGATCACGGCGGTGTAGCGCAGAATCACACCCTGCTCGTGGAGCCGGCGGATCCGCTCGTAGGCGTGCGCGCGGGAGATGTGGACGGTCGCGGCGAGCGCCGTGACGGACTGCCGGGCGTCCCGGGTCAGCTCACCCAGGATCCGTCGGTCCGTCTCGTCCAGCACCGGGCGCCTGGTCTCGGGCATGTGGACTCCTCCTGGCTGTGGGGTCGGGCAGGGACGACGACGCCACGGCGCCCGTTCGTGCCGCCGCGTGCAGGGTTTCGGGACGCCGGATCGCCCCTCCCCCGCCACAGTGCTGTGATGTACCGGACAAAGCAGCATGACGTGGCTCACGTCACCACACATTGTCCACGATTGAGGCTCGACGGAGCAATTTGTCCACAGTTTCCCCCTGCCGTGGAGACGGAGCGCTCCGATTGCCCATACTGGCCGGACGACGTGCCCGGCCCGAACCCGGTACCGCCGCCCCACCAGAGCCCTGCGGTGCCCGGTCCGCCGTGGACACCACCGAGTTCCAGCCAGAGAAGAAAGGGACGCACCATGAGCGAGCCCACCCCCGCCGGCGAACCCGCCGTCCGGGAGAAGTCCCCCGTGAACCCCGCGGTGGAGGCCTCGAAGAACTTCGGGATCACCCCCGAGCAGTACATGCTCCCCGCGAGCAGCGAGATCCGGCTGCTGAACCCCGACGGCAGCGCGGTCCCGGAGTCCGAGCAGGGTCAGGAGCCCGGCCACGAGTACCCCATGCCGGAGGACTCCCGCCTGCTGGACGCCTACGAGAAGCTCGTGGTGGGCCGGCGCATCAACGACCAGAACATGGCGCTCGTACGCCAGGGCCGCATGGCGGTCTACCCGTCCAGCCACGGCCAGGAGGCGTGCCAGGTGGCCGCTGCCCTGTGCCTCGAGGACGACGATTGGCTGTTCCCCACCTACCGCGACTCCGTGGCTGTGATGTCCCGCGGTGTGGATCCACTGGAGGTCATGAGCACCTACCGCGGGGACTGGCACGGCGGTTACGACCCCCGCAAGTACAAGGTCTCCGTCCAGGCCACTCCGCTGACCACACAGCTGCTGCATGCGGTGGGCGTGGCCCACGCCGCCAAGCTGCGCGGTGAAGACACGGTGGCCCTGGCCATGTGCGGTGACGGGGCGACGTCGGAGGGGGACTTCCACGAGGCCCTGAACTTCGCGGCGGTCTTCCAGCTGCCCGTGCTCTTCCTGGTGCAGAACAACGGCTACGCGATCTCCGTACCCCTGTCCTCGCAGACCCGCGCGCCGTCCCTGGCACACAAGGGCGTGGGCTACGGCATGGCGAGCGAGCGCGTGGACGGCAACGACCTCGCCGCGCTGCTCTCCGTGCTGGGACGCGGCATCGAGCTGTGCCGCCAGGGCGGTGGGCCGCTGCTGGTGGAGGCCATGACCTACCGCATGCAGGCGCACACCAACGCGGACGACGACACGCGCTACCGCGAGCGCGACGAGGTCGCCGAGTGGGTGGCCAAGGACCCGATCACCCGCATGCAGCACTACCTCACGGGCCAGGGCGCACTGGACGATGCCGCCTCCGAGCGGATCTCCGAGCACGCCGAGGCGATGGCCAAGCGGCTGCGCGAGGCCATGGCCCACAAACCGGAGCTGGACCCCCAGGACCTGTTCCGTTTCGTCTACCACGAGCCCACGCCGCAGCTGCGTGAGCAGGCTGAGCAGCTCGCGGACGAGCTCTCGCGAGAGGAGGCGTGATGAGCGCTTCGAAGGTCAGTTTCGCCAAGGCCCTGAACACCGCACTCGCGGACGCCATGGAGGCCTCCCGTGAGGTCGTGGTCTTCGGTGAGGACGTGGGGACGCTTGGCGGCGTCTTCCGCATCACCGACGGCCTGACCGCCCGCTTCGGCCGTGAGCGGTGCTTCGACACACCCCTCGCGGAGTCCGGGATCATCGGCACCGCGGTGGGCATGGCCATGAACGGCATGCGCCCGGTCGCGGAGATGCAGTTCGACGCGTTCGCGTACCCCGCGTTCGAGCAGGTGGCCTCCCACGTGGCCAAGATGCACAACCGTACCCGTGGCAGGCTCACCATGCCCCTGGTCATCCGCATCCCCTACGGAGGCGGCGTGGGCGGCGTGGAGCACCACTGCGACTCCTCCGAGTCCTACTACGCGCACACCCCGGGCCTGAAGGTTTTCACCCCCGCCTCCGTGCGGGACGCCTACGTGATGCTGCGCGAGGCCATCGACTCCCCGGATCCCGTGGTGTTCTTCGAGCCCAAGCGGTTGTACTGGTCCACCGCGCAGGTGGACCTGGACGAGCTGCGCGAGCAGTACGAGAACGGGAGCCTGCCGCGGCGCGAGGGCCACGCCGTCGTCGCCCGTGAGGGATCCGACGCGACCCTGATTTCTTACGGCCCGTCCGTGCCGGTGTGCCTGGCCGCGGCCGAGGAGGCCGCGAAGGACGGCATGTCCGTGGAGGTCATCGACCTCGGTTCCGTGGTTCCCTACGACGACGGGACCGTGGCCGCGTCCGTGCGCCGCACCGGGCGGGCCGTGGTGGTGGCCGAGTCCCAGGGCTTCGCATCCGTGGCGTCGGAGATCGCCGCGCGCACCCAGGAGCGCTGCTTCCACTCGCTCGCCGCGCCGGTGCTGCGGGTGACGGGATTCGACATCCCCTACCCCTCGCCGTCCTTCGAGCACCACCACATCCCGAGTTCCGAGCGCATCCTGGATGCCCTGGACGACCTGCAGTGGGAGGACTGACCCGTGAGCATCAATGTGTTCAACCTGCCCGATCTGGGCGAAGGGCTCACCGAGGCGGACATTCTCCGCTGGCTCGTGGCCGAGGGTGACACCGTCACCATGGACCAGCCCATCGTGGAGGTGGAGACCGCCAAGTCCGCCGTGGAGGTGCCCACCCCGTTCGAGGGCGTGGTCCACACGCTGCACGGCGCCGAGGGCGACACCATGCTCGTGGGTCAGCCGCTGATCTCCGTCTCCGACGGCGTGGAGGCCCCCGATTCCTCCGCCGGGACCGGATCCGACGCGGATGCCCCGGGTGCCGAGCACGCCGCGAGCTACCGCGAGGAAGAGCTCGCCGGAACCACACCCTCCGCCGAGGAGGCCGTGGACGAGGCCGAGGAGTCCTCCGGGAACGTGCTGATCGGCTACGGCACCTCCGCAGCGTCCGCATCCCGACGACGCCGCCGCAGGCACGGTGCCGTCGCCGGGACCACCGGCGCCGCTCCCACGGGGGCCGCCGCGCACACCCACGACACGCTCACCGAGTCCCGCCGGCTCGCGCCGTCCGTGATCTCGCCGCTCGTGCGCAAGCTCGCGCGCGAGCACGGCGTGGACGTCGCCACCGTCCAGGGCAGCGGCCCGGGTGGGCTCATCATGCGCCGGGACGTCCTCGCCGCGATCGAGCAGGTTGAGGACCAGCGGATGCGCGCCGACGCCGCCGGGCCGGCTCCCACGGGTCTGGCTACCCCCGGCCCGGTAGCCCCGGGCCCCGCCGCAACGGGTGCGCCCGTGCTGCCTATGCAGGGTGCTCCGGGCCAGGGTGGCCCCGCGCAGGATGGACCCACCCGCGGTGGGTCGAGCGCGGGAGCCGGTGCCGCGGCGTCATCCCAGGGTGTGGACGCACGCACCGGGCTGCCTCTGGCCGCCCGCGAACCTGTCAAGGGCGTGCGCAAGCACATCGCGGATGCCATGACCCGCTCGCGCACGGAGATCCCCGAGGCCACCGTGTGGGTGGACGTGGACGCCACCGAGCTGCTGAGCCTGCGCGCGGAGCTGAAGGCGAAGGATCCGCAGAACACGCCGAGCTTGCTAGCGCTGATCGCCCGGTTCACCCTCGCCGGGCTGCGCAAGTACCCGCAGCTGAACACCCGCCTGGACACCGCCGAGGACGGCTCGCGGAGCATCGCGCGCTTCGACGGCGTGAACCTGGGGCTCGCGGTGGAGTCCGAGCGTGGGCTCATGGTTCCCAACCTGCGCAACGCGGACCGGCTCAGCGCCGTGGAGCTCACCACCGCCATGCGCGAAGTGATCGACGTGGCCCGCTGCGGAAAGGCCAGTCCGGCCCAGCTGAGCGGTTCCACGTTCACGCTGAACAACTACGGCGTCTTCGGCACGGACGGGGCCACCCCGATCATCAACCACCCGGAGTCCGCGATCCTTGGCATCGGGCGGATCATCGACAAGCCATGGGTCGTGAACGGTGAACTCGCGGTCCGCAAGGTCACGACCATCACCATCGCGTTCGACCACCGCGTGTGCGACGGCGGCGCGGCTGGCGGCTTCATCCGCTTCGTGGCCGACTGCATCGAGAACCCCGTGGGGGCGCTCACGCAGATTTGACGCCCTTACGGTGTTTGCCGGTGAGAATCACGACGGCGCCCGGGCTTCGGCCCGGGCGCCGTCGGCGTGTACGGGCGGAGAACCATTCCGACCGAGGAATATCCCGTCAGACCGTCGTCTCGCGCTCCAACCACGCGGTGAGGCTCTGCGCCAGGGCGGGCGGCAGGTCCGTGGCGGCCATGGTGTCCTTTGCACGGCGGACGGCGGTGTCCACCATGCGGGCCACCGAGCGGGCCGCACCGGAGCGGTCGAGGAGGTCGCGGGCATGGGCGACGTCGTCGTCCCCCAGCGGCTGCCGCACCGCCCGCTCTCGCAGCGCCTGCCACTCCGCAGCATAGTCACCCGCCTCCACGAGGACCCCCGCAACCGTGCAGCGGTCCGGGGTCAGCACGGGGGACGCGCCCGCGGAGCCCGCTTCACCCGCAGCGTCAGGGGAGCCGGCGGCCGCGCGCAGCTCACCGGTGAGCTGGTGGGCCACACCCAGGGAGCGCCCGATGGTCGCCAGGGCGGTGACGTGCGCGGTGGGGGCCCCACCCAGGACGGCGCCCGCGCGGAGGGGCGCCTCGTAGCAGGGCACCGCGATGGCCAGCCGGATGGCGTCCAGGGCCTTGTCGTGCGGAACGGGCTGGGTGCGCCGGGCCACCTGAGCCACGAGCCGCTCGCCCGCCGCGGCGTGGAACACGGACTCGTCGAGGATTTCGAGCAGACGCAGCATGCGCGTCTCCGGCGCCCGGGAGGTGGCGATGAGCCGGTAGGCGCCCGTGAGCGCGAGGTCACCGGCCGCCGATGTGAGGTCCGCGCGGGAACCGTCACGGTCTGCCCACCCAGCAGGGTCGCTCCCGGCGGCCCCCTCCGCGGCCCCCAGGGCGGAGTTCGTGTGCCCCTGCGCCGCGGCGTCGTCGTCCTGCCACGCGGAGCCCGACGTCGCGCCGTCGGCTGCCTGCGCCGCGCGGGCCATTCCGCGAAGGCCGCCAGCGTCGGCGCGCAGCACGATGGCGGTGTGCAGCAGCTCGAAGGAGGCGGCCACGGCGTTGAGCACGGGGCGGGTGGGGCGCGCGGGGTAGGCCTCCACAGAGGTCATGACCAGCTCCTGCTGCAGCCCCCGGCCCGCATCCGTGATCTGGGCGATGTGCTCCCACACGCGCTCATAGCCGGGGCTCAGCTCGGCGGCCTTGCGGCCCGAGTGCGAGAGGAACCCTCGCAGGGCCGTGGCCGGTGTGAACTCCTGGGACCTGCGCCCGGTGCCGCTGCTGGTGTAGGAGGAGGTGGGAGTCATGCCTCCATTCCAGCACACCAGCCGCCGGGGCGGTGCCCGGATCAGACGGCGGGCATCAGCGCCAGCTGGATCGCTATGAACACCATCACCACGCCCACCAGGGCGTCCACGATGCGCCAGGTGAGCGGGGTGTTCAGCACGTGCGACAGCGCCCGGGCCCCCGCGCCCAGTGCGGTGAACCAGATGACCGAGCCGGCGAACGCGCCCCCGGCGAAGATCCAGCGCTGCTCACCGTGCTGGTTGGCCAGGTTCCCCAGGATCAGCACCGCGTCCAGGTAGGCGTGCGGGTTGAGCCACGTGAACGCCAGGGTGGCGAGGACCACGCGACGCAACGACCCGGCGTCGTCGCCCGAGACGTCCATGGCCTGCGGCTTGAGAGCCGAGCGGAATGAGGTGACCGCGAAGACCAGGAGGTAGACCACCCCGGCCCAGCGGAAGATGTTCAGCAGCCAGGGCACGCGGTCGATGAGGAAGCCGATCCCGGCGGTCCCCAGACCGATCAGGAAGATGTCCGAGACGATGCAGATGCCCACCACCACGCCCAGGTGCTCGCGGCGGATCCCCTGGCGCAGCACGAACGCGTTCTGGGCGCCGATCGCCACGATGAGGGCGAGCCCGGTCACCAGTCCGGGAAGGAACGCAGAAGTCACCAGAGCAATGTACAGGTGGGCGTGACATTGCCGACATTCGGCCCCTCACATGGCGCAACGTGGGTATAGTTTCCGGCGAAATTATTTCGGGTGGCCTGTCCACCCGCCTGATGGAAGGACCCCCATGACGACCGTGACCACCGAGGAACTGCCCCTCGCCATCTCCTCCGAGGACGCCGAGCGCCTGTTCATCGACGCCCGCACCGCGAGCCACTTCACCGAGGATCCGGTGACCGAGGATGAGAAGCGGGCGATCTACGACCTCACCAAGATGGGCCCCACGGCGTTCAACTCGCAGCCCCTGCGCATCACCTGGGTGGAGACCCCCGAGGCCCGTGAGCGCCTGGTGCAGCACATGAGCGGCGGCAACCAGGAGAAGACCCGCCAGGCGCCGCTGACGGCGATCCTGTCCTACGACGAGAACTGGCACCAGCGCTTCCCCCAGTTCCTCCCCGCCGCCCCGCACCTGCAGGGCATGTACGACGAGAACGAGGACCTGCGCCTGACCAGCGGCAAGGCCAACTCCCACATCCAGGTGGGCTACTTCATCGTGGCCGCCCGCGCCGTGGGCCTGGCCGCCGGGCCCATGACCGGCTTCGATCCGATGGCTGTGGACGCCGAGTTCTTCGCCGGCACGGGCAAGCGCTCCATCGTGGTGGTCAACCTGGGTCACCCCGTCGCACCGGAGTACGATCGCAGCCCCCGTTTCGACATGGAGGACGTGGCCGAGACCCTCTGAGCCGAGGTCTCGCGAGGCACTGACACGACGCACCGTGGCCGGGGCCCGGTGGTGAGCCGAGGGGTTCGCCACCGGGCCCCGTTGCACATCCGGCCCCGCACGCCTGCTCACCCGCACCGCTCGGAACCCCGCGGACTACCGCGACGTCTCACCACCCGCACCCTGAGTCCTCGCCAGTTTCGCGAGCACCGGCAGGGCAGCGTCCAGCGAGTCCAGCTCGCGCGGGGAGAGTACGCACAGTGCGTCCGCCACCCTGTCGCTGCGCTGCTGGTCCTCGAGCGCGAGCTCCTTGAGCCCGTAGGGGGTGAGGCACACGAGGACCGCGCGGGCGTCCGTGGGGTCCGGGGCACGGCGCACGTATCCCGCCCTGCTCAGCCGGTCCACGCTCTGAGTCGCCGTGGAGACCCGCACGCCCATGTTCGCGGCGATGGTCGTAATCCGCAGCCCCCCGGGGCGCAGCATGGTCAGGAGGCTGATCTGCTGGCTCGTCAGCTCCCGCGTGCCTTCCATGCGCCGCAGAAAATACACGCTGTAGCGCATCACCTCCCGCAGCCGGTGCGCGCGCAGCACGGCCCGGGCGCGGTCGTCGTCGGGAGCGGGTCCGGGGGAAGCCTTCATGGCTCCGTATTTTATCCTCGACGGGTGCGGACCTCCGCGCGAGAACCGACCGGGAGACGAGAGCCGTGGACGAGATCCTGACAGCACTCGACGGCGTGGTGGACGGTCTCCACGAGCGCGCCGGCGCCGTGGTGACGGGCCGGGCAGACTTCTGGCCCGGACCCCTGGACGTCCAGGGGCTGGCGACGTCGAGCGTGGGCCTGGCCGCCGCCTCCGCCCAGGAGTTCGCGCGGGCCACCGGCCGAGAGACGTTCCATATCGGCGCGCGTCTGCCCGAGGTGGTTGCCGCGTTCGGGTCGATCACCCACCTGCGCATCGATGGCCGCCCGGTCCCCGGTTTCGCGCCCGCATCGGGGTTCTTCCCCACCGCGGACGGCTGGCTGCGCACGCACGCCAACTACCCGCACCACCGGTCGCGTCTGTTCCGCGCCCTCCGGATCGACGACGACGACGCCCTCCCGGGCGCCCTCGCCCGTCTCACCTCCCGGGACGCGGAGGCCCGGGTCGTCGCGGCCGAGGGCGTCGCAGCGGCCGTGGTCGACGAGGAGACGTGGCGGCGCGGGGCCACGAGCGCCCCGGGGCCGTGGCTCGCAATCTCCCCCGGCGACGTCGACGTCACCGGGGGACCGCGTGCAGCGCGCCCCGCAGCGGGGCCGTGGGCTGCGACGTCGGCCCCCGACGCCGCGGAAGGTCCCCTGAACGGGGTGCGCGTGGTCTCCCTGACGCGCGTGATCGCCGGGCCCACGGGCGCGAAGTTCCTCGCGGCGCTCGGCGCGGACGTGCTGCGCATCGACCCGCCGGTCATGCCCGAATCGACAGGTCAGCACCTGGACACGGACCTCGGCGTGCGCTGCGCCGCCCGCGACCTCAGCGATCCGCGGCAGGCCGCCGAGCTGACCGAGGTCCTGGCGGGCGCGGACGTCCTGTTCACCGGCTACCGCCCCGGCTCCCTGACCGCCCTGGGACTCGACGCCGCCACGGTCCGTGAGCGTTTCCCACACCTCGTGCACGTGGAGCTGAGCGCGTGGGAGTCGGCCGGTCCGCGCGGCGGGCGGCGCGGTTTCGACAGCATCGTGCAGGCGGCCAGCGGGATCGCCGTGCGCTGCGGCCGCACCGGGGACGACGGTGTGTGGCGCCCGGGTGCGCTGCCCGTCCAGGCGCTGGACCACGCCACGGGCTATGGCATGGCCGCCGCGGCATGTGCGCTGCTCGCGGCAGGAACCGCGGGCCACGCCCACCTGTCCCTGGAGCGCACCGCACGGGTGCTCCTGGGCGCCCCGGTGCCCTCAACACACCGGGGTTCGGAGGATGCAGTGGGTGAGGCCCAGACGGTTCTCCTGCGCACCGGGGAGGGGACGGTGCGGTGCGTCCCCTCCCCGGTGCGGGTGGACGGGCGGAGACCACCCGTCCACCCGCCGCTGACGTGGTGACGCGGCGGACTCAGTCCCCGCGCAGCGCCTCCGCGAAGCGCCTGACGCCCTCGCGGATCCGGGCCGGGGCCACGCCGGAGAAGGCGAGGCGCACGGCGTCGGAGTCCCGACCGTCCATGTAGGACGCGGAGCCCGGCACGAGCACCACCCCGTGGGCCACGGCCTCGGCCAGGATGTCCCTGCCCCGCAGCTCCTCCGCGGTGACCCACGTGAAGAACCCGCCGCTCGGCGTCGTCCAGGATGCTGTCTGCGGCATGTACTCGGTGAGGGCCTCGTTCATGGCCTCCCAGCGCTCCCGGTAGAGGGCCACGGCGCTGTCGAGCGCGGGTTCCCAGTGCTCCGAGCCCACCCACGAGGTCACGAGGGACTGCGCGAGGTTGGACGGGTGGATCACCACGGACTCCCCGGCGATCTGCAGCCGCCCCCGCACCTCCGGGGGCGCGGCCATCCACCCGACCCGCAGGCCCGGGGCGAAGATCTTGGAGAAGCTGCCCAGGTGGATCACGTGCTCCGGGTCCATCCCGTGCATGGACGGCACCGGCTCACTGCGGTCGAAGGCGAGCAGCGCGTACGGATCGTCCTCCACGATCATCACGTCCCGCTGCGCGCACACCGCCACGAGCTCGCGACGGCGCTCCTCCGGCATGGTCACGCCGGTGGGGTTCTGGAAGCTCGGGATGACGTACACGAACGGCACCCGCCTGCCCTGGGCGGCGAGCGCGTCGAGGGCTTCCGCCACGGCGTCGGGAACGATCCCGTCCTCGTCCATGGCCACGTGCTGCACCTCGGCCTCGTACGCCCCGAACACGCCCAGCGCACCCACGTAGGTGGGGCCCTCCGCCAGGATCACGTCCCCGGGGTTGCAGTAGAGCTTGGTCACGAGGTCCAGCCCGGCCTGTGATCCGGTGGTGGGCAGGATGTCTGCACCGGTGACCGTGGAGCCACCGCGCGCCATGAGCTTCACCACGAGCTCGCGCAGCCCGTCCATGCCGGCGCCGGATCCGTACTGCAGGATCTCCCCGGCGCGCCCGCGCAGCAGGAGGGACGCGATGTCCCCCACGGCGTCCGCGGGCAGCACGGAGAGGTCCGGGTTGCCGCCGGCCAGCGAGACCACGGACGGGTCCCGTGCCACCTCGAAGACGGCGCGGACCGGGGAGGGCCGGAACTCGTCCGCGCGGGACGCGAACCCCGTCACTTCGCGTCCCCGTAGCGCGCGCCCGAGATGCCGTACGCGGGGCCGTCCGGCGCGGCATCGGCGCCCAGGCTGATCAGGGAGAGCAGCTCGTAGACCACGTGCGCGGCGGCGATGCCCGTGAGCTCGGCGTGGTCGTAGGCGGGAGCCACCTCCACAACGTCGCACGCCACCACGTCCAGGCCCCGCAGCCCACGCAGGATCTCCAGCACCTCGCGGCTCGTGATGCCACCGGCCTCGGGCGTGCCCGTGCCGGGGGCGTGGGCGGGGTCCAGGACGTCGATGTCCAGGGAGATGTAGAGGGGGCGGTCGCCCACACGCTCGCGCAGGGCCTCGACGACGGCGTCCACGCCGGAGCGCAGCACGTCCGCGGAGGAGACGATCTCGAAACCGAACCGGGAGTCGTCCTCGAGGTCCTGGGTGCCGTAGAGGGGCCCGCGGGTGCCCACGTGCATCACGGCGTCGGTGTCGATGATGCCCTCCTCGAACGCCCGCCGGAACGGGGTGCCGTGGGTGTACTCGGCCCCGAAGTAGGTGTCCCACGTGTCCAGGTGGGCGTCGAAGTGCAGCAGCGCCACCTTCCCGTGGCGCGAGTGCGCCGCGCGCAGCAGGGGCAGGGCGATGGTGTGGTCACCGCCGATCGCCACGATCTTGGTGTCCTCCCCCATCAGCTCCCTGGCGCCCTTCTCGATGGAGTCGATGGCCTCGCGGATGTCGAACGGGTTGCCCACGAGGTCCCCGGCGTCCGCGACCTGCAGGTTCGCGAACGGCGAGTGGTTCTGCGCGGGGTTGTAGGGGCGCAGCAGCCGCGAGGACTCGCGCACGTGGTTCGGCCCGAACCTCGCGCCCGGGCGGTAGGAGACCCCCGAGTCGAAGGGCACGCCCACCACGGCCACGTCCGTGTGCTCCACCTGGTCCGTGCGGGGCAGCCGTGCGAACGTGGCGGGCCCGGCCCACCGGGGTGTCAGCGCCGCGTCCACGGGCCCCACCCGCTCCTCGCCCGCCGCGTTCGTCTCGACAATGCGTTCCGGTTCCACCGTGTCTCCTTCCGCCCCGAGGATCGCCCGGGAAGCCCTTCCGCGGCCGACGGCGGGCCGTACGTCCCGCCGCACGGTGTCCGGCGCCGCCCGGCCGGGCCAGGGTGATATTTTTTGTGACCTGGTGCAAACCCTAGCGCCACATCTGCGTGCGCGGGCGATCCTGCCCGCCAGGCGAGCAGAGCCTCGCCGCGGCTCCGAGGAGATCCCCTGTGAACGTGTTCGTGATCGTGCTCTACCTGGCCGTGATGGTGGTGGTCGGGCTGTGGGCGGCACGCCGTGCACGCACCGCCACCGACTACCGCGTGGCCGGACGCCGCCTCGGAGCGGGGCTCTACACCTCCACGATGGCGGCGGTGGTCCTCGGTGGCGCCTCCACCGTGGGCGGAGTGGGGCTCGGCTACCAGTACGGCATCTCGGGGATGTGGCTCGTGGTCGCGATCGCAGTGGGGCTCGCCGTGCTGAGCCTGTTCTTCGCCGCGCGCATCCAGTCCCTGAAGGTCTTCACCGTCTCCCAGATGCTGCAGCTGCGCTACGGCGCGAAGGGCGGCGCCACGGCGTCGTCGTTCGTGATGCTCGCCTACACGCTCATGATCGCGGTGACCTCCACGGCCGCCTACGCGGCGATCTTCTCCGTGCTGTTCCCCATCTCGCGGCCCTGGGCCATCCTGCTGGGCGGTGCGGTGGTGATCGCCTACTCGGTGCTCGGCGGAATGTGGTCCATCACCCTGACGGACCTGATGCAGTTCCTCTTCATGACGGTGGGCATCTTCGCGATCCTCCTGCCCTTCTCGCTGGCCGCCGGCGGCGGCTGGTCCGGGATCCGCGAGCGGCTGGACGCCTCCTACTTCGCCGTCAGCTCCATGGGCTTCCAGGCGATCCTCACGCAGTTCGTGGTCTACGGCTTCGGCATGCTGATCGGGCAGGACATCTGGCAGCGCGTGTTCACGGCCCGCTCGCCCGGCGTCGCCCGCTGGGGTGGGCTCGTCTCCGCCACGTACGTGGCGCTCTACGGCGTCGCCGGCGCACTGATCGGCACCGCCGCGGCCGCCGTGCTGCCGAACCTCGCCGTCCCCGAGGAGGCGTTCGCCACCATGGCCCAGGAGCACGTGCCGGCGGGTCTCGGCGGGATCGTCCTCGCGGCCGGTGTGGCCGCCATGATGTCCACGGCCTCCGGGGCCACGATCGCCGCAGCCACGGTGGCGCGCGTGGACGTGGTCCCCACCCTCCTAGGCCTGTTCGGAGCCCCCGACGACGACATCGCCCGCGCCCGCTCCGAGGACGCGTCCGTCCTCAAGGACCGCGTCTACGTGGTGGTGGTCGGCCTGGTCATCACGGTGATGTCCATGCTGGTCAGCTCCACGGTCACGGCCCTGACCATCGCGTACGACCTGCTGGTGGGCGGCCTGCTCGTCGCCGTGCTGGGCGGTCTGCTGTGGAAGCGGGGCACCGCGGCGGGTGCCATGTGGTCGATGGCCGCGGGCGTCGTCGCCACCGTGGTGGGCATGGTGGTCTACGGCGTGCTCGCCAACGCACCCATCTACATGGGACTGCTCGCCTCTGCCGTCGTCTTCGTGGCCGTCTCGCTCGCCACGAAGCCCACCACGCCGGAGATCAGTCAGGAATGGAACCGTCGGATTCAGGAGTCCAAGGCATGAGCACCGAAAGCACCATCACCACGGCACCCGAGACCCCCGGGGCCGGCGCGGACGTCACACGCCCGGAGCGCACCGTGGCCACCGCGGTGCTGGAGACGCTGCGCGGCTACGGGATTGACACCGTGTTCGGCATCCCCGGCACCCACTCGCTCGAGTTCTACCGGCCGCTGCGCTCGCTGGGAATCCGTGCGATCACCACACGCCACGAGCAGGGCGCGTCCTACGGCGCGGACGGCTGGTCCCAGGTGCGCGGGCTGCCTGGGGTGGTCATCACCACGTCCGGACCCGGCCTGCTCAACTCCCTGTCCGGCGCGGCGACCGCCTACGCAGAGTCCCGGCCCATGATCCTGCTCTCCCCCGGGCGCCCCGTGGGCCACGACTTCCGGGACATCGGCTCCTTGCACGAGACCAAGAATCCCTCCGCCGCCGTGAACGCGATCGTAGGCGTCTCTCGGCGCGTGACCTCGGGGGCCGAGGCCGTGACCATGATCCACGACGCCATGCGGGACTTCGCACACTCGCGCCCGCGGCCCATCCACATCGAGATCCCGCTGGACATCCTCGAGACCGCGGCGGACGTCCCCGAGTCGGCCACCGCACCGCGCCCCCTCGGTGAGCCCACGCCCGCCCCGGAGCACGACATCGCCGCGGCCGTCGAGGCGCTGGCGGCCAGTGAGCGCCCGGTCATCCTGGCCGGCGGAGGCTCGCTCGCTGCCGGACCGCGGCTGCTGGAGCTGGCCGAGCTGCTCGAGGCCCCGGTGATCACCACGACCAACGGCAAGGGCGCGATCCCGGAGAAGCACCGGCTGTCCCTGGGCGCGGACCTGCGGCTGAGCACCGCCCACGAGTTCATGCGCTCAGCGGACGCACTGCTCGTGATCGGATCCAAGGTGGGCGAGGCCGAGCTGTGGGGCGGGGACATCACCCCGCAGGGCCCGATCGTTCGCGTGGACATCATGCGCGACCAGATGCTGTGCAATCTTTCCCCGGACGTGGAGGTCCCCGGCAACGCCGCCGCCGTCGTCCCCCAGCTGCTGGACGGGCTGCGCGCCGCGGCTGCCGACGCCGCACCGCGCCCGGAGCGGGACCTGCGCTCGGTGTTCGAGGCGATGGACGAGGAGGGCCGGCGTTGGGCCCCGGACCTCGCGGCGCTCAACGAGACGATCATGGAGGTGGTCCCGGACGACACCATCCTGGCCGGGGACTCCTCGCAGGTGACGTACATGGGCTCCACCACGTTCTTCCGCGCACCCCAGCCACACTCGCTGCTGTACATGGGCACGTACGCCACGCTCGGCTACGGGCTGCCCGCGGCGGTGGGTGCCAAGCTCGCCGCGCCCGAGCGCCCGGTGGTGTGCCTGGTGGGGGACGGCGCCCTCATGTTCTCCATCCAGGAGCTCATGACCGCCGTGGAGCTGAACCTGGACCTGCCCGTGATCTGCGTGGACAACGGCGGCTACGGGGAGATCCGGCAGAACATGCTGGACCGGGACATCGACCCCCTGGCCGTTGACCTCGCGCAGCCGGACTGGGTGAAGCTCGCGGAGGGTTTCGGCGCCACCGGGTTCCCCGCCACCATGGACACCCTCGCGGAGACCGTGCAGAAGGCCCTCGCCACGAAGGGCCCGAGCCTGGTGCACCTGAAGATCTGAGAGCTGGCGCTGCCCCGTGCCCACCTCCCGCCCCGGGCGGGTTTGCTGGGTGGCGGACATGTCGCGCCCCAAATGTTGTCCCCGGATGGGGTGGGTGATCGGGCGGGCCGGGCTCACCTGCGGGGTCCATCCTTGGCGTCCGTCCCCGCGGGCCAGACGGTGGAGACCCATGCCCGCGCCTCCCGGGAGTGACGCAGGCGCACCACGCGCAGGTGCGGGGCCGTCTCCGCCAGGGTGGGAATGCGCTCCCGGTAGCTGTGACGGCTCGCGACCGCCCAGCGGATGATGTGCTCCGGATCCGTGAAGAGAGTACGGAGCGACCCCTCCGTGTTGCCGTTCCACAGCTTCTGGCGGCTCAGGCTGCGCCGCACGGTCCGCCGGACGACGCGTGGGAAGGTCACGGTCCAGAACGGGAAGTCGAGCCACAGCAGGGTGTCGGCGCGTTCGGCGAGAGCCGGCCGTGCGGCGTCGTACTGCCACTCGGTGACCCACGAACCGCCCGCCGCCAGGCGCGCGACGTCCGCCGAGAACTCGGGGCGCGGAATCCAGCCGGGGCCGTGGAACAGGGCGTCGATCTCGGTGTGCGGGATGCCGGAGCACTGCTCGATCTCACGGCACAGGGTGGTCTTGCCGACGCCGCTCACCCCGGCCACGAGGATCCGGCATGGTGAGGGCGGGGCGGCGGTCATGGGGCGAGCCTATGCCGTTGCGAACATACTGCGCAGCCCACGGGGCTCAGCGGATCGACCACGCAGGCCGACCCGCCGAGGGGATCGCTGGGGTGCGTCCAGGAAGAGGTGCCAGGTGATCTCCAGCTCGTCGTACTCGCTGGGGCGCAGAACCCACTCGCCGAGCTCGTAGTTGCGTGCCTCAGGCAGGGCGGCGAGGACCGGCGAGTGCGTGCAGAGAACCACCCCGCGCACGAGCTGCGGACGGTCGCCGGGTCCAGACTCGGTCACCCGGGTCCGGTGCAGCACCTGGTCCCGCGCGCCGCCGTCCACGCTGAGACCGAACTGCCGCCACGGCCTCCACCAGGGTGGGCGTCCCCGCCCCGTTCTCACCCACCCGGACGGTCAGCGGCCCGAGGTTGAGGCCCTCGTCCAGCACCTGCCGCACCGCGGGAACAGTGGCCGGCCACTCTGCGCGCGGCAGCGAGTTCAGGCCGTGCTCCTCGATCCGGCCGCACGGGCAGGCATGAGAACGAGCGGCTGTTCATGTCCCCAGGCCAACGACGCCCGCAGGACCCCCCGCCGTTGAACATCTGGGGCAGGACATGCCCGCCCCGCGGCGCGTTCCCTGGGCAAGTTGTGCCTCAGATGTTCTGCGCACCCGTGCGGGGCGCCTGCTCCTGACCTCGGGGCATTGACGGGGTGGGCCGCATCACATACCGTACTCAGAACACAGATATATCAGTGATCGACAAAACCCTTCGCCACCACCGGAACCGTCCGGCCAGCACCCCCCTTCGGGAAAGAACGTCACCATGGCACAGACCGCGTCACCCTCCACGCAGCTGGACACCGTCGAGACCAGGAGCTCGTTGCGCATCCTCACGTACGCCGGAGCGATCGTCGCGTTCCTGATCGGGTCCGGCTTCGCAACCGGCCAGGAGATCCTGCAGTACTTCACCTCCTACGGCTACTGGGGCGTCTTCGGCACGGGCCTGGTAGTCCTGGTGCTGATCACCTACGTGGCCGTGGAGTTCCTGACCACAGGCCACCGCGAGAAGTTCGACCGGCCGTCGCTGATCTTCCGCTACTACTGCGGCCGCCACCTGGGAGTGTTCTTCGACTACTTCTCCGTTCTGTTCGTATTCCTGAGCTTCACTGTCATGGTGGCCGGGGCGGGCGCTGTGTTCCAGGAGCACTACGGACTGTCCAAGTACGTGGGCGGGATCGGGCTTGCCGCCGTGGTGGGACTGACCGTGTGGTTCGGCCTGGACCGGCTGGTGGACGTGATCGGCAAGATCGGCCCGCTGATCGTCGTGATAGCGATCGTCCTGGGGATCCTGGGCATCATTCGCAACCCGGGCGGGATCGCCGACGGCAACGCGTTGCTGCCGGAACTGGACCTCACCCGCGCGTCGAGCAACTGGGTGCTGGCGGGGCTGTCCTATGTGGGCTTCTGCATGCTGTGGCTCGCCGCGTTCCTCACCGCACTGGGCAGGACCGCACACAGCCGCGGCGAGGCCCACTCCGGTGCGGTGCTCGGCGGGGTCTCCTTCTCCGTGGCCTGCATGGTCGTGGGCCTGGGCCTGCTGGCGAACATCGAGGCGGTCAACGGCACGGAGATTCCCATGCTCGTGCTCGCCTCGGATCTCGGTCCGGTGGTCGCCTCGTGCTTCTCACTCATCATCCTCGCAGGCATCTACACCACGGCGGTGCCGTTGCTGTGGACCGTCTCCTCCCGGTTCTTCCCAGAGAAGTCCCTGCCCTTCAAGTACCTCACCCTCGCACTCGCAGCGATCGGCACCCTGGTGGGTCTCGTGCTGCCGTTCTCGCTGATGGTCAACATCGTCTACGTGGTCAACGGCTACGTGGGCATCCTGCTGCTGACCCTGATGCTCGTGAAGTCCCTGACCCGCACCGCGCGCACCCGCCGCGCCTGACCCAACCGCAGGACGTCCACGACGTCGTCCACCCCCATCCCGGGGAACCGCACCCGACCCTCAACACCGAAACGGAGCACCACATGGCCGATCTGCTCCCGGAGCACCCGGACTTCCTCTGGCACAACCCGGACCCGAAGCCGTCCTACGACGCTGTCATCGTGGGTGGCGGCGGGCACGGGCTGGCCACCGCGTACTACCTGGCGAAGAACCACGGCATGACCAACATCGCGGTGCTCGAGCGGGGGTGGCTCGCGGGCGGGAACATGGCGCGCAACACCACGATCATCCGCTCGAACTACCTGTGGGACGAGTCCGCGGCCATGTACGAGCACTCTCTGAAGCTGTGGGAGGGGCTGCCGGAAGAGCTGGAGTACGACTTCCTGTTCTCCCAGCGCGGCGTCATGAACCTGGCTCACACCCTGCAGGACGTCCGCGAGTCGGTGCGCCGGGTCAACGCGAACAAGCTCAACGGGATCGACGCCGAGTGGATCACACCGGAACAGGTCAAGGAGCTCTGCCCGATCATCAACACGTCGGACGAGCTGCGCTATCCGGTCATGGGCGCCACGTACCAGCCGCGCGCGGGGATCGCCAAGCACGACCACGTGGCGTGGGCGTTCGCGCGAAAGTGCGACCAGATGGGTGTGGACATCATCCAGAACTGCGAGGTCACCGGCTTCGTCAAGGACGGCGAGCGCGTGGTGGCGGTGGAGACCTCCCGCGGTCGGATCAACGCCGGCAAGGTGGGGCTGTGCGGGGCGGGGCACTCCTCGGTGCTCGCGGAGCTCGCGGGCTTCCGCCTGCCGATCCAGTCCCACCCGCTGCAGGCGCTCGTCTCGGAGCTCCACGAGCCTGTCCACCCCACGGTGGTGATGTCCAACCACGTGCACGTGTACGTCTCCCAGGCGCACAAGGGCGAGCTGGTGATGGGTGCGGGCGTGGACGCCTACAACGGCTACGGCCAGCGCGGGGCGTTCCACGTGGTGGAGGAGCAGATGGCAGCGGCCGTGGAGCTGTTCCCGATCTTCGCCCGGGCGCACGTGCTGCGCACGTGGGGCGGGATCGTGGACGTCACCTTGGACGCCTCCCCGATCGTGTCCAAGACACCGGTGGACCAGATGTACGTGAACTGCGGCTGGGGCACGGGCGGCTTCAAGGGCACCCCGGGGGCAGGCTTCGCCTTCGCGCACACGATCGCCACCGACGAGCCCCACCCTCTCAACGAGCCGTTCTGCCTGGAACGCTTCGAGACGGGTGTCCTGATCGACGAGCACGGCGCCGCCGCCGTGGCCCACTGACCGTGCACACGCCGCTGTCACCCGGAGGAGACGACCCACGATGCTGCTGATCGAATGCCCCTACTGCGGCCCACGCGACGAGACCGAGTACCACTACGGCGGGGAGGCCCACGTGCCGTACCCCGAGGATCCGTTCGAACTGACGGACCGCCAGTGGGCGGAGTACCTCTTCTACCGCAGCAACCCCAAGGGTCTGCTCAAGGAGCGGTGGGTCCACACGGTGGGCTGCCGGCGCTGGTTCAACGCGGTGCGTGACACCGCAACGTACGAGATCACCGCCGTCTACCGCATGGGCGAGACCGCTCCCGGAGGTTCCCGATGAACGCCCCCTTCCGCCTTCCCACCGACCGATGGACCGCCACGGGTGTGAACCGCGACGCCGCTCTCACCGTCCGCCTGGACGACCGGGAGGTCCCGGCGCACCCCGGTGACACGGTGGCCTCCGCGCTGCTCGCCCAGGGCCGGATCCGCTGCGGGGACTCGATGTACCTGGGTCGCCCGCGTGGGGTCCTCACGGCGGGGGTAGAGGAGCCCAACGCCCTGGTGAAGGTGGCCCCGCGCACCGCAGCCGACGTTGCCGAGTCCATGCTCCCGGCCACCACGGTGGAGCTCACGGACGGGCTGCGCGCCGAGTACCTGCGCGGACTCGGCCAGCTGGACCCGGCCAGGGACGAGGCCTGCTACGACGCGAAGTACGTACACACGGACGTGCTCGTGGTTGGTGCCGGGCCTGCAGGGCTGGCCGCGGCGCGCCAGGCCGCGGAGTCCGGGGCCCGGGTGGTGCTCATGGACGAGCAGACGCTGCCCGGCGGCGCGCTGCTCTCCGGTCGTGAGGAGACCGTGGACGGGGTGCCGGGGTGGCAGTGGGCCGCCCGGGTCGAGGCGGAGCTGCTGGAGAACCCCGAGGTCACGGTGCTGCGGCGCACCACCGCGTTCGGCAACTACGACAGCAACTACGTGGTGGCCGTCCAGCGCCGCACGGACCACCTCGCCGAACCCGCCGGCTCGGGCGTCTCCCGGGAGCGGATCTGGCACGTCCGTGCCCGCCAGGTGGTCCTGGCCACCGGCGCCCACGAGCGCCCGGTGGTCTTCGCGAACAACGACCGCCCCGGGATCATGCTCGCCGGCGCGGTGCGCACCTACCTCAACCGCTTCGCCGTGGCGGCCGGCCGAGGTGTGGTCGTGGCCACCACGAACGACTCCGCCTATGCGCTCGTGGAGGACCTGCACGCGGCGGGGATCGATGTCGCCGCCGTGGCGGACAGCCGTCCCGAACCGGGCGACGCCGCCGCGCGCACCGCGCAGGCCACGGGCGTGCGGGTGCTGGCGGGCAGCACCGTCGTGGACACCCTCGGTGAGGGCGAGGACGGGCGGGTGAGCGGCGTCGTCGTCAGCCCGATCGACGAGGACGCCCGGCCCACCGGCCCCTACGAGACCCTGGACGCGGACCTGCTCGCCGTGGCCGGCGGGTGGAGCCCCGTGGTGCACCTGCACAGCCAGCGCCAGGGCAGGCTGGAGTGGAGCGAGGAGATCGCCGGTTTCGTGCCAGTGCCCAGTGTCCGGAACCAGCAGTGCGCCGGTGCCCTGGCGGGGACCCTGGACCTGCTCGGCTGCCTGACCGAGGGTGCGACCGCCGGTGCGCAGGCCGCGCAGAGCGCCGGCTTCGACGCCGCGGTGCACGTGCCCGCGGCCACGCCCGAGCGGATCGCCCCGGCCCGCCCCCTGTGGCTCGTGCCGCGCACCGCGGACGCGGAGCAGGATTGGGACCGCCACTTCGTGGACCTGCAACGGGACCAGACCGTCGCGGACGTGCTGCGCTCGGTGGGCGCGGGCATGCGCTCGGTGGAGCACATCAAGCGCTACACCTCCATCTCCACCGCCAACGACCAGGGCAAGACGTCCGCGGTCAACGCCATCGGTGTGATCGCCCAGGCGCTGAGGACGGGTGACGTGGCAGGGATCGGAACCACCACCTACCGCGCCCCGTACACGCCCGTGGCGTTCGCCGCGCTGGCCGGGCGCCGCCAGGGCGAGCTGTTCGATCCCGCCCGGCTGACCTCGATCCACCCGTGGCACGTGGCCCACGGCGCACTGTTCGAGGACGTGGGCCAGTGGAAGCGCCCGTGGTACTACCCGCAGCCCGGGGAGGACATGGACACCGCCGTGCTGCGCGAGTGCGCCGCCGTGCGCACCGGGGTGGGGTTCATGGACGCCACCACGCTCGGCAAGATCGAGATCCGGGGCAGGGACGCCGGTGAGTTCCTCAACCGCGTGTACACCAACGCGTTCAAGAAGCTGAAGCCCGGCATGGGCCGCTACGGCGTGATGTGCACCCCGGACGGGATGGTTTTCGACGACGGTGTGACCCTGCGCCTGGACGAGGAGCGCTACCTGATGACCACCACCACGGGCGGGGCCGCAAAGGTCCTGGAGTGGCTCGAGGAGTGGTCGCAGACCGAGTGGCCCGAGCTGGACGTGCTCTTCACCTCCGTGACCGAACAGTGGACCACGGTGGCCGTGGCCGGCCCGAAGTCCCGGGATGTCATCGCAAAACTGGCCCCGGATCTGGACGTCTCCCAGGACGCGTTCCCGTTCATGGCGTTCCGCGAGACGGTGCTCGCCTCCGGGATCCCCGCACGAATCTGCCGGATCTCGTTCTCCGGGGAACTGGCCTTCGAGGTCAACGTGGCCGGGTGGTACGGGCTCTGCGTGTGGGAGCAGGTCTTCGAGGCCGGCCAGGAGTTCGGGGTCACCCCGTACGGCACGGAGACCATGCACGTGCTGCGCGCGGAGAAAGCGTTCCCCATCGTCGGCCAGGACACGGACGGCACCGTGACCCCGCAGGACCTCGGCATGGAGTGGGTGGTGTCCAAGACCAAGGACTTCATCGGCAAGCGCTCCTACGCCCGCGCCGACACCAGCCGCGAGGACCGCAAGCAGCTCGTGGGGGTGCTGCCCGTGGACCCCTCGTTCCGGTTGCCGGAGGGTGCCCAACTGATTACTGCGGGCACGCCCGTGACCCCCGAGCAGGGCCCCGTGCCCATGGAGGGCCACGTGACCTCCAGCTACCGCAGCGCCGCACTCGAGCGCACGTTCGGCCTCGCACTGGTCAGGAACGGCCGGCAGCGCATCGGGGAGACACTCCAGGCACCGCTGGACGGGCGGCTCGTGGACGTTGTGCTCGCCGACCCCGTCCTCTACGACCCCGAAGGGAACCGCCGAGATGGCTGAGACCGAGACGACCAGCACCCGTACCCCGGGCATCACTGCCCTGCGGCACAGCTCTCTGGAGCAGTGGGCCGGCGCGATGCGCGAGGGCTCCGTAGCCGGGCCCAGGGGCGTGTCCCTGCGCGAGATCCCGTTCCTGACCATGGTCGGGCTCCGGGCAGCACCCGGCGGCGCCGACGCCGAGGCGCTGTGCGACGTCGTGGGACGCCCCCTACCCTCGCGCGCGGGGGCTGTGAGCGGGGACCCCGCGGACATCGCGGTGCTGTGGCAGGGACCGGACGAGTTCCTGGCGGTGGGGTCGGACGAGACCGTGGTCCCGCCCGCCCTCACCGCAGATACCACGACGACGTCGCCGTCCCCGACCGCCGACGCACCGGAACCGGACCGCTCGGCTCTTCCCACGCTGTCCACGAGCCCGCTGGCCCAGCGCCTTGCGGACGCCCTCGTGGCGTCGGGCGGGCCCGGACAGGTGGTGGACCTCTCGGCCAACCGCACCACTCTCGAGCTGAGCGGGCCCTCCGCGCGGGCCGTGCTCGAGAAGGGCTGCCCGGTGGACCTTCACCCGCGGGCCTTCCCCGTGGGTTCGGCGGTGTCCACAACCCTCGCCCTGGTCCAGGTGCTGCTGTGGCGCACCGGGGAGCAGACGTGGCGGATCATGCCGCGCGCTTCGTTCGCGCAGTTCACCGCCCAGTGGCTGCTGGACGCCATGACCGAGTTCGCCTCACCCGAGGTCGCCTGAGCGGACTTGCCAGCCCAGGGGCCGCCCGGAGGGGCGCGCCCGGGTCGGCGTTGCGGACCCCACGCACAGGGACTCCGCCCGCCAGAACCCGCGCCGCTTCCCTGCAGGACAGACCACCACCGCCCCGGCACCCGGCCACCCCGTCGGGTGCCGGAACCGACCGACGGCACGGACGCCGTCGGGCCAGGACACCGCGCCACCCCCGCGCCACCCCGAGGAGACCCACCATGGTTGCCCAGCCCACGTCCTCCACGCCCGGACCCGCACCGGCACCGGGCAGCACCGAGCCCGCCGCGAACGGCCCGGAACTCGTGCTGACCCTCAACTGCCCCGAGCAGCTGGGGATCGTGCACGCGGTCAGCGGTGTGCTGCTGGAGCACGGCGCCAACATCGTGGAGCTCGCCCAGTTCGACGACCGACGCGTGGGCCGCTTCTTCATGCGCGTCCACGTGGCGCCAGGCGCGGACCGGCCCCTGGACGAGACCGCCCTGCGCACGGATCTGGCACCGGTGGCCGAACGCTTCGACATGCGCTGGGAGCTGCACCGCCACAAGGAGAAGCGGCGGGTGCTCGTGATGGTCTCCAGGTTCGGCCACTGCCTCAACGATCTGCTGTTCCGGGCGCGCACTGGAGAGCTGCCGGTGGAGATCGTGGCGGTGGTCTCCAACCACCTCGACCACCAACGGCTCGTGGAGTGGCACGGCATCCCGTTCTTCCACGTGCCCGTCACCAAGGACACCAAACCGGAAGCCGAGACCCGGCTGCTGGACCTCGTGGACCGTTTCGAGGTGGACCTGGTGGTGCTGGCCCGGTACATGCAGGTGCTCAGCGACTCCCTGGCCACCCGCATGGAGGGCCGGGTCATCAACATCCACCACTCGTTCCTGCCGTCCTTCAAGGGCGCCAAGCCGTACCACCAGGCGTACGAGCGTGGTGTGAAGACCGTGGGTGCCACCGCCCACTACGTGAACGCGGAGCTGGACGAGGGCCCGATCATCACCCAGCAGGTGGTGGAGGTGAACCACGCCTACGGGCCCGAGGACCTGGTGGCTGCCGGACGTGACACCGAGTGCAAGGCCCTCTCGGACGCCGTCCGCTGGCACTGCGAGGGGCGTGTGATCCTGCACGGTGCCAAGACAGTGGTGCTGCGCTGAGGCGCCGCCGCGGCGTCGGCCCGCACGCGGTGGGGCGCGGGGTCGTGGGGCCCGGCGCGTTGGGCACGGGCCCCCGGGCCGACGATGTCGCCCCCGCGCCTGCCCCGCGCGCCGGCGGCGAGTGCCGCGTCCCTCGAGACCATCCCAGCGCGGGCGCTGCCCCCACACTCCGCAGGCCCGTGCGACGCCGTTCAGTAGAGTGTCTCGCGGACCGGCGCCTTTCGGCCCCGCCCGTTCGACCCGAAAGCACGGTGTTTCCCGCATGACCGCGACCCCCTCCGCCTCCCCCGCCGCGGACGACAACCAGCTCTCCCTGGCCGACCGTGCTTTCCTTCGACTGCGGGACCGGTTGATCTTCCTGGACATCGTGCCGGGGATGCCGCTGAACGAGGCGCGGCTCTCGGTGGAGCTGGGTGTGGGGCGCACCCCGCTGCGAGAGGCCATCAAGCGGCTGGACTCCGAGCACCTGGTGGTCACCTATCCCCGCCGGGGGACGTTCGCCACCACCGTGG
Source organism: Kocuria sp. UBA5001 (assembly GCF_002398425.1). Classification (NCBI taxonomy): domain Bacteria; kingdom Bacillati; phylum Actinomycetota; class Actinomycetes; order Micrococcales; family Micrococcaceae; genus Kocuria; species Kocuria sp. UBA5001. The sequence goes on from NZ_DGYR01000003.1 coordinate 61,626, forward strand.
ACATCACCGCGCTCTCGGAGATCTCGCAGGTGCGCGAGGTGCTGGAGCCACTCGCTGCGAAGCTCGCCGCGCAGCGCCGGGGCGGCCGGGAGCGTGACGAGCTTGAGACCCTCGCGCGGGAACTGGACGCGCTGGGTGCGGACGAGCTGGAGCGGGACGGCGCCCTGCGCTGGGACAACCGCGTCCACCGGGCGGTGTACACCGCGGCCGGCAACGCCCACCTGCAGGACACCCTCGAACGCTACAGCAACCTGGCCACCCGCATCTGGTGCGTGGCTGCGGACCGGATGCCGCAGCTGCAGGGCCACGTGGAGGAGCACGCCACCCTGCTGCGCGCGGTCCTGGACGGGGACCCGGACACCGCGCAGGCGGTCATGCTGCACCACGTGCGGGACTTCGAGGAGCACATCCGCCAGGTGCTCTGAGCGGGCCCGTCCTGTGGTGACGGGCGTGCGGCTCCGTAGAATCGGGGCATGACGTCGCGCCCCGGTCTCCCCGCCCCGGGTCACTGCGACGCCCCGGGAAACCTCGCCGGCGAGGAGCACGTAGTGCCCCTGTCAGCCGACCGCTTCATCTGCATCCGGGAGGACGGCCCGGCACAGGGCTCACCCCTGGTCCTCATCACCGGCCTGGGCTTCGACCTCACCACCTGGCCCGAATCCCTCGTGCAGGGCCTGATGGAGCGGGGCCACCGGGTGATCCGCCTCGACAACCGGGACGAGGGCCGGTCCTTCCGCGCGAGCGCTCCCCCTCCCACCGCCCGGCAGCTGCTGACGGGGGCCCTGCCCGCCGGGCAGTACACGGTGGAGGACATGGCCCAGGACGTGGCGGACGCTCTCCACACACTGGGCATCGACCGCGCGGACGTGCTGGGCTTCTCGCTGGGCGGGATGGTCGCGCAGTCCCTGGCCGCCCACCACCCGGGGCGGGTGCGGCGGCTGGTCTCGCTGTGCTCCACCACGGGGGACCCGTCCGTGGGCACGGTGGCCACCTCCACCGCCGCGATGCTCGCCCTGCCCGGAGCGAGGACCCGCCGAACGTACGTGCGTGCGCGCATGGTCATGTCCCGCCACCTCGCAGGCCCGGGGTTCCCCGTGGACCCTGCCCACGAACGTCGGCTCGCCGAGATCCACTGGGACCGCAACCTGGACCCTCGCCACGGGGCCGCCGGGATGCGCCGCCAGATCGGTGCGATCCGCGCCTCCGGGGACCGGACCGAGGCGCTGGGCGAGATCACCGCGCCCACGCTCGTGCTCCACGGGGACAGAGACAGAATTGTGCGCCCGGACGGCGGCCCCGCAACGGCCCGGGCCATCCCGGGAGCCCGGTTCGTGACGGTCCCCGGCATGGGCCACCAGGTGCACCCCCTGGCCGTACCACGGCTGCTCCCCCTGGTCCTGGACCACCTGGGCTGAACATCCCTGCCCGCACGCGCCACGGGGCCCTGCGCAGGACCCTTTTCACGCTCCTGGCCGGTCTGCTGGTGGTCTTCGTATTCGTCGTCGGGCTCTCCTGGCTCATGCCGAGCCACCTCCACGGCGTGGAGCACCTCTGGTTCTCGTTCCGCAGCGTCACAGGCCTCTCCCTGCCCCACGGCCTCTCCGACAGCCCCCCGGCCCCACTGGCTCGCGACCCTCGGCGTGCTGGGCTCCGTCGACTTCCACTCCGTGCGGCAGTTCACGCGGTCCGCGCAGCGCTGCCAGGTGATCGGCTCGGCGTGTGTCGTCTCCGCATCCGAGGCAGGCGCCCGGGCGGACGTGGACGCCGGCCTGCGGGCCCGGCCGCTGGGCGACGAGGCCGCCCGGCACCCGTGAGCGGGGGGGCGGGCGGCGTCGTCGTTCTGGAGAGCACCGGACCTCAGTCCGCGGCGTACTCCTGGCCCGTGAGCGTCTCCACGGCCAGGCGACCCAGCGCGTTGGAGGCGAGCGGGCTGTCGCCGGTGAGCAGGCCGCGGTCGCGGTGGACCTGCCCTGTCATGTCGTCGTTGACCACGGTGAGCCCGGCGCGGGTGAGCTCCTCGGCGACGAGCCACTTCATGCGGCCCGGGAGGTAGCCGATCTCGATGTTGGGCCCGGAGTCCAGGGCATCGGGGAACACGGTCACGGCGTAGCCGTCGAAGAGATTCCTGCCGTCCTCGCCCACGGCCGAGAGCAGCGCGGCGGGTCCGTGACACAGGGTGATCACGGGGCGGTCGTTCTCCAGTGCCCAGGCGAGCACACGGCCCACCTCGGGGCTGTCCGCGAGGTTGATCGTGGCACCGTGGCCGCCGGGGATGAACACGGCGGCGTAGTCGCTGTCCCCGTCCAGCCCGTCGGCGATCTCCGGCAGGGCCCGGGGACGCTCGAACTGCGGCCGCAGCTCCTCCCACGCCTGCTGCACGGCGTCGTCCTTCTCGGGCATGGCCCACAGCTCGAACTTGGCAAGGTTCCCGGAAAGGGTGGCCACGTCCACGTCGTACCCGGCGGCGCGCAGGTGCATGAGCGGCAGCAGGGTCTCCACCGGGTGGTTGCCCGTGGAGAAGTAGATGTCGTCCTGCAGCGGCAGGTAGCGCTCGTCCGTGAGGACGGTCAGGACCTTGTGCGGACCGGACGGGGCGGCGGGAACACCTGCGGCGCCGTCGAAGTTCGTGGTGGGTGCCACGTACTGACCCAGCGAGTACTCGGACGGGAAGTAGGCGTTGTGCTCGGCGCTGTCGCGCACCGGTTTCTTGGAAGCCATGCGATCACCTCTCGGTCGCGGGGGCGGTGCCCCGGCAACGGCGTCACGCCGGGTGCGTACGCGAATGGGTCGCGGGGCACTGCGTGACGAGGACGCCACCGAGCCTACGCCGGGACCCCGCGGCCCCCGGTAACCCGCTGACCGCCCACGGCCCCGTCCGCGGGGCCCGGTCCCTGCCGCACCCGCCCGCTGCGCAGGACGACGACGGCGAGCACCGAGCCTGCCGCGCCCACCACCACGAGCGGGACAGTGAGCAGCGTGACGATCTCGATCAACGGTGGGGCCGCCGCGCAGACCAGCGCGACCAGCACCAGTGCGCTCGGCAGGCGGCGCTCCCGCCCGCCCCACGGCTCCACCGAAGCCGTCTCCGCGCGCCGTAGCACCGCCGCGACGAGCATCACGGCCGCCCAGCACACCACCGCCAGCGGGATCCGCAGCAGCCACCACCCAGCGGAACCGGGTGCGGGGTCCCAGCCGCCAGCGAAGAACCACACGGCCATGACCGCCACGACCACGGGCAGGTGCCACAGGTAGACGGTCATGGCGCGGGTGCCGATCAGGTGCGCGACCACCCGGGCCGGACGCCGGGTCATCAGCCGCCGCAGCGCCGGGGAGAACACCTCCAGCAGGCACGCCTGAGCGAAGCCCAGGACCACCATGCAGACCGTGGGCGGGTTGAGATCGGTGAGCATGTCCGGCGCGTAGGGGCCCGCCGCCACGCACACCCCGAGCAGCGCGAACGACGCCGCAGCGAGCGCCACGAGAAGCCCCCGAGAGCGTGCCGCGAACCAGCCGTCCGCGCGGAAGAAGCCGAACTGCTGCACGAGCGGCCACACGGACACCATGTTCAGCAGCCTCCACCACTGCTCCCCGCTGGCCGCGCTGAGCAGGTCCACGATCACGGCACAGCACAGCAGGAACCAGCACCACACCCACCCCATACGCTCGTGCAGTGCCAGGAACGTGGGAGTGAGCGCCTGGCAGATCAGGTACGCGGCGAGGAACCACAGCGCCATGCCCACCCCGGACAGCGCGAAGGTCACCAGTTCGTACGGCGCTCCCGCCGCGAGCGCGGCCCCGGCCACCAGGGCCAGCGCGCACCACAGCACGGCGGCCGGCTGCACGAGCCGCAGGGCACGCTCGCGCACGTACTCCGCGGGGTCCATGCCCTGCGCCCGACGACGCCGCCACGCCCCGGCCGCTGCCGTTCCGCCCACAACGAAGAACAGGGGCATGATCTGGAAGATCCAGGTGGCCCACCAGTACCAGGGCTGCTGGGTGGGCACGAGCACGGAGCGGATCTCCCCGGTGGCGGGGTCTGCGGTGAGGGTGACCATGAGGATGTGGATGCACACCACGGCGATCACGCAGCCCACGCGGGCGGCGTCCACGGCGGGGTCGCGCTCGACGGCGGGCGCTCCCGGCGGCCGGGGCGTCCCGGCAGCGGTGAGATCGTGCTGCATGAGGCTCACTCTAGGGCGGGAGCGCGCTGGCGCCAGGGCGGCACGCGCGGCTCTGGAGCGGGGATGGGCAGGGGTGGGGAAAACCCCACTGCAACCCGGTGGCTGGCTCTGGCGCGAGAGCCGGCGGGGTGTCCGTAGCGTGGAGGCCATGAGCACACCAGCCTCGCGACCCACGCCGCCGTGGGACGCCACCGAACCTCTTCCCCCGGCCTCGGGCCGCACCCGGCCGCTGCCGCCGGTGGGCGCCACCCGCGTGCTGCCCCGCGAGGACGCCGCAGCGCACCGCGCGCTGCCTCCCGTGGGCCGCCCGGAAGGTCTGGAAGACCGGTACGGCGCCCGCTCCGCCAACCAAGCGAACCGCCCCCTGGCCGGGGACGACGACGTCGACGGCGGTCCCGGTCAGGCGCCGCCCGGAGGCCACGTGCCGCCCGGCCCGTCGGTGCCCGCGATCCGCGAGTGGCGCATGCTCTCCCCCAGGACCCTGTTCTTCGGCAGCCTGGACCTGGTGGTGGACGCGGCGCTCAACACGGCGCTGCTGTGCCTGATCGGTGCACTGCTCGTGACCGGTGTGGCCGCCATCCCCGCGCTCGGGCTGGGAGCGCTGGTGCTGGCCGCCACGGTCTACGTGATGATGGCGGCGGTGTGGTTGGAACGGCGGCGCTCGGCGTCGTCGTTCGGTCTGGACATCCGCGACCCCCAGCGGCGCCGCACACCGCGCACGGACTAGGTGCGGATCCCCCACCAGATCTGGCTGGACACCAGCGACGGCTCCCTGTGGCTGGGGATGCTGCACCTGACGATCACGTGTCTGCTCGGCTGGCTCATGCTGGTGCCGTTCGTGGTGGCCGGAGCCGGGATCGCAGCGGCCACCACGCCGCTGTACATGCCCGCCGACTCCGTGGTGCGCACCGGGCTGCGCTCCGTCGGGGACGTGCCGGAGTGGGCCCTGATCGCGGGCTCGGTGCTCGGGGTGGTGCTCGGGATCCTGCTGGGCGTGCTGCTGACGCTGGCCCACCGCGGGCTCTCCGCGGGGTTGCTGCGCCAGAGCGAGGCCGCCCGGCTGCGCCGCGAGGCCATGGAGTCCGAGCGCCGCGCGGAGTACGAGTCCGCGGCGAAGGAGTCCGCGGTCCGCGGCGCGGAGACCGAGCGCTCCCGCATCGAACGGGACCTGCACGACGGCGTGCAGCCCCAGCTGGTCTCGGTGGCCATGAACCTCTCGATGGCGAAGTCCAGGATCGACACGGACCCCGCGGCCGCGAAGGAGCTCGTCGCGGAGGCCCACGGCACCACCAAGGCCGCGATCACCGAGCTGCGCAGGCTCGCCCGCGGCTTCCACCCCGCGGTGCTGGAGGACCGGGGGCTCGACGCAGCCCTGTCTGCCATCGCTGCGCAGGTCCCGTTCCCCGTGGACGTTGCCGTGAACGTGCCGCGCCTGGAGCCGCGCACGGAGGCCGCCGTCTACTTCGCAGTCTCGGAGAGCCTCACCAACGCGGTCAAGCACTCCGGCGCCCGCTCCGCGGACGTGGCCGTGGCCGTGCAGGACGGCCCCGCCCCCGGGACGAGCGTGGTGGTGGCGGGGGTCCGCGACTCCGGCCGCGGCGGCGCCCAGGTGGTTCCCGGTGGTGGCCTCTCCGGCATCCGGGACCGGATCCGCTCGGCCGGGGGACGGTTCTTCCTGAACTCTCCCGCGGGCGGGCCCACCGAGGTGGTCGTGGAGCTGCCGCTCGGCAGCACCCGCCAGGACACCCCGGCCGCGGCACCCGGCCACCACGGGGAGACCCAGCACGGGACTCCGCGCGAGCCCCAGTGTCAGGCCCCCGAAGGGGATCCGGGAACGGGCGGCGCGGCGTCGTCGTCATCGTCGCGGACCAGCACCGGAGAGGGAAACTGAGATGCGCATCGTGATCGCCGAGGACGCCGTCCTGCTGCGCGCCGGACTGGTGCGCCTGCTCACGGACGCGGGGCACGACGTCGTCGCGGAGACTGACACCGCCGAAGGGCTCGTGAAGGCCGTGGAGGAGCACCGACCGGACTTTGCCCTGGTGGACGTGCGGTTGCCGCCCTCCTTCAGCGACGAGGGGATCCGTGCCGCCGTGCTGATCCGTTCCGCCCACCCGGACGTGGCCGTACTCGTGCTCTCGCAGTACGTGGAGGAGCGCTACGCGTCCGAGCTGATCGCCTCGCGCCGCGAGGGCCTGGGCTACCTGCTCAAGGACCGCGTGGCGGACGTGGAGCAGTTCCTCGAGTCCGTGCAGACCGTGGGCTCCGGCGGCACCGTGCTGGACCCGGAGGTGCTCACGCAGATCCTGGTGCGCTCGCGGCGTCGTGAGGACCTGGAGCTGCTGACCCCGCGTGAGCGCGAGGTGCTGGGGCTCATGGCGCAGGGGCTGTCCAACGCGTCCATCGCCGCGAACCTGTACCTCACAGAGTCGGCCGTGGAAAAGCACATCGGCGCGATCTTCGCCAAGCTCGGCGTCACCTCGGAGACCGGCAACCGCAGGGTTCTGGCCGTTCTCAAGTACCTCGGCTATTCGGACCACTCCCGCTAGGACACGACATGAGCACTCACACTCCCTCCCCGGCCACGCCGGACCCCGGTTCCCATCCCGCGCAGGACCCCCGTCAGAACCGGCCCCTCCCCTGCGGCGAGCGCCGGGCGTGGAACACCGCCACCGCCGTGGTGGGCGGGGTGGTCGCGATCGGCCTGCTGGTCGGCGGCGCGGGCGTCACCGGGGCGCTCGCGCTGACGCAGGAGCACAACGGGTCCTGGACCGCGCCCGCCACCGTCAAGACCATCCACGTGGACGCGGCCGACGCCGCTGTCTACGTCCACACCAGCTCCACCGCGGACCGCGTGCAGGTGCTGTGGTCCGAGGCCGGAATCAACATCCCGGACCGTGCCCCTTCCCCCGCCCTGCACGACGGCGCCCTGTCCCTGGACCTCGGCGCCACCGCCACCGGCTGGGGCCTGGGAGGGTCCTCGAACCGCAGCGTCTCCGTCACCGTTCCCGAGGACTCCGCACCGGTCTCCCTGGACCTGCAGGGCACCACGAATGCCCTGTTCGTGGAGGGCACCTTCAAGGACGTCCTCGCGAAGACCGACACCGGTTCGGTGGAGGCCAACGATCTGGAGGCCGCCACGGTGGACGCCCGCTCGACGAACGGGCGGGTGCTGCTGGACGGCGCGCACGTGAGTGACCGGCTGGACGCCCACACGGACACCGGCATGGTGCTCGTTGACACCCAGGGCACCTCCCCGAAGCGTGCCTCGGTCACGGCGGGCTCCGGCTCCTACGGCGTGACCATGCCCACCGCGGACTACTGGTACCCGCAGGGCAGCCAGAAGGACTTCACCGACCCGCGCCACCCGGTGACCACGGACCCGGCGGGGTCGGACCCGGCGGACCCCACGGACGATTCGTCCCTGGAGTACTACGGGACGTACGACGACAGCCCCCTGCCCTCCGAGGTCAGCACCCCGTCCCTGTTCGCGACGGCAGAGCCGTCCTCCTCGGCCACACCCCGGGTGGCGCCGAGCGGCGGTTCGTCCGCGAGCCCCGGCACGGTGTCGAGTCCCGTTGCGTCGGAGAGTCCGCGGGCGACGTCGTCGGCTGCTTCCGGGGCGTCGACGGCACCCGGGGCCGAGAGCGCGACCGGGCACGGTCACGACGCGGACACCGTGTGCAAGACGGCCCCGAACGGCACGCCCTGCCTCTACCTCCAGGGCACGCCCAGGGGCGTGAAGGACTCCGGGTGGATGCACGCCTGGCACGACGGCTGGCGCTCCTCCGGCACCCGGCAGGACCGCGACGACCAGCCGGAGCAGGACACCACAGAGTCCGACTCCGACTCACCGGCTCGCGAGAACTAGAACTCCCGGCCGGTGCGTCCGGCCAGGTGTCCATGCGGGTGCACCCGATCCGTCGGAGGGCGGGGGAATACGTCTCCCGCGTTCCGGTGGCAGGAGCGCTGCCCACGAGCACACGGTCCACGTGGGGGGATCTGAGGTCAGCGGTGGAATCTCGGTGGCGACCACGTGGTGCCGCTTGCCGGAGGCCCCACGTAGGGCTCCCGGTCGAGGGGCTGCTCGTGTTCCCGGCGAACTCCAGGTAGCCCGCGGTGTCGTGCATGCACGCCGTAGCCGTGTTCCCGGACGTCACGTTGGAGGAGGCGGTGGTGCTGATGCTGCCGTCCACCAGAGTCGCGGACCTCGTGTCGTCAAATGGGTAGGCGAAGACCCGCCCCGGCGCTGTTGGTGGTGGATGCGGTGTACGCACCGATCGATCCGGTGACCATGCTCAGGGCCTGGGCGCCGGCGCCCAGGGTTGCCGGCACGAGCCATGCGATGGATTTCTTGCGCGTGGGGGCAGTCTCAGCCGTGGTGTCCCCGGGTCCTTCTCTCATGATTTTTGCAAAAATTATCAGGTGAATCGTGGGCCCCGTACTGCGACCAGCAGTGTGCGTCACACCACTGCCTGCCCGTAGCCTGGTCCGGTGAGAGCTCCCCAGCCTGCCGCCTCCATGGACCGCGCCCGCATCAGCAGGGCACGGATCGCCGTGTCCCTGCTGTTCCTCACGAACGGCGCGATCTTCTCCAACCTGCTGCCCCGGCTGCCCGAGATCAAGGACACGTTCGAACTGTCCAACGCGATGTACGGCTTCGCCCTGATCGCGTTCCCCATCGGCGGCGTGGTGGCAGGTCCGCTGCCCGCTCCGATCCTGCGGCGCTTTGGAACGGCCCGCGTGGCCGTGGTGGGCACCGTGCTGCTGGCCACCGCCGTGTTCGTCGCGGGATCGGTCCCGCTCGTGGCCGTGTTCTGGGTGGGGCTGCTGATCGCCGGCATGCTCGACGCCGTAGTGGACACCGCCCAGAATGCCCAGGGCCTTCGCGTCCAGCGGCTCGCGGGGAACTCGATCATCAACTCCATGCACGCACTGTGGAGCGTGGGAGCGGGTATCGGCGGGCTCATGGGCACCGCCGCGGCGGCCACGGGCCTGCCCCTGGTGTGGCACTTCATGATCAGCGGTGCGATCTTTGCCGCCACGGCCGCGGTGGCCATGCGCTGGGCCGTCCCGGACGACCCCGAGGAGCACGCCGCCATCCAGGCCGAGCACGTCTCCGTGGACACCGCAGGTCTCCCCAAACTGCCCCGCGGCACGGGCTGGGCGCTGCTCGCCCTGCTGCCCATCGCCGTCGTCGCCATGTCCGGGGTGCTCGTGGAGGACGTCGGCTCCAACTGGTCCGCCGTCTACCTCAGGGACGTGCTCGGCGCCCCCGTGAGCATGGTGGGCCTGGGCTACGTGAGCCTGGTGGGCGCGCAGTTCGTGGGGCGCATCCTGGGCGACCGGCTCATCGACGCGCTCGGCGCGGTGCTCGTGACACGGCTGGGCGGCGTGCTGATCTTCGTGGGCCTCGGCGCCGTCGCCCTGGCGCCGGCACCGTGGGTGGCCCTGGTGGGCTTCGCGCTGGCGGGCTTCGGCTGCGCCACCATGGTCCCGAACGCCTACGCCGCCGCGGACCGCGCGCCCGGCCTGAAACCGGGTACGGGGCTCACTCTGGTCAGCTGGTGCATGCGCATCGTCTTCATGGTCTCGCCCCCGCTCGTGGGGATGCTCGCGGACGCCGCCGGACTGCGCACCGCCCTGTTCGTCTTCCCGGTCATGGGTGTCTTCGCGTTCCTCTTCGCCGGTGCCCTGCGGGTGCGCCCTCGCGCGTGAACGGGACGGTCAGCCAGACCTCCCATACTGGTGGGATGACTTCACAGTTCGCCCAGACACGTTCCGAGCAGGGTCTCTCGCTGCTGCGCTCCGGCTACCTCTTCGCCTCCCGCGTCCGACGCCGCGCGGGCCTCTCCTCGGACTCGGGCTGCCCCGTCCGCATGCCGCTGCTGGGCAAGCAGACCGTACTGGTCCGCGGGGAAGAGGGTGTCCAGCTCTTCTACGACACGTCCCGCGTGCGGCGCGACGGCGCGATGCCCGGCGTCGTGAAGGGGCCCCTCTTCGGCGCGGGTGCCGTCCACGGCCTCGACGGCGAGGCCCACTCCGTGCGCAAGAACCAGCTCGCGGACATGGCCTACGAGGACGAGCGGGTGGCCGCCTACAAGCCGTTCGTCGCCGAGGAGCTCGAGGCCCTGGTGACCCGGTGGCGGAAGGGCGACAACGTCTACGACAGCACCGCCACCGCCTTCGGCCGCGCCTCCTTCCGCTGGGCGGGGATCCCCTGGAGCACGCGGGAGATGGACCGCTGGGCGCACCGCATGAGCCGCCTGCTGGACACCTTCGGCCGCCCCGCCGTTCACCTGGTCTCCCGCCTGGACCGGATCGCCCTGGACCGCCGGTTCGCGGCGCTGATCCGGGACGTGCGCGCCGGGAAGGTCGCCGCGCCCGAGGACTCGGTGCTGGCCCACATGGCCCGGCTCGTGGACGAGAACGGTGCGCTCGTGGACGCGAAGACCGCGGGCATCGAGCTGCAGAACCTGACCCGGCCCAACGTGGCGGTGGCGCGCTTCGCGGCGTTCGCGGCCACCGCGCTGGCGGAGCACCCCGAGTGGGTCGAGCGCATCCGCAGGGCGTCGGAGGAGCGCGACGGCGCACTGGTGGACGTCCCGGAGGCCGTCGCCTTCGCGCAGGAGGTCCGCCGCGTCTACCCGTTCGTGCCGATGCTCCCGGCGGAGGCCACCCAGGACACCGAGATCCAGGGGTGCCCCGTGCACAAGGGCCAGCGGGTGCTCCTGGACATCCTGGGCACCAACACCGATCCGGCCTCGTGGGACCGCGCCGCGACGTTCGACCCCGAGCGCTTCCTGGGCGTGGAGGACGCCGAGGCGATCACCACGTTCGTCCCCCAGGGCGGGGCGGACGTCCGCACGGGCCACCGCTGCCCCGGGGAGAAGATCGCGGTCACCTCGCTCTCCGCGGCCGTGGTGGCACTGTGCCGCCCGGAGGTGCAGCTGCCCAGCGACCAGGACGACCTCACCTTCTCCTGGACCCACATGCTGACCCGCCCCGTCACCGGGGTGCGCGTGCGCGCCGCCTGACCCTCGCTCCCGCGACCCCTCGTTCTCACGACAACGGGCCCCGCACGGCGACAACTCGCTGCGCGGGGCCCGCTGCTCTGGCAGATTCGTGCGGGGGCTACTTCCCGGGCACCGCGGGCACGCCAGCGCCGGGGGCTGCACCCGCCTGGTACGGCTTCACCGCGGCGAGCAGCTGCTGAAGCACCTTCAGGTCGGTCGTGGCCGCTGCGGTGAGCTTCGGGTTCGTGGGCGTCTTGGAGGCCGCCGCGACCGAGAGCTGGGTCTTGTGCAGCTGAGCCGCGAAGTCCGGGCTCTGCTTGTCGAGGCCGAGTTCGATCAGCCGCGCATCGACCGCCGTCAGGTTCGAGTTCAGCACCGTCTGGGGCCCGAACTGCTCCGCCGGGGTCAGCACCATCTGCGACGTGAGCACCCACTGGGTGCGCTGCTGCAGCTGCTGCAGCGTGGTCAGCTCGGTGACGTTCGCGGTCAGCGGGTTGACCTCGCCCGTCGGCTGCCCGGTGACGCCCGGGGTGGGCACGGGATCCGTCGTGGGCTTCGGATCGGGCGTTTTGGTGGGCACCGGGGTCTTGGTGGGCGCAGGCGTCTGCGACGGCGCGGGTGTGGTGGTGGGTGCCGGGGTGACCGCAGGTTTGACGGTCTTGGTCGGAGCCGGGGTCGAGGTGGCCGCGGCAGTCGGCTTCGACGTCTCCCGGTGCTTGTTCCCGTCGGAGTCCCCGGTCCCCGTCGAGGGCGTCGTCGCCCCGGAACCGCCGCCGGGCGCAGTGGTCTTTCCCTTGCCCGTGGACTGTGTGCCCGTCTGCCCACCGGACGCGTTGATCTTCCCCTTCTCCGTCGTCTGCTTGCCCTGCTGCCCGCCGGACGTGGACGTGGTGTTCTTGCCGCTCTGGCCCTGCCCCTTGCCCGCGCCGCCGGTCTTCTGGTCGGCGGGCTTCTTGTTCCGCAGCGCGGTGACGCGCTCCTTGTCCGCGGCCGGCAGGCCAGCAGTGTCCGGGAGGGGGCCGAGGTCCGTGCCGGGCTTGGCGTTCGGATCGGTCTTGGGCTGGACGGAGTTCTCGTCCTGCGTGGAGTACGGGGCACGGGACGCCTTGATGATGCCCTCGTCGGTCTTCAAGTCGAAGGACTGGGCGTCCACCACCTTGCCGTCCACCCACGTCTCGAAGTGCAGGTGCGGACCGGTCACACGCAGGCCGGTCTGACCCACCTCACCCAGTTGCTCGGATGCTTTCAGGGAGTCGCCCACGCGCACCATGACCTTGCTCAGGTGGTTGTAGGTGGTCTTCATGCCGTTCGCGTGGGAGACCTCCACACGGTTGCCGCCCCACACGTCCCAGAAGACGGCGGTGACGGTGCCGTCCAGCGCGGCGACGACGGGGGTGCCCTCGGGCGCGGAGATGTCCGTGCCGTTGTGGAGCTCGTACTGGCCGGTGTCCGGGGCGGTGCGCCACCCGAACTCGCCGCCCTTGAGCACGATCACCGGCTGGGCCGGGGCGATCAGCGTGTTGACCGGGAGCTTGCCCTCGAACGTCGCGGGAGCGTGCGTGGAGGGCGCCAGAGACGAGACTCCGTTGACCCCGCCCGTGGAGCCGGTGGACGACGCCGGAGAGGATGCCGCCCCGCCCTCCGCGTTCGGGGCGGCGCTGCCCGCCACCGAGAACGACGCCGGGACAACCTTGGACTCGTCGATCGCGGCCTGGTCCGCCACGGAGGCGAACAGGGACGCGCGAACCGGCTGCGCGGCGGCGTCGTCCCCCGCGCCCCCGGGCTCACCGGAGGTTCCCACCTGCTGCGGCCCCTGCGCGTCGTGCGCCATGGCCGGCTGCCAGGGAGCCGTGGCGGTGCCGTTGCTCACGGCAACGCTCACGGCCACGAGCAGTGAGAAAGAGGTGAAGACGGTCAGCGCCATCGAGGGCTTCTTGACCGCAGAGGAACGTGCGCGTGAACGAGCCATAAGTGTGATCGAGTCTCCCGGGAGGAACCCCGGCGCTGTGAGCCCGCGGGCCGGTGGTCAGTGGCGCCAGTCTAGGCGAGGTCCAGGTCTATATGTAGTTGCATCTACAGATGACATCTCGTGTCAGTACTTACCGGACCAGTCCTCGTCCACGAGCCCGCGGACGTAGGCCGCCTGGCCCACATGCTCGGCGGCGTCGATCACGGTGGAGACAATGCGCATTCCCCGGGTCACGGGCGGATCCCACGACTCGTCGATCACCTCGTCCAGATCCTCCTGGGAGAGGCCACGCACGTACGTGGCCGTCCCGCAGCACACGGCCCGCAGGTAGCCGAGCAGCAGCCCGGGGTCCGAGACCCGCACCTTCGCCACGTCCTCGGGGGTGTCTCCGAAGCCGGAGTCCGCGCTGGAACGGTCCAGGTCGAAGGAGTTGTTCCAGCCCTCCGCCGTCCAGACCTGCTCCGAGCCGCACAGCTGCGCGACCTGCACGTCCTGCTGCCGAGCCGCGTGCCACACGAGCCACGCGATCGAGTTGTGGGTCTTCTCCGGCATCGTGTTCAGCACGGTCGAGGAGATCCCCTCCAGAGCCGCCTCCGCGGCGTCCACCGGGCGCCTCGCGGCATCGGCCATCAGGTCCTGGGCGCTCATGGTCCTCCGTTCCGCGCCGGGTCCCGGCGCCGTGTGTTCTACGTCGTGCGTCCTGCACCCCACTGTACGGTCGCGGCGCCGCGGGCGGGAGGGGTGCCGGAGATGAGAGGGCGCCGCGGGACCGCAGGACGCCGGGAGCGTAAGGGGCGACAACGCCGCATAGCAACGGCCGGCCCCGGACACACCGGGGCCGGCCGCAGGACCGTTCACTGAGAGTCGGGGGTCAGCCCGCCACGCGCACCAGCTTGGTGTTCGCGAACTCGCCGAAGCCCCAGCGGCCCAGCTCGCGGCCGTAGCCGGAGCGGCGCACGCCGCCGAAGGGCAGCCCGGCCTTGGTGGTGCCGTGCTCGTTGACGTAGGTCATGCCCACCTCGAGCTGGCGGGCGATCTCCTCGGCCTTCGCGACGTCGGAGCTCCACACGGAACCGGAGAGCCCGAAGGACGAGTCGTTGGCGAGCTCCACGGCCTCGTCCACGGAGTCGTAGGAGTAGACGACGGCCACGGGGCCGAAGATCTCCTCCTTGAAGGCGTCCATCTCGCGGGTCACGCCGGTGAGGACGGCCGGGGACATCCAGGCGCCGTCCTTGTCAAGGGCCTTGCCACCGGTGTGCAGAGTGGCGCCCTGTTCCACGGCGCGCTCCACCTGGGCCACGGCGTCGTCGCGACCCTGGACCGAGGACAGCGGGCCAACGTCGGTCCCGTCCTCGAGGGGGTTGCCCACCGTCATGGCCTCGACGGTCTCCACGACCACCTTCACGAACTCGTCGAACATGCCCGCGGGCACGAAGATCCGCTTGGGCGAGTTGCAGGCCTGGCCCGCGTTGCTCATGCGGGCGGTGGCCACGGTCTTCGCGGTCTTCGAGACGTCCACGTCGTCGAGCACGACCAGCGGGTCCGAGCCGCCCAGCTCGAGCACGCTCTTCTTGAGGTTCTGCGCGGCGGTGGTCGCCACGGCCTTGCCAGCACCCTCGCTGCCCGTGAGGGAGACGCCGCGAACGCGCGGGTCCGCCACGACGTCCGTGATCTGGTCCGTGCTCACGAACAGGTTGATGTAGGCGTCCTCGGGGATGCCCGCGGCGTGCAGGATCTCCTCGATGAGCTCCGCCGTGCGGGCACAGATGGACGCGTGCTTGAGCAGGATGGTGTTGCCCAGCATGAGGTTCGGGGCCGCGAAACGGGCCACCTGGTACTGCGGGAAGTTCCAGGGCATGACACCCATGAGCACACCCACGGGATCGGTGACGACCACGGACTTCGCGCTGTCGCCCACGTCCAGGGTCTCCTCCTGCAGCAGCGCGGGCCCGTGGTCCGCGTACCAGCGGTAGATCGAGGAGGACAGTGCCACCTCGCCCTGGGCCTGCGCGAACGGCTTGCCCATCTCGGTGCTGATCACGCGGGCCAGCTCGTCCCCGCGCTCCTGGAACGCGTCCGCCACAGCGGCCAGTGCCGCCGCGCGCTGTTCCGCGGGGGTCTTGCGCCACGAGGTGAATGCGGCGTCCGCGCGCTCGACGGCGCGGGCGACATCCGCGTCCGTGAGAGAGGTGAACTCCTGCTCGACGACGCCGGTGGCGGGGTTCTCTGTGCGGTAAGCCATGAGGTCTCCTTCTGTCGCGGATTCTCTTCGGGGGTCGTCGCGCGACCCCTTCACCGGTTCCAACACCGGCCCCCGGGGGAAAGATTCCCGGCGCGCGGGCCGCGCCCGGAGCAGCCGGACGACGCCGCCCCGTAGCGCTGGAAGGGTGCCCGTGCCCTCCGCGTGCGCGTACCTGGGGCTGCACGCGGCGGTGTCCCGCGCCTGACGCGGCGGGCGGGAGACGCCGGAACTACGTCGACGACGCCGTCCCGGGCTCCCGGCGCCCCACCCACCAGAAGCGCAGCCACACGAGCGCGAAGACGGCGATGAGCGCGAGCCCGGCCTGGCCGAGGTCGATCTCCGCGAGCGCCGTCGTCGCCGGGTCCTCCAGCCCCAGGAGGTCGTGAAAGAAGCCACCCAGGGTGATCGTGGCGACGAACAGCGCGGAGACCGCGGAGATCACGGTGACGGTGGCGTTGAAGCGGCGCCGGGTGCCCGCCTGCGTGAGGGCGTTGGAGTAGAGCTTCATCATGCCCAGCCCGTTGAGGGTGTCGCACAGGGTCATCGCGGCGGTGAAGGCCACGGGCAGACCCAGCAGCGCGAGTGCCGGCACTCCGGCCAGGGACGCGGAGACGGTGAGCAGCAGCAGGCCGATCGTGGTGGCGGTGTCGAACCCGAGGCCAAAGAGGAAGCCCAGCACAAAGATGTCCCGCGGGCGGCGCACCCGCTGCAGCGGCTTGCGCAGCAGGCGGGAGACGAGCCCCCAGCCGCCGTCATCCGCTGCGCCGTCGCCCCGCGCGCCCACGGCAGAGTGCTGGTGCGCGGTGGACCGGCCCCGGGCCAACCCCACCGAGATGCTCGCGTTGTAGAGCCCCAGCACCAGCAGGTACGCCCCGGAGACACCCGCGCCGATCAGCCCGAGCACGTGGTTGGCGGAGCTGCCGTCCTCGAACGCCCCGCTCACGAACTGCGCCCCCGCCACCACCATGGTCCCGGCGAGTGTCACGACCAGGGAGTGCCCCAGACTGAACGCGAAGCCCACGCTCGCCGGGTTCATGCCCTCGGAGACGAATTTGCGGGTGGTGTTGTCGATCGCGGAGATGTGGTCCCAGTCGTAGCTGTGCTTCATGCCCGCTGCGTACGCGGTGAGCACCACGCCCAGGGCCAGCGGCTGCGCACCGGGAGCGAGTGCCGTCGCCAGCAGCCCGAACGCGAGCAGGTGCAGGGCGGCCACCGCGGCGAGCGTGAACCCCACCCGCGCGCGCAGCGGCAGGGTGTGCCGGTCCGTGACATAGCGACGGTAGAACGTGGGGTGGGACGTGGTGGACACTGTTCTCCTCGGTGGGTGGTGCTGGTCAGTACTTGCGCAGCCGCAGCGGTGCCTGCCCGCGCCAGCGCTCGTGGAGCTCGTCCACCACGGCCCGGTGCAGCGCCGCGACGGCCTCCGTGGAGTCCGCGAGCGAGCGAACGCACACGCACCGCACACCGTACGGCTCCCCGGCGCCCGCGCGCGTGATCCCAGAGTGGGTGTCGGACGCATCCACGAGCTCGGTGAGGCGCTCGTAGAGGTCATCGTCCAGGCGCGCGTCCGCGAGCAGCAGCTGCCCCGTGTGGCTGCGGCCCTCCATGAACCCCACGCCGGTCAGGTCCCCGTGCGCGTCCGGGCGGATCCGCAGCTGGTCGACGACCAGGCGCCGCGGGCGGGCGGCGGGATCCGGCGGCAGCACCCGCACCTCGGTGCGCATCCGCAGCTCGTCGTACGCGAAGGACTCCCCGGACGGTGACCACCCGGGCGTGACGATCTCCGCCAGCACCAGGGATGCCGTGGGATCCATGTCCACACGCGTGCGCTGGATGTAGGACCCGCCGCGGTAGACGATCAGCTGGTCCGGCACGTAATCCAGCACGCTGCCGGGGCCCAGCCGCACGGTCATCTCCTGCGTGGCGGGGCCCTGCGGAGTGCGGTAGACCTTGGTCGCGGACTGGGTGGTCAGCGCCAGGGACGCGCCCCGCTCCACGACGACGTCCAGCAGGTAGGCGTCCGCCCCGAAGTACGCGCCCCCGGGATTGATCACCGTGTAGGTCACCTGCCCGGAGTGGTCCAGGTAGTTCGGACGCAGCACCCGCAGGGCGCCCTCGTGGAACTGCCGGGCCGCGTAGGACCGGCCGTCCCGCTCGGCGACGCCCAGCCGCAGCTGCCCCGTCCACTCGGTCTCGGCCAGGCTCCGTATCCGGGACGACCGCGCTCCCGCGCTCCCAGCCCCGTGCACCGGCGCGGACGGGGCACGCTGCCCGAGCGGCGTCGTCGTGCCCGGAGCCTCGGAGGGCTCAGGCAAGATCGAGCATCAGGACGTCGTTGCGGAGCCACTCCTGGACGCGCTCGAGCCCCTCGTCCGTCTTGAGGTTGGTGAACGCGAACGGCTTGTCCTTGCGGAAGACCTTGGAGTCCTCCTCCATCACGCCCAGGTCCGCACCCACGTGGGGGGCGAGGTCCGTCTTGTTGATGATGAACAGGTCAGACTTGATCATCCCCTGCCCGGCCTTGCGCGGGATCTTCTCCCCCTGCGCCACGTCGATCACGTAGATCGAGAAGTCCACGAGCTCCGGGCTGAACGTCGCGGAGAGGTTGTCCCCGCCGGACTCCACGAAGATCACCTGCAGGTCAGGGAATCGCTTCTTCAGCTGCTCGATCGCGGCCTCGTTCATGGAAGTGTCCTCGCGGATCGCTGTGTGCGGACAGCCACCGGTCTCCAGGCCGATGATCCGCTCCTCCGGAAGCACCGAGTTGCGCGCGAGGATCTTGGCGTCCTCGATCGTGTAGATGTCGTTGGTGATCGCGGCCATGGAGATCTCCTGGCTCATGGCTCGCGTGATGCGCTCCACGAGCTGCGTCTTGCCCGCTCCCACGGGGCCTCCCACACCGATGATGACGGGGTCCATGCTGTTCCTCCTGCTGCTCGTCGTGCTTCTGGTTCCCATGACGTGTCGTGCGTTCCGCCGGTTCATGCGGCCGTGCGGTTCGTGCGTTGCTGCCGGTCCCGGGTGAACTGGCCCGGGGCGCCCCTCCCGGCCGCGCGTCGTCGTCGTCGGCCTCAGCTCATGAAGAGCCTGGCCCGCTGCCGCTCGTGGTTCATCTGCGCGATCTCCAGCCCGGGGGCCACAGCGCCGAGCACCTCCTCGGCGATGCCCTGCGCCACGAGGTCCCGGGAGACGGCGACGGCGCGCCCCACCCAGTGCTGCGCGTCACGGATCACCGCCTGGCCGGTGTTCTGCCCCAGAGGGATGCCGCGCACCGCGTTCTGCGTCAGGGAGATCACCGTGGCGTACACGTGCGAGGCCACGGCCGTGTCCTCGGGAACGCCGAGCTCCCGGGCGAGCACGCCCCACACCGTGGCCTGGTGACCGTGCAGCCGCTCCTCCACAACCCCCTGCTCGTAGCGCTGAACCCACTCGCCAGGGTAGCTGCGGGCCCCGATGCTCAGCAGCCGCCCGCCCATGGTTATCCCGCCCTCGCGGATCTGCCGGGGCAGGGCCTGGACGGTCACGAGGTCGTCCAGATCCTCGACCCGCTCGAAGTCCTCGGCCGCGTAGACCAGCCGGACGGCGAGCGCGTCCGTGTGCGTGAGCTGCTGGTCCACGAACATCTCCAGCCACGCGGAGAACGACTCCCGGTCCTCCAGCTGCTCCGCGTGCATGTACGTCTCAAAGCCCAGCGAGTGGCTGAACGCCCCGGTGGGCAGCGCAGAGTCCGTGAGCTGCATCAGCCCCAGGACACCGCTCAGACTCGGCTCCACCACGGTCTCAGTGCGTGTGCTCGGCGTGGCGGAAGGGCACCGGCATGACCCGTTCCTGGCGGGAGTACGGGACACCGTGGTGCTCCAGGAAGTCCTGGACGGTGTGGTCGTACTGCACCACCATCACCTGCGCCCCGTACTCGCTGTCCTCGTCGAAGAACTGCGCCTGCAGGTGCCGGTTGCCCAGGCTGTGCGCCACGAACGCCATCTCCGTGATGGACCGCGCCCCGATCACCAGCACGTCCGTGGGCAGCACCTGGACCACGATGGCGTTGCCCCGCCCGGACCCCGCGTGGCTGTGGTGCCCGGCGGTGTCCGCGACGTCGGTGCCGTCCGCGGCGTCGTGGCCTCGCCCGTCCACGGCCGCGTACCCGTGGCCCTCCCCGGCGCCGACCTCCGCAACCTCCGTCGCATCCTCGACGGCGACGACGTCCCCGTCCTTCAGATCCGGTGCGCCGGTGGGCAGGCGGAGACCGATCTCGCGGTCGTGGTCGGTGCTCAGCCGCTGGATGCGCTTCACCAGCTCGGTGCTGGGCAGCACCACCTTCTCGACGTGTCTGCCGGCCACCAGCTCGCGGCCGCTCTCCTCATGGATGTTGCCCAGGATCTCGGTGACGATCACGGGTGCTCTCCCTTCGCTGTCGAATGTCGTGGTGCGGGGCTGCGTGGCCGAAGCCGCCGGCCGCGGTCGGAACGACCGCGAACGGGGCGGGCGTGCGGACCGGGCCGTGCGGCGTCGTCGTCGTCGTGACCGGAGCCGGTGTGGCGTCAGAACAGGAAGTAGCGCTGCGCCATGGGCAGCTCGTCCCGGGGCTCGCAGCTCACGGGAGTGCCCTCCACGCGCACCTCGTAGGTCTCCGGGTCCACGCGCAGCTGCGGGGTGTCGCCGTTGAACTTCATGTCCGCCTTGGTCAGGGTGCGGATGTCGCGGCACTCGCGCACCACCTTCTCCAGCCCGAGCGAGCGTGGCACGCCCGCCCGGATGGATGCCTGGGACATGAACGTGATGGACGAGCGCGCGGCGGCCTTGCCGTACGCCCCGAACGCCTTGCGGTACCAGCGGGGCTGCGGGGTGGGGATGGACGCGTTCGGATCGCCCATCACGCCGTGCACCATCTGCCCTCCCTTGATGACCAGGTCCGGCTTCACCCCGAAGAACTTGGGCTCCCACAGCACCAGGTCCGCGAACTTGCCCTCCTCCACGGAGCCCACCACGTGCGAGATGCCGTGGGCGATCGCCGGGTTGATCGTGTACTTGGAGATGAACCGCTTGATCCGGTGGTTGTCCGCGCCCGTGCCCTCGTCCTGCGGCAGGGGCCCGCGCTGACGCTTCATGGAGTCCGCGACCTGCCACGAGCGCAGCACCACCTCCCCCACACGACCCATGGCCTGTGAGTCCGAGGAGGTCATCGAGAAGATCCCCATGTCCTGCAGCACGTCCTCCGCCGCGATGGTCTCCTTGCGGATGCGCGAGTCCGCGAACGCCACGTCCTCGGGGATGTCCGGGTTGAGGTGGTGGCACACCATGAGCATGTCCAGGTGCTCCTCGATGGTGTTGCGCGTGTACGGCAGCGTGGGGTTCGTGGACGCCGGCAGGATGTTCGGGTCCTGCGCGAGCTCGATGATGTCCGGCGCGTGCCCACCGCCCGCGCCCTCCGTGTGGAACGTGTGGATCACGCGCCCCGCGATGGCCGCGCGGGTGTCCTCCACGAAACCCGCCTCGTTGAGGGTGTCCGTGTGGATGGCCACCTGGACGTCGTACTCGTCCGCCACCTGCAGGGACGTGTTGATGGACGACGGCGTGGCACCCCAGTCCTCGTGGACCTTCAGCCCGATCGCCCCGGCCCGGATCTGCTCCGCCATGGGCGAGATGGACGAGCCGTGGCCCTTGCCCAGGATCCCGAAGTTCATGGGGAACTCCTCGAACGAGCGCAGCATGTTGTGGATGTTCCACTCGCCCGGGGTGATCGTGGTGGCCTTGGAGGACTCGCTCGGTCCCGTGCCGCCTCCGATCATCGTGGTGATCCCCGAGACCAGCGCCGTCTCGATCTGGTCCGGGCTGATGAAGTGGATGTGGGAGTCGATCCCGCCCGCCGTGAGGATCTTGCCCTCACCGGCGATCACGTCCGTGGCCACGCCGATCACGATGTCCACACCGCTCATCACGTGGGGGTTGCCGGCTTTGCCGATCTTCAGGACGTGACCGTCGCGCACGGCCACGTCCGCCTTGTAGATCCCCGTCCAGTCGATCACCACCACGTTCGTGATCACCAGGTCCGGGATCCCGACGTCCCGCACGAGCTGCCCGTTCTGGCCCATCCCGTCCCGGACCACCTTGCCGCCACCGAACACGGCCTCCTCCCCGGGGGTCGTGAGGTCCCTCTCGATCCGTGCGAAGAGTTCGGTGTCCGCCAGGCGCACGGCGTCCCCGGTAGTGGGCCCGTACAGGCTCGCGTACTGCTCCCTGCTCATCTCAAAGCTCATGGTCGGCCTTCTCGTTCGGGGTGGGCGGGTGGTCTCGGGGTGCTGGTGGTCACAGCGCTCGCAGGTCCCTGCGGTTCCGCGGCGGTGGTCCCGCTGCGGTGCTGTCTGTCCGGCGGGCGCCCGTCCGGGCACGACGCCGCGCGGCGGCCCGGCTCAGCGGGTCTCGTTGGAGAAGCCCTTGCGTTCGCGCAGCGGCTGCGGTGCGTCCCCCGCCGCGGAACGGTGCCGGGCGGGGGTGACGGGGGCTGTGTCGTCGTCGAGGGACGCCGGCTCGTGGGCGTCCAGTGGGCCGTCCATCAGGTCCCGGAACCCGTAGACGATGCGGTCCCCGCCGAGCGGGATCAGCCGCACCGTGGTGGAGTCCCCCGGCTCGAGGCGCACCGCGGTGCCAGCGGGGATGTCCAGGCGGCGGCCCACGGCCCGGTTCCGGTCGAAATCCAGGGCCCGGTTGGCCTCGGCGAAGTGGAAGTGCGAACCCACCTGCACGGGGCGGTCCCCGCGGTTGAGGACTTCCAGTGTGATGGCCTCGCGGCCCTCGTTGCAGACCACGGGGGTCTCGGCCAGGACGTACTCACCGGGTGTCACGGGTGCTCCTCGCGGGGGTTGCGGTGGGTGGTGCGATCGGTGCGGCGCAGTGCACGGCGGGTCTCACCGGATGGGCTCGTGGACGGTCACGAGCTTGGTGCCGTCCGGGAACGTGGCCTCCACCTGGACGTCCGGGATCATCTCCGGGATGCCCTCCATGACGTCGTCACGGGTGAGAATGGTGCTGCCCCAGCTCATCAGGTCCGCCACGGTGCGGCCGTCGCGGGCGCCCTCGAGCAGCTCGTAGGTGATGATCGCGATGGCTTCCGGGTAGTTGAGCTTCAGCCCCCGCGCCTGACGCCTGCGCGCGAGGTCCGCGGCGACCACCACCAGAAGCTTCTCCTGGTCCTTGGGCTGCAGGTGCATGCGGGATCCCCTCCGGTCGGCCGGCTCGTGCGGTGCGCCGCTCGCGTCGAGGGCTGGCTACCCCGCGATACACGAGCGAGGTCAGCGTACCTCCACACCCGGGGCGCCCCCGGGATCAGACGGCCCGGCGCACCCTGTGGTCCGCCCGGAGGACCCGGAACAGGGCCAGCGCCACCCCTGCGACCAGAATCCCCCCGAACACCGAGGTCCACTGCATGCCCGCGGAGAAGGCGGCCACGGCGGCGTCGGCGACCGCGGATCCCAGCGGGGACTCGGCGGCCACGTCCAGGGCTCCGCCCAGCGTCTCGTGCGCGGCCTGCGCGCTGTCTGCACCCACGGCGGCGGGCAGGTCCAGGTGCGCCTGGTAGAACGCGGTGGTCAGGCCGCCCAGCACGGCGGTGCCGAGGACGGCCCCCACCTCGTACCCGGTCTCGGACACGGCCGACGCCGCACCCGCCTTGGACTCGGGGACGGATGAGACCACGAGGTCCGTGGACAGCGTCGTCGCCAGACCGGTGCCGGCGCTCATGACAGTGAACGCCACGAGGATCGGCGCGGAGGACTGCATCTGGTCCGTGAAGGCGACCACGAAGAAGCCCGCGGCCACGAGCAGCAGGCCCAGCACCACCGCGGAGCGCACCCCCACCACGCGCGCGATCCGCTCGGCGCCCAGGCCGGTGAGGATGGACAGCAGCAGGCCCGGGATCATGAGCAGCCCGGAGGTCATGGGGTCCATGCCGTTGACCAGCTGCAGGTACTGGGTGAAGAAGAACAGGAAGCCGAACAGCGCCACGTTGGAAACCATGTTCACGGACAGGCCCCCGGAGAAGCGGGCGCTGCGGAAGAAGCGCAGGTCCAGCATCGGGTAGTTCTTGACCACCTGGCGGCGCGCGAAGAGCAGCCCGCACAGTGCACCCACCGCGATGAACAGGACGCCGTGCAGAGGCGAGCCGCCGATGGCGAGGGACTTGATGCCGTAGACCACGGGGGCCATGGTGGCGACGGCCAGCACGATGGACGCCGGATCCACCGGTCCCGGGTTCGGGTCCCTGGACTCGGGCAGCAGCAGGGGCGCGGCAATCAGGAACGCCACCAGCGCCGGGACGGCCAGCAGGAACACGGAGCCCCACCAGAAGTGGTTGAGCAGGAACCCGCCCGCAATGGGCCCGAGCCCGGCACCCGCGCTGAACCCGGCGGTCCAGATGGCGATGGCCAGGCTGCGCTGGCGGTCGTCACGGAAGACCGTGCGCAGCAGGGACAGCGTGGTGGGCAGCAGCATGGACCCGAAGATCGCGGTGCCCACGCGTGCGGCCAGCAGGAACTCGGCGCTCGGGGCGAAGGCGGCGAGCAGCGAGACGGCTCCGAAGCCGGAGGAGCCGATGATGAGCATCTTCCGCCGCCCGATCCGGTCCCCCAGGCTGCCCATGGGGATCAGCAGCGCCGCAAGGATCAGGGGGTAGACGTCCACGATCCACAACAGCTGGGCCCCGGTGGGTCGCAGCCCCTGGGAGATCGCGGGCAGCGCGAAGCTCAGGGCCGTGTTGTTCACGGACACCAGAAGCACGGGGAGCATCAGAACAGCCAGTGCGCCCCACTCGCGGGCACCTGCCTTGCGCTGTTCCTCGACCATCACGGACACCTCGGGACCTCCTGGGATTCGGGTTGCGGCACGGGACGGCGGGAGCCGTACACCCTTGTACCGACCCCGCGGACGGGGCACCTCACCAGCCTTTACCGTCCAGACGGTACAGTTAACCTCGCACGGCCCGCAAGCATTCCCATCACACCGTGAGGTCCGCCACCGCCATGCCCCGCAAACCCGAAGCCCGCCAGAAGCTGCTCGCCGCGTTCGAGCACCTCGTTCTCACCGAGGGCGAGCGCGCCGCGACCCTCGACGCCGTGGCCGCCCAGGCCGGCGTCTCCAAGGGCGGGCTGCTCTACCACTTCCCACATCGCCAGGCGCTCGTGGACGCCGCGCTGGCCCGCTGCGAGGAGCTGGCCGCGGAGGACCTCTCCCGGCTCACTGCCTCCCCCAGGGGTGCCGCCCGCGAGTTCCTCGCCACGTCGGTCTACGAGGACAGCCCGCTGGACCGCAGCCTGGGCGTCGCGTTCCGCCTGGTCCAGGCCCGCGAGCCCGGCGCCCGGGAGACGTGCGCGCGCGTGGAGCGGCACTGGTACCACGCGGTGCTGGAGGACGTGGGGGATCCCGTGGTCGCCACCGCCGTCCAGGCCATGGGCGACGGCCTCTACCAGCAGGCGTCCATGGGCCTGCTGCCGGAGAGCAGCGCGGAGAAGCGGCAGATCCTGGAGCGCCTCCTGGAGTCGCTGGAGCGCCTTGCCCCCTAGGGCACGTCCCGCCCGACGCACCGGTAGTCGCGCTGAGGACGACGCCGCCGCACCACCACTCCCCCGCACACGAGGAAGGGGCCTTGACGCCCGCACGCGACCACGCCCCTGGTTCACCGGTCCCCCGGCCACGTGACGGGCCGGAGGACCGGGCAGGGTGATGCCTTAGATAATCCCGGTGCGCACCTTCGTGAGGAAGGGTGGGGTGGGGAGCGTCTAAGCCATCTTGAACACGTGCGGATCAGCCCGGTCGGTCGATCGGTCGCATCGGTTGACCACCTCATGGGTGGTTGAAGAAGGCCCACGGCATTACTCGTGGACAGTGGCGGCATGTGCGCACAGCTCCGGTACTCGCCTCGTGGCAGGGCTGCTGTCCACGAGCGGCACTGTAGGGCTTGGCACTCCTTCGCTGCCCAGGTCTTGCGATCCCTGGTGACGGCCCCCGGCTGTGCGCTCGGCAAGAGAAACCGGCTCTGACCCGGGGAGCACCGCGTGTGAGGCGGCTGGTGATGTTGATGCGTGGCCGCGTCTCAGGCCACCCCCAGGTCTTCCATCGCTGGGCGCTCCATTGCACCTGTTGGCGCAGGCGCTAGAATGGACTCAGTTGTTCGTTCCAGAACCCAGGATAGGGCACCGTTGGCGCGGTGCCCTTCCGCATGTCTAGGGCGTGTCGCTAGGCACGGCTCGGTTGCAGGTCATGCGCTTGGGTCCAGGATGAATCCGCCTCCCATACGCTTCGAGGCCCGCCGGGTGCATGCTTTGCTCACCGTCTCAAGACATCCCACGGAAATGACCAACTCAAGCGCAACGCTCCCCTGACGGATGGTGCTTCCTAGGGATCCTGCCTGATCACAGGTAGCGTCTAGACATGCCCAAAGAGGCTCTTCACAATTCGGGGTGTAGGTGTGGTCTGAATCCGCCGGCTTCGAGGAGTGCGCTGGCGATGTAGTTGGTGAGGTTGCGG
>NZ_DGYR01000002.1:0-131850 GCF_002398425.1 Kocuria sp. UBA5001
ACGATTCGGGGTCAAGGCCCCCACGCGGGTCACGACATGTCGAACATGGCAGCCAGCGCCACCCTGCACTGCCTCACCGGGTGTTCCATCGGCGAGATCGCCGGGCTGATCCTCTCCACCGTGTTCGGCTGGGACAATGTGGTGGGCACCGCCGTGGCCATCGCCCTGGCCTTCGTGTTCGGCTATGCCCTGTCCTCCCTGCCCCTGCTGCGCGCCGGCATCAGCGTGGGTCGGGCCCTGCGTCTCGTGCTCGCCGCGGACACCGTCTCCATCCTCACCATGGAGGTCGTGGACAACCTCGTCATGTGGCTGGTCCCCGGCGCCATGGACGCCGGCCTGCTCGACGCCCTCTTCTGGGGCTCCATGGCCCTGTCCCTCGTGATCGCGTACTTCGCGGCGTACCCGGTGAACAAGGCCCTGCTGCGCCGCGGCAAGGGCCACGCCATCACCCACCACGCCTCCGGCGGCGGCCCCATGGACAACCGCCCCCTGGCGTACGGCATCAGCGCGTTCATGCTGGGCGGCTTCGTCGCCTCCCTCGGTACCCTGCTGTAGGGCACCCTGCTGTAGGGAACCAATGAAGCAGGGTTCCGCTGCCACCGCGCACTCCCACCAGAAACCCGCCCGTACCGGGGTCCAGCAACCCGGGCGGGCCCGCAGAAAGGATCCTTTCCCATGCGTCGACTTCCCCTCACCCTCGCCGGTCTCGCCATCCTGGTGACCGCCACCGCCTGCTCCGCCGGTTCCGATTCCGCGGACCACTCCGCCCACGAGGGCCACGAGACCAGCGCGACCTCCAGCGCGACGAGCCAGGCGACGTCGTCCTCCGCGAGTGGCACGCCCAGTGCGAGCCAGGGCGGGCACGAGCACATGCACGCCATGGACGGTGGCCCCGCCCCGGAGGGCATCACCGCCGCGGAGAAGCCCACCTACCCGGTGGGCACGCAGGTCACGCTGACCGCCGACCACATGGAGGGCATGAAGGGCGCCCCGGCCACTGTGGTGGGCGCTTACAAGACCGTGGCCTACGCCGTGAACTACACCCCCACGGACGGCGGACCCGAGGTCACCAACCACAAGTGGGTCGTCCAGGAGGAACTCCAGGGTGCCGGTTCCGAGCGCCTCGCGGACGGCACTGAGGTCACCATCGAGGCGGACCACATGCCCGGCATGAAGGGCGCCACGGGCACCGTTGCCTCCTCCACCACCCAGACCGTCTACATGGTGGACTACAAGGCGGACGGCATGACCATGACCAACCACAAGTGGGTCGTGGAGAAGGAGATGAAGCCCCGCGGCTGATTCCACCGCGCGAAGTGTCACCTCCCACCAACCTGCATGTATTCGAATACTCTTGGCCTCATCTCCTCCGCTGCCGCGGACCCGGAGCGTGTCCATCCCCCCAGACACACGGAGCGCCCTCGTGAGCCCTGAACACCCGTCCGTCCTCGTTGCGGACGACGACCCCGACATCCGCGACCTCGTGGTCTTCAAACTGCAGCAGGCGGGATACGAGGTCCGGGCGGTGGAGGACGGCACCGCTGCGCTGGGCGCGCTGGAGGACGCCATCCCGGACCTCGTGGTGCTGGACGTCATGATGCCCGGTCTCAGCGGACTGGACGTGCTGCGCCAGATCCGGACCATGGACCGGTTGGACGGGGTCAAGGTGCTGCTGCTGACCGCGCGCGCCCGGGACACGGACGTGGACGACGGCTACAACACGGGCGCCGACGACTACGTGACCAAACCTTTCAGCCCGCGCGAGCTGCTGCACCGGGTCAACTCGATGCTCGGCCGGGGGCGGTGAGCTGGCGGTGGCCACCCAGACCATCGTGTCCCCCCAGCTGTTGTCCGGGGTGTTGTGGGTCTTGGTGTGGGCGGCGATCTTCCTGCTCGCCCTGGTGCTCGGTTCACGCACCGGCCGGTTGTGGCGGGACCACAGGGAACGCCAATTGCTCGCTGAGCTCAGGCCGGCGATGCTCGAGGTCGCCTCGGGGGAGGACAACGACCGCTCCGCGTTGACCCAGCTGACCTCGGTGGCCCCCCGGCGCACCCGCGTGGTGGACCGCGCGGTCTCCGCGATGCTCTCCAAGGTCAAGGGGGAACCGGCGCGTGCCCTCGCCGAGGTGCTGCGCTCGCACGGCCGCTCGAGCTGGGCCCTTCGCGGGCTGTCTTCCCGTCGGGCGATCCGCCGCGCGTACGCCGCGTGGACTCTCGGGTTGATGCGGGAGCGCGAGTCGGGCGGCAAGATCGTCCCCCTGCTCCAGGACCGTTCCATGGACGTGGTGGTCGCCGCCGCGCGCGCGCTCACGCTCATCGGCGACGGCGCAGCCGCCCGACCCGTCGTACGCGCGGTGGCCCCGCGACGTCGCCCGCGCGGGCTCCCGAGCTGGGTGGCCGTGGAGTCCCTGTGCACGTTCGACGAGCCCGTGGCCGGGGTGGTCATGGAGGCGACGACGCACCCGCAGCCTTCCGTGCGCCACCTCGCCGCCACGGTGATCGGCTCCCGCCCACTGCCGCAAGCGGCACCCGTGGTCCGGGAACACATCGCTGCCGAGGAGGACCCCCGCACGCTCGCGGCCCTCGTGGAAGCGCTCGGCAAGATCGGGGGCTCGAGCGACCTGACGCTGCTCGCGCGCTTCGCCCGTCACCCGGACGAGACCGTGGCGCTCGCCGCCGTGGCTGCCCTCGAAGCAATCGGCCTGCCCTCCTCGGTGGAGGCGCTCGCACCCCTCATGGCGGACACCCGCCCGCGACAGTCCGAACGGGCGGCCGTGGCGCTCACGGAACTGGGCCCGCGGGGCCACGAGCAACTGCGGGAGTTCGCGAAGGCCCCGGGCCCCGCCGTGCAGCCGGCCACCTACGCCCTGCAACTGACCGCCATGAGGAGTGCTACGCGTGGACTGGATTGAGCTGTTGCGCACCGGGGTGGCCGCGGTGCTCGCGTTCGTGGCCTGGCCCGTGCTCGTCTACTTCCTGCTGATCAACTCCTCCTACCTGGTGATGATCGTGCTCGCCGCGGTGGACTTCGTGGCGTACCACCGGCGGATCCCGTTCGCAGGACGCGAGGAACTCATGCGCTCGCGGACCATGCCGGGGATCAGCGTGGTCACCGCCATGCACAACGAAGAGATGGGGATCCGCGTGGCCGTGGAATCCTTCCTGTCCCTGCAGCACCCGCACCACGAGGTCGTGGTGGTGGACGACGGCAGCAGCGACAACGGCTTCGAGGTGCTGCGCAAGGCCTTCGACCTGGTCCCCGTGGCCCGCCGGATGCCCGAGGACGTCCCGGTACGGGAGGCCCCCACGAGCATCCACGTCCCCCGGGACGGGCGGACCCGGCTCACGGTGGTGCGTAAGGCCAACTCGGGCCGCTCGGACTCGATCAATGTGGGCGTGAACCTGGCCCGCGAGGACCTCGTGCTGTTCGTGGACTCGGACTCCATCCTGGATCCCGGCTCGTTGCTCGCGGTGTCCCGGCCGTTCATCGAGGACCCGATCAACATGGTGGCCGCCGGCGGAGTGATCCGCGCCGTCAACGGATGCCGGGTCAAGGGCGGTCGTGTCCTGGAGGTGCGGATGCCCGGCAGCCCCCTGGCGGACATCCAGGTGATGGAGTACCTGCGAGCCTTCCACCTGGGACGCGCAGGCTGGTCCCGGATCAACGCGCTGCTGCTGATCAGCGGCGCGTTCGGTGTCTTCCGCCGGGATGCCCTCGTGGCGGTGGGAGGCCTGGACGCCTCGAGCATCGGTGAGGACTTCGAACTGGTGATACGTCTGCACCGGACCCTCCGCAGGCAGCGCCGGCCCTACCGCGTCACCTTCCTCACGGAGCCCATCTGCTGGACGGAGGTCCCCAGCACCCTGCCCGTGCTGCGGCGGCAGCGGGCGCGCTGGCACCGGGGTCTGTGGGAGACCCTGTGGGCCTACCGGGACATGCTGTTCAACCCCCGCTACGGCCGGCTGGGTCTCGTGGCGGTTCCGTACTACTGGCTCTTCGAGCTGATCGCCCCGCTGCTGGAACTCGCCGGGTTGGTACTGATCGCCCTGGGCTTCGCGCTGGGACTCGTGTCCTGGCAGTACTTCCTGTTGTTCATGCTCGTGGCCTACGCGTACGCGATCATCGTGACCCTCGCGGCCGTGACGATCGAGGAGCTGAGCTACCACAAGTACCCCCGCTGGCGGGACCTGGGCATTACGCTGGGCGCGGTGGTCCTGGAGAACCTGGGCTACCGCCAGCTCACGGCGTGGTGGCGCATGGAGGGCTGGGCGGCCTCCCTGCTGGGGCGCCGCCAGCAGTGGGGCACCATGACCCGTTCGGGTTTCACGGAGGTGGACGGATGAGCGCCCGCTTCCCGGCACTGACCCGCGTGCGCGACGGTGTCCGCCACCGCGGGGTGCGCGCCATCCTCCTGCAGGTGCTCGTCCTGCTGTGCCTCATGCTGGTCTTCACCGGCGCCACCGCGCTGTGGGGCCTGCACACGGTGCAGCTGAACGTGGCCACCACGCGCACCACCATCACCCCCCTGGTGGATGCCACGCACCAGGTGGAGGCCACGCTGCTGCGCGCCCAGACGGCCGCGCGCGGCTACGCGGTCAGCGGAGACCGGACCTTTACGCGGGAGTACGCGGAGGCCACGGCGGACCTCACCGGGGCCCAGGAGGTTCTGGGTGAGGTGGCGGCCGGCCGGCTGCCGCAGCTGCGGTCCCTGAACGAGTCCGTGGACACCTGGCTCGGTCTCACCCGGGAACCAGGGAGGGACACCCCACGGAGATCTCTGGACCTGCCCACTACGACATCCGCCATGGACCGGGCCCTCGGCACACTGGAGGACGTCCGGGCGGACGCCTCCCGCCTGCGGGAGCAGCGCAGAGCGGACCTGAACCGGTCCATGACCCTGGCCGCGGCCGCCGTGGTGACTGCCGCGATGCTGTCGATCGCGGTGGCGTTCCTCGCCCTGGGCCGCGCGGACCGCGCCCTCGGGGCGCCGCTGCTCGCGCTGCAGCGCACGGTGGCGAGGCAGCGCGCGGGCGATCACGACGCCGTCGCGGAAACCTCCCACGGCGCTCTTGAAGTGGTGGGCCTCGCCGCGTCCTTCAACGCCTTCACCCGCGAGGCCCGGGACGTGGTGGAGCAGCGGGAGCGCACCCTGGAGCAGCTCACGGAGCTCAACCGCCAGAAATCCGTGTTCGTCTCCACCACCAACCATGAGCTGCGAACCCCGCTCACGTCCATCAGCGGCTATGTGGAGATGCTCCAGGACGGGGACTTCGGCAGTGTCGGCCCGGAACAGGCCCGCGTGCTGGAAGTGGTGCGGCGCAACACGGAACGGCTGCGGCTGCTGATCGAGGACCTGCTGCTGATCAACAAGCTGGACCAGGACCAGGAGAACCGCTCGGCGCGCCACCGTGTGCTGGACCTCGCAGAGTGCGTGTCCAGGGTGGTCACCAATCTCGTTCCCCAGGCCGCGGCGGGCGAGGTGACCGTCCACGTGGACACGGACGGTTCGTGGCCCGTGTCCGGGGACCGGGACCGTCTGGAGCGGGCCGTCACCAACGTGGTGGGCAACGCCATCAAGTTCACCCCGCCCCACGGCGCGGTCACGCTGACGCTGGAACGCACCTCCGGTGGCACGGGAGTCCGCCTGACGTGCACGGACACCGGGATGGGCATTCCCGAGAAAGAGGTGGGGTCCCTCTTCACGAGCTTCACCCGGGCCTCCAACGCCACGGCCCAGCAGGTGCCCGGAACGGGACTGGGGCTCGTGATCATGCGCACCATCGTGGAGCAGCACGGGGGGTCCGTGGCCCTGGAGTCGGTGGAGGGGGAAGGCACCACCGTCACGCTGGATCTCCCCCTGGCGACCCAGCAGGGCGAACCGGTGCAGCGGGCCGTGGATGCCGACCCGCCGTGCTATTCTCCTGAATGAGAATTATTCGCAAAAAGGAGGGTCCGTGAAGGTCCGCAACTCGCTCCGCTCCCTCAAGCAGATCCCCGGCTCGCAGGTGGTCCGCCGCCGGGGCAAGACCTACGTGATCAACAAGAAGAACCCGCGCATGAAGGCTCGTCAGGGCTGAGCCGCGCGCGGGGTGCCCCCGGGAGCCGGTCCGTGCGGCGTCGGCAATCACCGTGGGGCGCGTAAATTACTCCTGGGCTGCCCCATGTGACGAGCAACCGGGGGCAACGTCCGCTGGGCGCGAATCCTTGCTGCGGCAAGCGTCCGGGCGTGCCACGATGCATACATGGCTACCAACGATTCCATCAGCACACAGATCCAGCTCGTCTCCCGCCCGGAGGGGTGGCCCGAGCCCGAGAACTTCCGCACCGAGACCGTGGAGCTGCCCGAGCTGCAGGACGGCCAGGTGCGCGTGCGCAACGAGTTCATCTCCGTGGACCCCTACATGCGCGGCCGTATGCGGGACGAGAAGAGCTACGTGCCGCCGTTCGCGCTGAACGAGACCATGACCGGCGGCGCCGTGGGCCGCGTGGTCGAGTCCCGCTCCGAGAAGCTGCCTGAGGGCACCCCCGTGCTGCACCAGTACGGTTGGCGGGACCTCGCACAGGGCTCCGCGGACGAGTTCACCGCCATCCAGGAGCTCCCGGACACCCCGCTGTCCGTGTACCTGGGCATCCTGGGGATGACGGGCATGACCGCCTACACCGGACTCACCCGCATTGCCGGGCTGAAGGAGGGCGACCGCGTGTTCGTCTCCGGTGCTGCCGGTGCCGTGGGCTCCGCGGCCGGTCAGATCGCCAAGCAGCTGGGCGCCTCGTACGTGATCGGCTCCGCCGGTTCGGACGAGAAGGCCAAGCTGCTGACCGAGAAGTACGGCTTCGACGCGGTGCTCAACTACAAGGACGCCCCCATCCGTGAGCAGCTCGCGAAGGCCGTGGGCGAGGACGGCGTGGACGTCTACTACGACAACGTGGGCGGCGACCACCTCGAGGCGGCCCTCGACGTGCTGAACCGGCACGGCCGGGTGGCGGTGTGCGGCGCGATCAGCCAGTACAACTCCACCGAGCGCCCCTGCGGTCCGGACAACATGGGCAACATCATCAAGAACTCGCTCATGCTCGAAGGCTTCACCATGGGTGACCACTGGGACGTCACCGAGGAGTACACCTCCCGGATGACCGAGTGGTTCACCTCCGGGAAGATCGCCTACGACGAGACCGTGGTGGAGGGCCTGGACCACGCCGTGGACGCCTTCATCGACATGATGAAGGGCGCGAACACCGGCAAGATGGTCGTGAAGATCTGATCACCGCGCACCACTGAGGAGAGGCACACCATGGCGTTCAGCACGGGCGACCGCGTCCAGTGGAACACCCCGCAGGGGCCCACCCGGGGGACGGTCCGGTCCACGCACACGGACGAGTTCGAGTTCAAGGGTCAGACGTTCAAGGCCACGGACGACGATCCGGTGCACGAGGTCGAGTCGGAGAAGACCGGCTCGCGGGCCGCGCACCACGCCTCTGCCCTGGAGGCCGCGCCCGAGGACTGAGCGCGCGGCGTCGTCGTGCCCCGCGGGTGCCCCCCCCCGGGACGGCGACGCCGCTGCCACCCGCCCCTGCCTCGTCGAACCCGCCGCTCCGCGCACCCGCGCGGGGCGGTGGGTTCGTATCATGGGCTCGACCAGCCCCGCCCTCGAGAGGAACCCGTGCCCCGCACCGCCCTGCCGCACCGCGTGAGTCCCGTGCAGATGCTGCGCGCGCTGCGCGACGAGCCCGGGCTCGCGGCGCTGCTCGGCGACTGGGCGCACGGGGACGCGGTGATCGGCGTCCGGCCCACGCGCGTGGTGGGTGCGGACGAGGACCCGTTCGCCGCGCTGGGCTCCGCGACCGACGACGCTCCGGTCCGCGCTCTTGCGGGAAGCAATGACGCTGGTCCCGCGCGGTTCGGCGGCGGGTGGATCGGCTACCTCGGCTACCAGCTCTCGCGTCGCCTCGAGTCGCTTCCGCCCGCCCCTCCGCGCTCGGGCGGCCTGCCGGAGCACCACCTCGCGCACTATGACCACGTCCTGGTGCACGACGCCGCCGCGGACCGCTGGTTCTGCGAGTCCCTTCCCGGAGCAGACCCTGCCCGGGTGGCCGAGACGATCGCGGCGGTGGGGCGGGCGCTCGGGTCCGGCCCGGCGTCGTCGTCCGGGGTGTGCGCCCCGCGCCCGTACCGGTGCGGGCCGTTCGAAGCCGCCGTGACCGGCGAGGCCCACGCGAAGGCCGTGCGGCGCGCGCTGGAGCACATCCGGGACGGGGACATCTTCCAGGCGAACATCTGCCGCGAGCTCACGGCGGCATTCGACGGTGACCCACTGGACCTGTTCTGCGCCGGGTACGAGTGGCTGCGGCCGCGTTTCGCCGGGTTTTTGCGCGTGCCGGGCGGCGCGGTGGCCAGCTTCTCGCCCGAGCTCTACCTGCGCCGCACCGGCCGCGACGTGCTGACCTCCCCGATCAAGGGCACCGCGCCCGCGGACTCGGACCCCCGCGCGCTGCACTCCTCCGCCAAGAACCGCGCGGAGAACGTGATGATCGTGGACCTCATGCGCAACGACCTCTCCCGCGCGTGCGTCCCCGGTTCCGTCCTGAGCCCCGCCGTGCCGCGTGTGGAGCCGCACACGGGCGTGCACCACCTGGTCGCGGACGTCCACGGCACGCTGCGCCCCGGGCTCGACGACGCCGCCCTGCTGCGTTCCACGTTCCCGCCCGGCTCGTGCACGGGGGCGCCGAAGATCAGGGCCACCGAGATCATCAACGCGCTGGAGACCACGGCCCGGGGCGTCTACACCGGCGCCGTGGGGTGCGTGAGCCCGGTGGCGGGGCTCGCGATGAACGTGGCCATCCGGACCTTCGAGTTCTCCGGCGGGGCCGTGCGCCTGGGTGTGGGCGGCGGGATCGTCGCGGACTCGGACCCAGACGGGGAGGCGTTCGAGACGCTCGTGAAGGCCGCTCCGCTGCTGGATGCGGTGGGCGCCCGGTTCGGGGCGGGGCTGTCCCGGGAGTGGCGGGAGCACGCGGAGTCCGCGGAGGTGGAGACCCCGGGGTGCGTGGTCGATGCCTCCCAGGACGGCGGAGCCCGCGACGAGGCGGCTGAGGGAAGCGGCAGCGTGACGGGTCCGACCGCCTCGCCGGGCCCGTCCGCTCGTGCCGGGGCGGCGCCCGGCGGTGACGGGTGGGGACCGGTTTCTGCGACGTCGCTCGTCGGGCGGTCCGCCACGAAAGAACGCGAGCCTGCGGGGTGCGCGGCCATCCTGCGGGGCGCGCCCGTGATCCGCTCGACCCCCGACCCCTCCCTGGGGATCTTCACCACGATGCTCGTGCGTGAGGGCCGCCCCGAGCAGCTGGCGGAGCACCTGGCGCGACTCGGGAGCAGCGTCCATGAGTGCTTCTCCCGTGAGCTGCCGGGGGCGCTCGCGGAGCAGATCATCCAGCGTGCCGCCGGATTGGACGGCCCGCACCGGTTGCGGGTCACGGCGGTCCCGGACGCGGGCGGTCTCTGCACCGAGATGCCCCACGCGCCGCTGAACCCTCCCGGCGCGGCCCCTCCCGTGGAGCCGTGGGTGCTGCGCCCGGTGGTGGTGCCCGGCGGGTGGGGGTGCCACAAGTGGGCGGACCGCTGCGCCCTGGACGCCGTGCCCGGGCCGTGGTCCCCGGTGTGCGATCCGCTGCTGGTAGACGAGGACGGCACGGTGCTGGAGACCGGGCGGGCCAACGTGTTCGTGGTGCGCGACGGCGTGGTCACCACCCCGCCCGTGGACGGCCGGATCCTGCCCGGGGTGATGCGCGCCCGGGTTCTCTCGGCGCTGCGCACCGCGGGGGTCGAGGTGCGGGAGCGGCCGTTCACCGTGCAGGACTGCGTTGAGGCCTCGGAGGTGTTCGTGACCAACGCTCTGCGCGGCGCCCGGCCCGTGGGTCGTATCGCGGGTGTGGGCTCGTGGGCCCCGGGGCCGATGACGCGTGCGGTGCAGGAGCTCCTGGCCGGTTCGACCGCGTAGCGCGCAGCAGTGCCGGAAGTTGGCGCCCGGCCCCCTGGACGAGGGCGGGTGGCGCGGAACGGGGGCGGGCGGCGTCGTCGTGCTGAGCGGCCGGGGAACGGGCGGCGGGGTTGCGACGCGGTGTGCGCGTGACAGGCTGAGGGCATGACTGAAAACGCGACGCGAACCGTTCTGCTGGCCGGTTGCGGGGACGTGGGAACCGCGCTGGGCCTGCGACTGGTGGAGCGGGGGTGGGCGGCCACGGGTGTGCGCCGCCACGCGGACCGGCTACCCGCACCGCTCACCGGCCTCTCGCTGGACCTCACCGACCCCGCGGGCACGAAGCTTCCCGCGGTCGACGCGGTGGTGGTCACCCTCACGTCGGACGGCCACGACGTCGCCGGCTACGAGCACACCTACCTGGGCGGCCTGCGAGGGCTGCGGCGCGCACTCGGGGAGCAAGAGCCACTCGTGGTCCTGGTGTCCTCCACGGGTGTGCTGGGCGGCGGCGACGGCGAACGTGTCACCGAGGCCACCCCGCCCGATCCGCAGCGGCCCACCGCCCACGTGCTGCTCGCGGCGGAGGAGCTGGCCGGGCAGCTGTTCCCGGACCTCGTGATCGTGCGGCCCGCGGGGATCTACGGCCCGGGGCGCACGTCCATGGTCGACCGGGTGCGCCGCGGCGCGCCCCTGGCCCACCGGCGGGTGACCAACCGGATCCACCGGGACGACCTCGTGACGGTTCTGGCCACCCTGCTGGAGCGGGGCACCGTGGCGGGCGAGCGGGCGTTGACCACCGGTGGGGGCGGTGCTGCAGAGAGTGAGCGAACGGACGTCCCGCAGAACGGGACGGTCACGGGGGGAGGCGGCGCGGCGGCGTCGTCGGCTGCTTCCCGCCTCCCGCGGCTGCTGCACGCCGTG
The DNA here is from genome assembly GCF_002398425.1 of Kocuria sp. UBA5001. NCBI lineage: Bacteria > Bacillati > Actinomycetota > Actinomycetes > Micrococcales > Micrococcaceae > Kocuria > Kocuria sp. UBA5001. Next base: position 10,894 of record NZ_DGYR01000002.1, read on the forward strand.
GACCACGACGCCGCCCTGCTGGGTGACGTGGCCGCGCACCTCGCGCACCGGCTGGGCGTGCCCGTGCCCCCGGACGACTCCGGGCCGGGGGAGGGGCCGCTCGGGAAGATCGTGGACGGGGAGCTGGTGCACGCCCTGGTGCCCCGCGAGGAGTGGCGGTACCCCACGTACCGGGAGGGGTACGACGCGCTGCTGGCGGACGGCTCCGCGGACTCGTGGGTGGGGCGAGGATGAGCGAGGACGTCCACTGGTTCCTGCCCATCAACCCCGCATCGCACGCGGAGCACATGCCCGCGGACTGGCGCACCCGTGAGGACGCGACCGAGGTGTGGGAGGCCATCGGGCGCTCGCAGCCCATCGACCGCTGGTGCCTGCGCACGGGCTTCCGCACCATGAAGTCGGGGGACGTGATCTGGGCGTACCTGTCCAAGCGGCAGGAGCTGTGCGCGGTGGGGAGGGTGCGGCGGACGGCGTTCGAGGTGGACGGTGTGGAGGCCGACCCCGCGGAGGTCCGAGGCGACAACGAGGGCGGCTGGTACGTCTACGTGGACTGGGACGAGTCCCGCACGGCGGAGCTGTGCCGCTGCCCGATCCCCAGAGCGGTGTTCGGGCAGGTGCCGATGTCGGTGGGGCGGGTGGGGGAGGCGCTCAAGGCGGTGTTGAGCAGGGGCCTCTCATCATGGCCGACAAAACCTCAGTTTTGCTCCGGGTGATCGGCTTGAGTCATCGCCCCCGATCAGCTGGGTGGCACAGTTGTTGGCAAACGCCCCGGACCACGCGGGCGCGGTGGACCCGCCGGTGCATCTGATCCCAAAATGCGTGTCCGTGGGGATCACGACGCCGTTGTGGTCGCCGGGAGCCTGCTCGGGGGTGGTGCGGGGGTGGACTGCATACCTCAGTCTGGAACATCGACTCGGGCAGCAAACTTGGGCCCACTGTTGCGCCGTGTGACACCTCCCTGGACCTCGGCGCTCGAGCGTAGTTCAGTAGTGGTCCTTCCCTCGTCAACCATTTCCGACACGTGCGCTCTCCCGGGCGCACAGGAACCAGGTACACACTCATGATCCTTTCCGGACTCGTCCTGGGTGCCGTGCTCGGCATCGTGATGCAGCGCGGGCGCTTCTGCGTGACGGGCATGCTGCGGGACATCTTCCTGCAGCGCTCGTGGCGCACGTTCACGGCTCTGCTCGTGGTGATCACGGTGCACGCCGTGGGGCTCGCTGCGCTCACCACCCTCGGGGTGATCTCCCCCGACTACCCCTCGTTCATGCCGTTGGCCGTGGTCGTGGGCGGGTTCATGTTCGGGGTGGGCATCATCCTGGCCGGTGGCTGCGCCTCCGGCACGTGGTACCGCTCCGGCGAGGGCCTCGTGGGCTCCTGGATTGCGCTGGCCATGTACGCGCTGTCCGCGTCCGCCATGAAGACCGGCGTGCTCAAGGGCTTCAACTCCGGTATGAAGCAGTGGGACACCGGGCTCACCACCATCCCCAGTGCCCTGGGCGTCTCCCCGTGGCTGTTCGTGATCGTCCTGGCCGCGGTCACCGGTGTGATGGTGCGCCACTTCCTCAACCGCGAGAAGAACACTGTGAAGCCCGCACGGCTGAACGGCCGTCCCGCATGGAAGAAGCCCCTGCACGTCTACACCGCCGGCGCGCTCGTGGGTCTGATCGGCGTCATCGCGTGGCCGCTGTCCGCCGCGACCGGCCGCAATGACGGGTTGGGCATCACCACTCCCACCGCCAACCTGCTGAACTTCCTGGTCACCGGAGCGGACGGGAAGCTGGACTGGGGCGTGATGCTCGTGCTCGGCATCCTGGTGGGCTCGTTCATCGCCGCCAAGTCCACGGGTGAGTTCCGCGTGCGCGTCCCGGACGCCACCACCACGGTGCGCTCCATCGCGGGCGGCCTGCTCATGGGTGTGGGCGCGGCCCTGGCCGGTGGCTGCACAGTGGGCAACGGCATGGTCCAGACCAGCCTGTTCACCTTCCAGGGCTGGATCGCGCTGCTGTTCATCGCCCTGGGCGTGGGGGCGGCCACGAAGATCTGGCTCAAGCCCACCGTCACGCAGCCCGCCACCGGCGAAGACGGCACCTACTCCACCGCCCAGAGCCTGGACCACACGGTGGACGCCACCGCACCGGACGACAACTCGATCGACGCCGCCCCCACCGCGGGCGCTCCCCGCACCTCGGGTGCGAACGTGTTCTCGGGCTTCGCCGCGGCACCCACCGCGCTCATGGTCAAGGACCCGGCAGGTGCACCGTCGAAGAAGCTCACGGACCTGGGCGACGGCTACTACGCCCTGGACTCGCTCGGTGCCGTGTGCCCGTTCCCGCTGATCGAGGCCAAGGACGTCATGCAGACCCTGCAGACCGGCGACCACCTGGTGATCGACTTCGACTGCACCCAGGCCACCGAGGCCATTCCGCAGTGGGCGGCCACGGACGGCCACGAGGTCACCGACTTCGTGGAGAAGGGCGACGCCAGCTGGCAGATCACCCTGAAGAAGGGCTGACCCGGCAGGCATCCCGGTTCACGACGCCGCCGCGCCACCTCCGCGCCTCACATCCCCGTCTGCCGGGGGCCGGGGCTGGGAGGGCGCGGCGGCATCGTCGTACCACCGGGAGAGTGCGGAGCGCGGCCCCCCCCCCGGGGGGGTGAGCGCTCCGGCGTCGTCGTGGTGTGCGCGCCGTGACTCAGGCGCGGGAGTCCTGCCGGGCGCGGTGGCGCATGTCCCGCAGGGCCACGGCCAGGGCGACGAGCACCACGAGCACCACAACGCCCAGTCCCGCCGCGATGCCCACGGACCAGCCCTGGTCGGCAATCACTCCGTACGCCACCGCGGTGATCATGGCGATGCCCACGGCGGTGCCCACGCGCTGGCCGGTCTGCATCACACCACCGGCGCTGCCCGCGTACTCGAGCGGCACCTCCGCGAGCGTGAGTGTCTGGTTGGGGCTCACCACGGCGCCCTGGCCGAAACCCACGAAGCCCAGGGTGAGCACGAGCCACCACTCACTGATGTGCCAGGAGTCGTGCAGCAGGATCACCGCCATGCTCAGCAGCAGGCCCACGACCACGCTGAGCATGCCGAGCACCACGATCTTGCGGCCCATCCGGTTCACGCGGCTGCCGGCAAGGTTGGAGGCCACCGCGCTCGCGAGGGCATTGAGCAGGCCCACGCAACCGGCGGCCAGCGCGGTGTGGCCGAGCCCCTTCTGCATGTAGAGGGTGACAAGCACCCACACGCTCGTGATGCCCAGGAAGTACAGCGAGATCAGCAGGGTGCCGTTGAGGAAACTGCTGACCTTGAAGATGTTCAGGTCCACCATGGGCTGGTGCCCAGAGGCCTTGAAGTGCTTCTCCCACGCGATCCACAGGGCCAGGAACATGGCGGCGACCGCGAGTAGGGCCCACACCCACGGGCTCGTGCCGGGGGAGCCGATCTCGATGAACGGGAGCAGGGTGGCGAGCAGCGCGATGCCCAGGAGCACCGCACCCGTGGGGTCCATCTCCCGCAGGGCGTGGCGGATGGTGGTGCCCTCGGGCCCGCGCAGCAGCGGGCGGGGGAACCACAGGAACGCGAGCACAAGCGCGACGACGCCCACGGGGACGTTCACCACGAACAGCCACCGCCACCCCTCGGCCGCGCCGCCCGTCTGGATCAGCAGACCTCCCAGGACCGGGCCGATGGCCACGGAGACACCCACGGCGCTGCCCAGCATGCCGAACGCCTTCCCGCGCTCCGCTCCCTTGAAGTACTGCTGGATCATGGCCACGCCCTGAGGGTTGAGCAGCCCGGAGCCCACCCCCTGCACGAAGCGCGCCACGATCAGCATGGTGGGATCCGCTGCCAGGCCCGCGGCGATCGAGGACAGCGTGAAGATGGCCACCCCGAGCATCCACAGGAACCCGCGCCCGAACACGTCCCCGGCGCGGCCACCCGCCACCAGGACCACCCCGAAGGTCAGTGCGTAGCCGGAGAGGATCCACTGCAGCTGGGACTCGGAGGCGCCCAGCCCCTCCTGGATGGAGGGCAGCCCCACGTTGATGATGCTCACGGCCACCAGGGACATGAAGATGGCCACGAGCAGCACGGCCAGGATCCGCCACCGCCGCGGATCCGTGCCGTGGGCGTAGCCCCGGTGGGTCTGGGGATCCGGGCGCGGGCTGAGGATGGGCAGCTCGCCGGTTCCCGTGGCCGGGGAGCGTTCGTGCCAGGTCTCGCCGGAGCCCGGTCCGTGGTGGGAGCCAGAGGTCATGGGGAGAGTATGCCCCCGGGTTCAGACGCGCCCAACGCTCCTGTTCGTGTGCATGAACTGGTTGCCCGTCGCATGCTCCTCTGGGCCGTCCTGGGGGCGGGTTTGGTGTGCGGCGCCAGGGGCCGTCATCCTGGGACCATGACAGCTGAACTGGTGATCCTGGGCCTGGTGGTCGTGACCGCTCTGGCCTTCGACTTCACCAACGGATTCCACGACACCGGCAACGCGATGGCCACCTCCATCGCCACCGGGGCGCTCAAGCCCCGTACCGCGGTGGCCCTGTCCGCGGTGCTGAACCTGGTGGGCGCGTTCCTGTCGGTGGAAGTGGCCACCACGGTCACCAAGGACGTGCTGCTCATCCAGACCAAGGACGGCGGACTCGTTTCCGGGCTGGACCCCACCATTGCCCTGACCCTCATCTTCTCCGGGCTGATCGGGGGCATCCTCTGGAACCTTGCCACGTGGCTGTTCGGGCTGCCCTCCAGCTCCTCCCACGCGCTGTTCGGCGGGCTGATCGGGGCCGGGCTCGCCTCCCTGGGCGTGGCCGGCGTGAACTGGGCCGGTGTGGTCCAGAAGATCCTCGTCCCGGCCGCGCTGGCGCCGTTCATCGCCGGGTGCGTGGCCGCCGTGGGCACCGCCCTGGTCTACCTCATCGGCCGCGCGGCGTCCCAGGCGCACCGGGACCGGGGGTTCCGCTGGGGACAGGTGGGAACGGCGTCGCTGGTGTCCCTGGCCCACGGCACCGGTGACGCGCAGAAGACCATGGGCGTGATCGCCCTGGCGCTGATCGCCCACGGCAGCCTCAGCGTCCAGGGAATCGAGAGCAGCGGGCTGCCGGTGTGGATCATCGTGAGCTGCGCGGTGGCCATCGCCCTGGGCACGTACCTGGGCGGATGGCGCGTGATCCGCACGCTCGGCAAGGGCCTTGTGGAGATCGAACCGCCGCAGGGGATGGCGGCCGAGGCATCCTCGGCGGCCATCATCCTGACCTCCAGCCACTTCGGCATGGCGCTGTCCACCACGCACGTGGCCACCGGTTCCATCCTGGGCTCGGGCGTGGGCAAGCCCGGCGCGCGCGTGCGGTGGGGTGTGGCCGGGCGCATGGTCGTGGGGTGGCTGCTCACCCTGCCCGCCGCGGCCGTGGTGGGTGCGGTGTGCTTCATCATCGCTCGGGCCGTGGGCGGGCTGTCCGGCGCCGTGGTGATCTTCCTGCTGCTGGTGGTGGCCTCCGCCGTGATCTTCGCGCGGTCCCGGCACCAGAAGGTGGACCGCCACAACGTGAACGCGGACTGGGACGAGGACACGCACTCCGTGGTCCCCGCCGACTCCGACCGCGCCGACGCCCAGGAGGTGGCCCGCTGATGATTGTCGAGATGGCCCGATCTGTCCTCGCCGTGCTGCTCGCCGGGCTGTGCTTCGGGGCGGGACTGCCCGCGCTGTTCACGGTGGGCATCACCCTGTGGAGCCGGGCCACCCCCGAGCCCGGCCCGGACGGCGTTGCCCGCCGCAAACCGCTGGCGCTCGCCGGGGCGGTACTCTGCTTTGCGATCGTGCTCGCTGCCGTGGTGATCGGGGTCCTGTGGATCACCCGCAAGAGCTTGGACCACTACCTAGGGATCTCGGTGTTCGGATGATGACCTTCGATGCGGCACTCGACCACATTCGCGCCGCCTACCCCCACGGTGTTCCCTCGGAGCAGCACGTGGCGCTCGCGGAGCTGCTGGCCCGCACGGTAGGCCCTCACCGCACCGAGCGGCTGCTCGAGACCCTGGGCATCCAGGCGGGAGACCTTCTGGGGCCCGCCGCGGCCTCCGCGGAACAGCTGGGCGACGTCGCCGCGGAGCTCGCGCGCGCCGGGTGGCCCCTGGTGGGCGCGAGCCAGGACGAGCCACCCCGGCAGCCGGGCTACGTGGCCCGGGTGATGAACTGGCTGCGCGCAGACTACCCCAACGGGGTACCCGCGCAGGACTACCTGCCCGTGCTCGCCGTGCTGCGCCCGCAGCTCAACGACGAGGACATGGCCGCGATCGCGGACCAGCTCGCCCACGACGCCCGTGAGCAGGGGGTGGCGCCCTCCGAGGCGGACGCCCGCGCCGCCATCCAGCGCGCCACCGAGGACGAGCCCAAGCCCGAGGAGCTCGAACGCATCCGCGCGATGCTCGAGGCCCACGGCTGGCCGTTCGAGGGGGAGTAGGGCTCCGACAACCCAGGCCCACGGGACGTCGTCGGCCGTCTCGCGGTGCTGCTCCGACCGCAGCCGTGTGGCATCCCGCCTCGAACGTATTGACGGGCCTGGTGGCGCGGGCCCGGCTACATGGATGGTCTCCCACCTGGGAAGCGCACAATGGCCCCATGTTCGAGAACTTCGAGACCCACCGCATCCCGGTCCCCGGGGCCACCATCCACGTGCGGACCGCCGGGCGGGGCGAGCCGCTCCTGCTGCTGCACGGCTTCCCGCAGACCCACGCCATGTGGCACCGCCTGGGTCCGGCCCTCGCGCGGGACCACCGCATGGTCGTCGCGGACCTGCGCGGCTACGGAGAATCCACCGCGGACAGTGAGGACTTCAGCTTCCGGGCCATGGCCGCGGACATGGTGGCCGTGATGCGCCACCTGGGCCACGAGTCCTTCCACGTGGTGGCCCACGACCGCGGCGCCCGCACCGCCCACCGCATGACTCTGGACGCCCCGGACGCCGTGCGCTCCGTGGCGCTGCTGGACATCCTCCCCACCCCCACCGTGTGGGAGCTCATGGACGACTGGCTGGCCATCCGGTACTACCACTGGCTGTTCCTGGCCCAGCCAGCACCCATGCCGCAGGGGCTCATCAGCGCCGAGCCCCTCACGTTCCTGCACGCGGCCCTCGGGGGACTCAGTGGCACTCCCGGTTCCCTGGACACGTTCGACCCCGAGGCGCTCGTCGCCTACGAGGCCGCCGCCCGGAACCCGTCCGTCGTGGCCGCGTGGTGCGCGGACTACGCCGCAGCCGCCGGGGTGGATCGGGAGCACGACGACGCCGACCGCGGCACCTCCCGCGACCTCCCCGCCCTGCTGCTCTGGGGCAGCAACGGCGTGGTGGGTGCCCAGACGGATCCGCTGGAGGCGTGGCGGCCGTGGTTGCCGCGCATCACCGGCCGGGCGGTTCCCACCGGGCACTTCATGGTGGAGGAGCGCCCGGACGAGGTGCTGGCGGAGATCCAGGAGCACCTGGCGGCCGCTGCACGAAACTGAGGGGGTCTCCCGTTAGACATGCGTGCGCACTCCCACCGGCGGGCAACCGTGGTTCCCGCGACGGAAGTGCGCCCACCTGCGCGAGGCGACCCAGCGGCGTCGTCCGCGCGGGGCCGTGGCGGGATCAGCCCGGGTTCATCGCCCGCGGCGCGCCCATTCCCGGGTCCACCTGCGTGGGGCCGCTGGCGGAGGGGCGGATGTCCACGTCGAAGATCTCCGTGGGCAGGTACACCGTGGCGCACGAGTTGGGGATGTCCACCACCCCGGAGAAGCGGCCCTCGATGGGCGCGGCGCCCAGCAGCAGGTACGCCTGCTCCTTGGACCAGCCGAACTTGGCGAGGTAGTCGATCGCGTGCAGGATCGCGCGCTGGTAGGACAGGTGCGAGTCCAGGTAGCGCTGCTCGCCGTCGAGCGTTACGGACGTGCCCGAGAACGCCAGCCACTCCGAGTAGACGGGACCGTTGCGCCCGGGCATGAAGATGGCGTTCTCGCTCACGCCGTAGGTGTCCATGCCGCCCTTGATTACGTCCACGTGGATGTCGATGAACCCGCCCATCTCGATGCCGCCGCAGAACGTGATCTCACCGTCCCCCTGGGAGAAGTGCAGGTCCCCCATGGAGAGGTTCGCCCCGGACACGTACACCGGGTAGAACACTCGTGAGCCCTTGGTGAAGTTCTTGATGTCCTGGTTGCCGCCGTTCTCGCGCGGGGGAGCCGTGCGGGCGCCCTCGCCGGCCACGCGGTCGAAGTCGGTACCGGTCAGCGAACCCAGGATCGCGGCGTCGGGTTCGGGTGGCAGAGCCAGCGGGGGCACGCGCTGCGGATCGGTGGCGATCAGATCGCCCTCGCGCTTGTTCCACGTTTTCAGCAGCTCGGAGGACGGCGCGGTGCCCATGAGACCGGGGTGGACCATGCCCGTGAACTTCACGCCGGGGATGTGCCGGGACGTGCACTCGCCGCCGCGGAAGTCCCACACGGCCTTGTAGGCGTCCGGGAACTGGTCCACCAGGAAGCTGCCGCCGTTCTTCTGCGCGAAGATCCCGGTGTAGCCCCAGCCCTGCCCGGCCAGCGGCCCCTCCTCCTGCGGAATGGGACCCACGTCCAGGATGTCCACGATCAGCAGGTCACCGGGCTCCGCGCCCTCGATCCGGAACGGCCCGGACAGTGCGTGCACCCGGTTCAGGGGTGCGTCCCTGATGTCGTCCGCGGAGTCGTCGTTCTTGATGGCGCCGTCGAACCACTCGCGGCAGTCGATGCGGTAGCTCTCGCCACGTTTGAGCGTGGCCACGGGCGGGATGTCCGGGTGCCAGCGGTTGTGGCCGGCCAGCTTCTGCTCGGTGAAGGGCTTGGTCGAGTCCAGCGGGAAAATCACTTCTGGCATGGTCCGTGACCTTTCTGGAGAGCCCCGCGGGCGGTTCCCGCGCGGCAGTGCGGGGAAGCTACGGCCGCGGCAGCTTCGCGTGCCGGGGGTCCCGGGTCACGGCCGGGGCCGCGCCGGGGGCGCCGAGCTGGCGGGGCAGGGATCGTACGACGTCTGGCGCGTCAGCCGTGCGGGCGGCGTCGTCAATCACGCGTGCCCGGGGAGAGTTCGCGCGGGACAGGCCCACAGCGGAGAACACGCGCCGTGCGTCCGCGCCGCACGCGGGACAGTCCTGGGAGCGCGGCACCTGCGCCATGGCGTGGTGGGCGTCGAACGGCCCGCAGGCCTCGCACCGGAACTCGTAGACGGGCATGGATGCTCCCTTCACGCGTGTAAGCCACAATACAACCCGGTCTGAAGAGGGGACAGGGCCGGGGGCTGCCCTGCGGGAGGCCGGACGTGCAGGGAGAGGTCCTGCCCCCGACAACGCAATATCCAGCGGCAGAGCCTCTCCGCAAACGCGGCGTTCCGCACCGCGCGTACCCGCCGCGCGCGGGGAGACGCGCGGGCGACGTCGTGCCCCACCCCCGCGCGTGCCGGTCAGTTCAGCGGACCCACCGCGGACTCGACCGTGCGCACCAGGCGCCCCGAGGCCACGTACTCCTCGGCGGCCTCGATCTCCGGCGCCATGAAACGGTCCTCACCGGGTGCGCCCACGCGGCCGTCCAGGTCCGCAATGACCGCCGACGCCGCCGCGCCCGGTTCCAGGGGAGCGCGCAGGGCGATTGCGCGGGTGGAGGTGAGCAGCTCGATGGCGAGCACGCGGCGCAGGTTCAGCACGGCCTGACGCAGCTTGCGGGCGGCGTGCCAGCCCATGGACACGTGGTCCTCCTGCATGGCCGAGCTGGGGATCGAGTCCACCGAGGCCGGCACCGCGAGGCGCTTCATGTCCGAGACCAGCCCGGCCTGGGTGTACTGGGCGATCATCAGCCCAGAGTCCGTGCCCGGGTCCTCCGCGAGGAATGGGGGCAGGCCGTGGGAGCGGGCCGGGTCCAGCATGCGGTCCGTGCGGCGCTCGGACATGGAGGCCAGGTCCGCGATGGGGATGGCCATGAAGTCCAGCACGTAGGCCACGGGGGCGCCGTGGAAGTTGCCGTTGGAGCTCACGGTGCCGTCGTCCAGCACCACGGGGTTGTCCACGGCCGCGGCGAGCTCCTGCTGTGCGACGGTCAGGGCGTACGCCGCGGTGTCCCGGCTGCCGCCCGCCACCTGGGGGGCGCAGCGCAGCGAGTAGGCGTCCTGCACGCGGTTGTCACCCACGCGGTGGGAGGCCACGATGCCGGAGCCCTCCAGCACCTTGAGCATGTTCGCCGCGGCATACTTCTGGCTCGGGTGGGGGCGCAGCGGCTCGTGCAGCTCGGGGACGAACACGCGGTCCGTACCCAGCAGACCCTCCACCGAGAACGCGGCGGTGATGTCCGCGGCGGTGAGCAGGTTCTGCAGGTCCGCCAGCGCCATGATGAGCTGGCCCAGCATGCCGTCGGTGCCGTTGATCAGCGCCAGGCCCTCCTTCTCGGCGAGGATCACGGGCTCGATCCCGGCCTCGGCGAGCAGCTCGGGCACGGGGCGCTCGGTGCCGTCCGGTCCGACGGCGCGGCCCTCGCCCATGAGCACGAGCGCGCAGTGCGCGAGCGGGGCTAGATCCCCCGAGCAGCCAAGGGATCCGAACTCGTGCACCACCGGGGTGATGCCCGCGTTGAGCACGGCGAGCATCGTCTCCAGGGTCTCCACCCGGATGCCCGTGTGTCCGGACGCCAGGGTCTTGGCGCGCAGGAACATGAGCGCCCGCACCACTTCGCGATCCACGGTGGGCCCGGTGCCCGCGGCGTGGGAGCGCACCAGGGACTTCTGCAGCCGCGTGCGCTTCTCCAGCGGGATGTGCTTGTTGGCCAGCGCCCCGAAGCCGGTGGAGATGCCGTACGCGGGCACGTCCGACGCCGCCAGCTCGTCGATGTGGCGCCGCACCGTCGCGACGTGCTCGCGGGCTTCCCCGGTCAGCTCCACGCCGGCGTCGTGGCGGGCGACGGCGATCACGTCACCCACCGTGACGCCGGAGGATCCCAGCTGCACGGTGGTGGGGAGGTCGGTGTCGAAGAGAGTCATGGGGAAGGGTCCTTCCGGTCGGGAGTGGTTCGGGCGAAGTGTGTCAGGGCAGTCCGGGTGCCGCGCGCTAGGTGAGCAGCTTCACGAGGGGAGTGGCGATGAGAATGGTGAGGGCCACGCGCTCGAACCAGATGACCACCAGCGATCGGATGGAGACCGGGATCCTGGTGGCCAGGATGGAGGGCACGAGGGCGGAGAAGAAGATGATCGCCGAGACGCACACGATCGCGATCACCAGGCGCAGGACGAGCGACTCCTGCCCGGCCACGAGGGTGGCGGGGAGGAACATCTCCGCGATGCCCGTTGCCGAGGCCTTACCCGCAAGCAGGGGCTCCGGCAGGCCCACGATCCATGCGAACGGCACGAAGAGGTACCCCAGCCAGTCGAAGATCGGAGTGTAGCGGGCCAGCACCAGTCCGATCAGACCGATCGAGAGGATCGACGGGAGGATGGACATGGCCATTTTCAGACCGTCCCGCAGGTTGTCCCACACGTTGCGGCCCAGGCTGGGGGCGGTGTGCAGGGCCTCGCGTGCCTCGGCCCATGCGTGGTGAAACCGCCGCCCGGTGACCAGCTTCTCCGGCTGGTGCTCCACGCCGGGGTAGGGGTCGTCCGGAATGCGACTCAGCGGAGGAATCCGCACGGTGATGGCGGTGGCCAGGAAGGTGACCACCAGGGCCAGCCAGAAGTAGAGCAGCCAGTGGTCCATGAGGTCCAGGGCCTTGGCCACGATCACCATGAAGCTCGCGGACACCGTGGAGAAGCCCGTGGCAATGATGGCCGCTTCCCGCGCCGTGTAGCGGCCCTCCCGGTAGACGCGGTCGGTGAGCAGCAGCGCCAGGGAGTAGCTGCCCACGAAGGACGCCACGGCGTCGATGGCCGAGCGGCCCGGGGTGCGCCACACCGGGCGCATGACCGGCTGCAGGAACACCCCGATGAACTCCATGAGTCCGTACCCGATGAGCAGGGCCAGGAACACGGCCCCGATGGGCACGATCAGCCCCACCGGGATCACCAGGGAGTTGAAGAGGAACGGGCCCATGTCCTTGGCCATGAGCCAGTCCGGGCCCACGCCGAAGACCAGGGCGCAGCCGACCACCAGACCCAGGATGTTCAGGAGTGCGAACACCATCTTCACAGGGGAGGCCCGCCAGGAGCCCGTGACGAACGGGAACACCGTCCCGGCGAGAATCACCGCCAGCGCGTAATAGGGCACGGCGGCGCCCACATTCTCCCGGAGCCACGTGACAATGTGATCCAGCGGAATGGTGCTCTTGCCGCCGATGGTGACGGGCACGAAGAACATGAAAATGCCGATGGCGCTGTAGAGCACGAAGCGCAGCACGTCGGCGCGGCGGGTGCGCGCGGGTTCCTGGAGTGTGCTCATGTCACGTCCTCGTGATGGGTGGATCGCGGGTGGTGGTCGTGTGCCGCGTGGTGCGGCAGTGCCGGGCAAGAACCCGATCCGGGAGGCCCCGCGGCACATCGCGGGGCCTCCGGCTCAGATCTCCCGGCGGCCCGCCCGCCACACGCCCCACGTGAGGGGCATGCCGGGGCGGTAGGCCAGGTGCACGGCCTGCGGGGCGTCCAGCACGTGCAGGTCCGCGCGGGTTCCCACCGCGAGGTGGCCCACGGCGGGCCGGCCCGGGGTGGAGACGTCACGACGCAGCGCTTTGGCACCGCCGAGCGTGGCCGCGCGGATCGCCTCGTCCACCGTGAGCTTCATCTGCAGCACGGCGGTGGCCATGCAGAAGTTCATGGAGGTGGTGTAGCTGGTGCCGGGGTTGCAGTTGGAGGCGATCGCCACGGTGGCACCCGCGTCCAGCAGGTCACGGGCCGGGGCCAGCGGGGCGCGGGTGGAGAGGTCGCACGCCGGCAGCACGGTGGCCACGGTGTCCGAGCCGGCCAGCGCCGCCACGTCCTCGTCCGAGAGGAAGTTGCAGTGGTCCACGGACGCCGCCCCCAGCTCCACGGCCAGGGACACACCCTCACCGGGGCCGATCTGGTTGCCGTGCACCCGCAGCCCGAGCCCCGCCTCCCGGCACGCCTCCAGCACGCGGCGGGACTGCTCCGGATTGAACGCGCCGCGCTCGCAGAACACGTCCGCCCACTGCACGTACGGGGTCACGGCCTCGAGCATGGGCCCGCACACCGTCTCCACGTACTCGTCCGCGTCCACACCCTCGGGCACCAGGTGGGCGCCCAGGAACGTGACCTCGTCCGCGGCGTCCGCGGCGATCTTCGCGGCGCGCAGCTCCTGCTCGACGTCCAGGCCGTAGCCCGTCTTCGTCTCCAGGTAGGTGGTGCCACCGGCCACGGCATCCCGCACGCGCCCGGCCACGAGCCCGCGCAGGGTCTCGTCGCTGGCTTCCCGGGTGGCGTTCGTGGTCACGCCGATGCCGCCCGCCGCGTATGCCTCACCGGCCATACGCGCCGCGAATTCCTCCCCGCGGTCCCCGGCGAACACCAGGTGCGTGTGCGAGTCCACCCAGCCGGGCAGCACCGCGCGTCCCTCCACGCCCACGGCGCGGTCCGCCGCGGGCGCCTCGGAAGCGCGACCCACCCACGCAATCAGCCCGTTCTCGACGACGACGGCCGCGTCCCTGAGCACGGAGTCCTCGCCGCGGGCGGGGTCCACGGTGTGCAGCTCGCCGATGCCGGTGATGAGCTCGCTCACTGGTCCGCGTCCCGGGTGGTGGCGAGGTCGTTGTGCATGGGGATGTTGACGCCGCGCTCGTCCGCCACCTGGATGGCACGCTCGTAGCCGGCGTCCGCGTGGCGGATCACGCCCATGCCGGGGTCGTTGGTGAGCAGGCGCTCGAGCTTCTCGGCCGCGAGATCCGTGCCGTCCGCCACGGAGACCTGGCCTGCGTGGATCGACCGGCCGATGCCCACGCCGCCGCCGTGGTGGATGGACACCCAGGTGGCGCCCGAGGACGCGGCGGTCAGCGCGTTGAGCAGGGGCCAGTCCGCGATCGCGTCCGAACCGTCCTTCATGGACTCGGTCTCGCGGTAGGGCGAGGCCACCGAACCGGAGTCCAGGTGGTCGCGGCCGATCACGATGGGCGCGGAGACCTTGCCCTCGGCCACGAGCTGGTTGAAGAGCAGCCCGGCCTTGTGGCGCTCGCCGTAGCCCAGCCAGCAGATGCGCGCGGGCAGGCCCTCGAACTCCACGTGCTCCTGCGCGGCGTCGATCCACTCGTGCAGGTGCTTGTTGTCCGGGAAGAGCTCCTTGATCGCGTTGTCCGTGACCTCGATGTCCTTGGGGTTACCGGAGAGCGCCACCCAGCGGAAGGGGCCGAGGCCCTCGCAGAACAGCGGTCGGATGTACGCCGGGACGAAGCCCGGGAACTCGAACGCGCGGGTGTAGCCGGCGTGGCGGGCCTCGTCCCGGATGGAGTTGCCGTAGTCGAAGACCTCGGCGCCCTCGTCCTGGAACTCGACCATCGACTGCACCTGCGCGGCCATGGCCTCGCGGGCCTTCTTGGTGAAGCCGATCGGGTCCGCCTTGGCCTCCGCATCCCACTGCTCCACGGTGAACTCGGTGGGCAGGTAGGACAGGGGATCGTGCGCGGAGGTCTGGTCGGTCACGACGTCCACGGAGATCTCGCCCGCGCGGTGGCGGCGCAGCAGCTCCGGGAACACGTCCGCGGCGTTGCCCACGTACCCCACGGACAACGCGCGGTGCTCGTTCTTGGCTGCCATGACCTTGGCGAGCGCGGTGTCCAGGTCCGTCTCCACCTCGTCCAGGTAGCGCTTGGACTGGCGGCGCTTCAGGCGGGTCTCGTCCACGTCCACGACGAGGCACGCGCCGCCGTTGAGCGTCACCGCGAGCGGCTGGGCACCTCCCATGCCACCGCAGCCGCCGGTGATGGTCAGAGTGCCGGCGAGGGTGGCCTCGGGGATGCGCCCCTCCTCGTGCATCTTGCGGGCGACGGCGTAGAACGTCTCGTAGGTGCCCTGCAGGATGCCCTGCGTGGCGATGTAGATCCAGGACCCGGCGGTCATCTGGCCGTACATCATGAGACCTTCGTCCTCGAGCTTGCGGAACTCGGGCCACGTGGCCCAGTCGCCCACCAGGTTGGAGTTGGCGATCAGCACGCGCGGGGCCCACTTGTGCGTGCGAAACACGCCAACCGGCTTGCCGGACTGGACCAGCAGGGTCTCGTCGTCCTCCAACTCCTTGAGGGTCTTCACGATGGCGTCGAATGCCTCCCAGCTGCGGGCCGCGCGGCCGGTGCCGCCGTAGACCACCAGGTCGTCAGGACGCTCGGCGACCTCGGGGTCCAGGTTGTTCATCAGCATGCGCATGGGCGCTTCGGTCTGCCAGCTCTTGGCGCTGATGTCGGCGCCGCGGGGTGCGCGGACGGGGCGGGCGTTGGGCAGTGCCATGAGGTGCCTCCTGGTGCGGGTCGGTCCGGGGCGTGCGGGCTGCGGACGGCGAATGAGTCCATGGGACCACGGACGGTGACGGGGGTCACGGGTTCCGGAGGGGGTTGTGTCTGGAATCCCAGACAGAGGCGCGGGGCAAAACCCTTATAGCTCTACTGCAATGCGAAATAACTTGTAAGTGTGGATGAGCCGATCATCGCGCCGTCAGCGTTGAAGCATGGACTCGCGGAGGCTGACATTCTCCACGCCATGCCTGTCCGTCGGAAATATCTGAGGTGATGACCATGCCCCGAACTGTGGAGGAGATCCTCGCGCACGCCGATGAGCTGGCCGCGCGCTTCGAGCAGTACGAGGCGCGGCCCGAGGACGAGCTGGACGTGGATGCAATCACGGCTCTGCGCGCGGCCGTTGCGGAACAGTCTGTTGCGGAACGTCATGTCATCGACGCCGTGCGCACGGCTCGCCACGCGGGCATGTCATGGGCTGCAATCGGCACTTTCGTCGGAACGACCGGTGAGGCCGCTCGGCAGCGGTACACCCGGCTCGTGGCGTGATGGTGGGGCCCGCGTCAACAAAGTCATAACCCACAACAGTTAGATGTACCGAAGGAAAAATAGTGCACTAGCGCTGGCCCTGTCTACGTCGCTATGATGGACGGGTATGGTTTTGGCCAAGGGAGACCATCGGGGCGGTATCCAAAACGTGTAGGGCACACGTGAAGCTCACGTGGAGTAGGTTGTTCGACAGGCAATCAACTGGTTCACGGAGCATGCAATTCGGGTAGAGCGTATATTATGCGATTGAAATTCTGCGAGGCCAAAATAGCAAAAAAACATAAGTGCCTAATGAAGATTGTGAAAGTTACGTAACTCTGAACTATATAAGTTTTTTAAAAAGTTCCTGCAATTCCTCATTGCCGTCGCTGGGACTAGAATATTCGCTAGGTGCGGGCATGAAGTAGCCATCTTGTGCGCGGTCTGCACGCCGCATCTCCTCCAGGTCTTCCAGACTTTCAATTTTTTCACTTAGTGCCTCTGAATCGATCTCATATCCGTTGATATGTGCGAGCATTTCAAGGTCGTCCAGGAGCGATCTCATTAGCTCAGGATCATTTTCCTGATCTATACTCTCCAATTCCCAATCAAATACATTTTGGATTTGAACTTTCGCAAGTTGATCCAAGTAATCTTCGCGAAATACATCCGGCAACTCAAAGTAAGCCTCCAAGCCATCTAAATCATCCATTTCCTCAATGGCCAGACGTGCAAGTGGGAAAGCGTATTTTTCAAAATGGGGTAGTTCAAGATCAGTTGCTAGAAGACTAGAAAGCTTGAAAATTGACGAAGTACGCATGTAATTACGCTGACCGAGCACCTGCAGTAGCCCATCGAGCTGCTGATATAGGAAACTCTCAGATTCAATAGTGGGTAATTTTGAGTCAAAACATACGGTAGCAAGCCTTATCAAAACTTCAATTTTTTCTTGTGAATTCTGTTTCTTTCGGGTTGCCCGTTCGAGGTCCTTTTTAGCCAGATAAGCGGAAATTTGGTCGATTTCATTCGATCTACGCTTGAAAGATTGGGTCAGAAACACCTTGGGGCTAGTGTTCGTTCTAGTAATTTTAGAACCTAATAAATTGGCAAGACGCAACAAATAATTCAATTGTTTTAGAGATGACAACTTATCCAGATTCATATCGAAATAAGCTGGATCGTTTAATAGATCTAGCAAAAAATCCCGGCGACTAGCATCAAAGAGTGTAATTGTGTCGACGACCCCAGGATTTTTCTGCTTATTTTTAGAGACAAGGCGCACCCATGTATTTTCAAGGACTTTGAGGGCGGAATTCCACTCTCGAGCATCTGTGAAGCTGACAAATTCCCTTAGTTCTTCCAGTGAAATCATGGAGGGGGGACAGCTCGCGATCTGAAACAAAATGTCTACAGCTGTGGTTGAAAGCTGACGGAAACTGCCGGACCAGATATCTTCAGGATGGTCAAGGGAATGCATGAGGGTAGCATAAAATGAGTCAATATTCTTGTGGTCCTGCCGCAAGATTACTGACTCTAATACGCGCGGATTGAAACCTTGATGATCGACCACATCGCGATATCGAACATCATGCGCAAGCAATCGACGTGACGTTTTATCTGAAAACCCAAAATGTAAGTGGTTGAATAATATTTGAGCCCGCTTGCTTCGATCTATCTCTTTTAATTCAACCCGCATTTTCGCGCGGTCTTTAGCAATTCGACGTGCCCTATCGTCTCCCCCTGACTCGACCTGTCCGAGTACCTGTTCCCTGGTCGTCAATATGAGTAATTTCTTTCCTTGGCTTTTTCGAACCAAATCCATCAATGCGAGAATTTCAGGAGCCTCGTTTTTCTGCATCTCTGCGACATTGGTTTGACCCAAAAAGTCATCGTAAAAAAATACAATCTTTTCGTCCTGGACCTTGAGGTTTCTCCATGCCTCCTGGATGTCAGAAGCTATATTTACCACCGTCCAGCCTTGGTTCCAAAGGGCCAGCAGCATCATTTCTGCCAGGGTACTTTTGCCCACGCCAGGGGCGCCGGAAATTATTACTACAGACTCTTGCTTTAAGATGTCCGAAGCTTGAGCATATGCGGGCGTGTGTACATAAAGCTTGACACGCTCGCTGACTCGTTGCAACAGCTCCTCGCTCCGCTTCCATAAAGCTGCGTCAATGATGTTGCCGAGCACGGTTGCGCTCGACAACCAGAGTTTAAAGTGGGATTCTTCTACATGCGGTTGGCGCGCTAAGGCTGCGTTCAACGAACCTTGATGCCAAACTGAATCGGAATCTACGGGGAGGGGCGCTAGGGCTAATTTCACCTGTTGCTCTACGGCGGGGGTCATGGGTGCTGACACGACGAAGTAATACTTGCTAAGGTTTTTGTTTTGCCAGCGATCAGGGCTGGTTTCCGCTTTGGCCATTGCAGCCAGCTCGCCTTTTTTTGCGTCGGGGCGGTGTTTGCATTGAGCTATAATTTCTTGATTATGGCTCGTGTCACGCAGATCCACCCCACCATCCGGGCCCACGGCGAAGCTCACGAAGCGCGTTCCAAGGTCGGCGTTGAGTAGATCTCGGACGAACTGTTCAAAATCGATGGGGGAGAGGGAGCGGAAGTCGTAGTCGGACATGGCGGTAATGATAGGCGAAGTGCAGGTGTGTCGCTGTTGACGCCACCCTAAGTGAGCGAAACCCGCTTCTCTTTAAGTGGGATTGGATCGGCCCTTGCGGCGAACGCACTAGCTGAGTCACCCAACTGTCAGCCCCCAACCCCCGGCACCGCCCCGTGCAAGCGCCGAGTCAGCGCCTCCGCTGTCCGCCGCACGTGCCCCACCAGCTCTGCCCGCCGCTCGTCGTCGATCTTGTGCCCTAGGAACGTGAGCGCCACCCCCGCCACCGGCAGTCCCCGATGGTCGTGGGCCGCCACTGCCACGGATGCGAAGTTCGGCGTCACGTCCCCCTCTTCCACGGCCCAGCCGCGCTCACGGGTCCGCTCCAGTTCGGCGCGCAGTTGACCCGGCGTCGTGATCGCCGTGCTCTCCCAGCGCGACGCGAACGAGCCCCGGTCCGGGTACAGCGCCCGCACTTGAGCCGCAGGCAGGCCCGCGAGCATCGACCGCCCACTCGCCGTGAGGTGCGCCGGGATGCGCACCCCCACGTTCGTCACCAGCGACGGCTTGTACGGCGCCCGCTCCTCCACCACGTAGACCACGTCCCGCCCGTGCATCACCGCCAGGTGCGCGTTCTCGCCCACCGCGTCCACGAGAGCGCGCAGCAGCGGCTCGCCCAGCCGCGCCATCGGGTCCTGCCGCGTGTACGCAGAGGACAACTCGAACGCCGCGATCCCCAACCCGTACAGCCGCTCCTCCGGCAGGTGGACCACGAACCCCTGCTCCGTCATGACCGCCAGCAGGTGGTACACGCTGGACCGCGGCAGCTCCAGCGCCGTCGCAATCGACGACGCCGCCACCGGCCCCTTCCGCGACGCCAGGAACCGCAGGATCCGCAGCGTGTTCTGCGCCGCGGGGACTTTCGCTCCGGTCATCGCGTTTCCTCCGGTCGGTGGTGGTGTTCGACGACGCCGCACGGTCACCCTGCGCGCACCCCGGCCGTCTCCACCGTGCCGCGCCCCACCCCGAAGAGCTGGTGAGCGGCGCCGTCGACGTCGTGTGTCGTACGATCTGCGTGTCTGGAATACCAGACGATATCTGGTGTCGGGATGCCCCGCGATCCCCGGTGATGGGCTTGTGTGGAGCAGAAGGTAATTCAGATCACACGCGAGTACCGCGAGGCGGCCCGGGGAGGCGGCACTGCGGGGGAGGACGCTGCATGACGACCACCCGGATCACACCGCCGAACCCCGAGGTGTGGAGCGGCAGGACGGACGGGGACACCCCCGAGCACCTGCGCTGGCACCAGAGGGTGCGCCCCGCAAGGAGCGACCAGGGCGGCGCCAGTGCGGAGGCGCCCGCCGTCGAACTCGTTGGCTTCTCCTGCGACGAGGGTGTGCGCCGCAACAAGGGCCGCGTGGGTGCCTCCGAGGGGCCCGACGCCCTGCGCGCCGCTCTCGCCCCGCTCGCCCTCCATGCCGATGTCGGCATCCACGACGCCGGCACCGTGGTGGTCCCGGACCGTGACCTGGAGGGCGGCCAGGACACCCTGGGCAACGAGGTCGCAAAGCTCCTGGACACAGGCAATCCCGTGGTGGTCCTGGGCGGCGGGCACGACACCGCGTGGGGCAGCTACCTGGGCCGCATCCGCAGCGACCGTCTGCGGGGCCAGCGGGTGGGCGTGCTGAACCTGGATGCCCACTTCGACCTCCGCCAGGCGGACGAGCCCTCATCCGGCACCCCGTTCCTGCAGATGGCACAGGCGGACCAGGCGGCCGGCCGCGAGTTCGACTACACCGTGCTGGGCATCAGCGAGCCCAACAACACCGGGATCCTGTTCCGCACGGCGGAGGAGCTGGGCGTCGAGTTCCTCACGGACGAGCAGTGCCAGCCCCGCCACCTCGACGCCGTCCTGGAGGTCGTGGACCGCCTCGTCGAGCGTGTGGACGCAATCCACCTGAGCATTGACCTGGACGTCCTCCCCGCTTCCGTGGCTCCCGGTGTGAGCGCCCCGGCGGGATACGGTGTCCCCGTGGAGACCATCCAGGCCGTGTGCCACCGGGTGGCCCGCAGCGGCAAGCTTGTGCTGGTGGACGTCGTGGAGCTGCTGCCCCGCCTGGACGTGGACGGCCGCACCGCCCGCACCGCCGCGCGCCTCATCACCACCCTGGCGCACGACGTCCTGAGCACGACACCCACCCCACCGACCGGCCGCGCCGGGAACACCACAGGAGAGCGCCATGAGTAGTCCCGCGTCCCCATCGCCCGCACCGCAGAGCCCGGCTCCACAGGCGTCTGCGCACGAGACCCACACCCTGGCCCGCGGTCTGAGCATGCGCCACATCCAGTTCATCGCGCTGGGCTCGGCGATCGGCACGGGGCTGTTCTACGGCTCGGCGACCGCCATCCAGATGGCTGGTCCCGCCGTGATCGTGGCCTACGTGCTCGCGGGTGCGGCGGTGTACATGGTCATGCGCGCCCTGGGTGAGATGGCCGTGCGCCACCCCGTGCCCGGCTCCTTCGGTCAGTACGCCGCCCGCTACCTGGGCCCGTTCGCGGGCTTTGTGACGGGCTGGACGTTCGTGTTCGAGATGATAGTGGTGGCCATCGCGGACGTCACCGCGTTCGGCGTCTACATGGGCTTCTGGTTCCCGGACACGCCCCGCTGGATCTGGGTGGCCGCGGTGATCCTGTTCATCGCCGCGATCAACACCCGCAACGTGAAGATCTTCGGTGAGCTCGAGTTCTGGCTGACCATCGTCAAGGTGGGCGCCATCCTCGCGATGATCGCCGGCGGCATCGCGCTGATGGTCATCGGTGTCTCGTTCGCCCCGGGGGAGACCGTGGGCCCGCAGAACCTCGTGGACCACGGCGGGTTCATGCCCAACGGCGTGGGCGGTCTGCTGGCCGCGCTGTCCGTGGTGGTCTTCGCGTTCGGCGGCATCGAGACCATCGGCATCACCGCCGGTGAGGCGGGCGATCCCGCGCGCTCCATCCCCAAGGCCGTCAACGCCGTGCCCGCGCGCATCATGCTGTTCTACGTGGGCACCATGGTGGTCATCATGTCCCTGGTCCCGTGGAACCAGATCACCGGGGACGCCAGCCCGTTCGTGCAGATCTTCTCCGCCCTCGGCATCCCCGCCGCCCCCGCGATCCTCAACGTGGTGGTGATCGTGGCGGCGATCTCCGCGATCAACGCGGACACCTTCGGCGCCGGGCGCATGCTCTTCGGCCTCGCCGAGCAGGGTCAGGCCCCCCGGGCGTTCACCAAGGTCTCGCGCAACGGCGTGCCCTGGCTGACCGTGGTGGTCATGGGTGTGGCCCTGGGCATCGGCGCGGTACTCAACGCGGTGATCCCGGAGAACGTGTTCCTGGTGATCGCCTCGATCGCCACGTTTGCCACCGTGTGGGTGTGGCTCATGATCCTCTTCTCGCACATCGCCATGCGCCGCGAGATCGAGAAGAAGGGCCGCCCGGAGTCCGCGTTCAAGGTGCCGCTGTGGCCCGTGGCCTCGTGGGTGGCCACCGCCGCTATCCTCTTCGTGATCGTGCTCCTCGGCTGGTTCCCGGACACCCGGGTAGCGCTGATCGTGGGAGCCGTGTGGCTCGTGCTGCTCGGCGTGGGCTATGTCCTGTTCGTGAGGGGCAACGGCCGCAACCGTCCGCACCTCGACGACCACACCGCACTGATCACCCTGCCGCGCACCTGATCAGCCCCGGAGAGAGCCCCGGCCCGTCAGCGAGCCGGGGCTCTTTCATGCCCGGGAGACGACGCCGCACGCCCGGCCCCTCGCGCTGCCTCGCCCTCTCGGGCGCAAGCCACCGGGCGACCACGGGGGGCTGGGAGCGGTGGCGTCGTGCGCGGGAGCGGGCGCTGCGCCTCCAGGGGCAGCGCACCGCCGCAGCATGGGGCCGCCCGTTCAGTGGCTCACGCCCGCGGCCACGAGGGTGGCGGCGCCCCGGATGCGGTCCGTGAGGGTGCGCTCCTCCGTGCGCCCCTGCCGCGCGCGGTTGAGCTCCGCGAGCGAACTGGTGACGATCATGCGTGCCCCCACCTCCAGGTGTGCGACGTGCCGGGGGGACACCTCGTCCAGGCACCCGCCCAGCACCCGGGCGATGTGCTCCTCCAGCTTCTCCACCAGGGCGAGCACCTCTGCTCGGTGGGGCAGCTCCTCCCCGAACAGGATCTCCCGCGCGATCCATGCCGTGGTCTCCGGCCAGTGCAGGGACATCTCGAAGAACGGGGAGAGCAACTCCACGATCCGCTCCACGACCGCGGCGGGGGACTGCCTGCCCGGGGCCAGCGGAGTGGCCACCACGGTGGTGATGTGCTCCGCCCACAGGCTCTCCGTGACCATCATGAGCAGCTCCGCCTTGGTGGCGGCGTACTGGAACACCGTTCCGGCGGCCACGTCCGCGCGGGCGGCCACCTCACTCATGGACATCTGCGCGTAGCCCTTCTCGCTGATGAGCGAGCGCGCCGAGCGCAGGATCCTGGCCCGCTTCTCCGCTTTGGCACGGGCCCGGCGGCCGGTGGTCGGGGGCGTTGCGCCAGCCGCGCGGCGGGGCGCGGGCGGCGTCGTCCCCCGAATGTTTTCGGGGGACTGCGACGAAGGCTGGGCTGAAGTGTGCACGAAAATTATTGTATGACACTCAATATTGAGTACACTCAAGAACATTCCCACGGGACGCCGGACGGGCGTCCCAGGAGACGAAGGAGGAACGTCATGCAGCACACAGCAGGAAACTACGAGGCCTTCGTGAAAGCACGGCCGGCAGAGCACGCGCAGGACACCCGCGCCTGGATCGTGGGGTCCGGGCTCGCGGGGCTCGCCGCCGCCGTGTTCCTGGTCCGTGACGGCGGTGTTCCCGGCGAGAACGTCACGGTGGTGGAGAAGGGCCACCTGCCCGGCGGGGCCCTGGACGGCCTGGACGTCCCCGAGAAGGGCTTCGTGATCCGCGGCGGACGCGAGCTGGAGAACCACATGGAGTGCCTGTGGGACATGATGCGCTCCGTTCCGTCCCTGGAGATCGAGGGCGCGTCCGTGCTGGACGAGTTCGCGTGGCTCAACCGGGACGACCCCAACTACTCCCTGCGCCGCGCCACGGTGAAGCGCGGGCAGGACGCCGGGCACGAGGGGAAGTTCGACCTCCCGCAGCGCGCCCAGAAGGACCTGCTGCACGTCTTCCTGGCCACCCGTGAGGAGATGGAGGGCAAGCGCATCCAGGACGTGATGAGCAAGGAGTTCCTGGCCTCCCCGTTCTGGATGTACTGGCGCACCATGTTCGCGTTCGAGGAGTGGCACTCCGCGCTGGAGTTCAAGCTCTACCTGCACCGCTTCGTGCACCACATCGGCGGTCTGCCGGACTTCTCCGCGCTGAAGTTCTCCAAGTACAACCAGTACGAGTCCTTCGTGCTGCCCCTGATCAAGTACCTGACGGAGAAGGGTGTGACGTTCCAGTACGACACGGACGTCCGCGACATCGACTTCTCCCACCGCAACGGCGAGATCCGTGCCACCGCGATCCACTGGACGCGCGAGGGCGCCGAGGAGACCCAGGAGCTCGGTGAGCACGACCTCGTGTTCACCACCATCGGCTCCCTGGTGGACAACTCGAACGACGGCGACCACGCCACCCCCGCGAAGCTGGACCGCGGACCCGCCTCCGCGTGGGACCTGTGGAAGCGCATTGCCGCCAAGGACCCCTCGTTCGGGCGTCCCGAGGTGTTCTGCTCCTCGATCGACGAGACCAAGTGGGAGTCCGCCACCGTCACCACCCTGGACGAGCGGATCCCGGAGTACATCCGCAAGATCGCGCAGCGGGACCCGTTCAGCGGCCGCGTGGTCACCGGCGGCATCGTCACCGCCGAGGACTCCTCGTGGCTGCTCAGCTGGACGGTCAACCGGCAGCCGCACTTCAAGAAGCAGCCCAAGGACCAGATCGTGGTGTGGGTCTACTCGCTGTTCGTGGACACCCCGGGCGACTTCGTCAAGAAGTCCATGTCCGAGTGCACCGGCGAGGAGATCACCCAGGAGTGGCTGTACCACATGGGTGTGCCCGTGGAGGAGATCCCGGAGCTCGCGGCCACCGGCGCCAAGACGGTGCCCGTGATGATGCCGTACGTGACCAGCTTCTTCATGCCCCGTCACGCCGGCGACCGCCCGCAGGTGGTTCCCGAGGGCGCCAAGAACTTCGCGTTCCTGGGCCAGTTCGCGGAGACCGGCCGGGACTGCATCTTCACCACCGAGTACTCGGTGCGCACCGGCATGGAGGCTGTGTACGAGCTGCTGGACCTGGACCGCGGCGTGCCCGAGACCTGGGGCAGCACCTACGACGTCCGCGTGCTGCTGGATGCGTTGACGCGGCTGCGTGACGGTGAGAAGGTCCGGATCCCGGGCCCGGAGCCGCTGCGCAAGCGGCTGCGCCGTCGCCTGGAGGACGGCGAGATCGGCGAGCTGCTGGAGGAGTACGGCGTGATGTGAGCCCGATGACCGGTGTGGCCGCGCGGGCGCGGCGCAGGAGGTGTCAGAGCATGCGGCACAGCTTCTGCGCCAGCCCGTGCAGGGCCAGCCGGTCCCGGACGCTCATGTCCAGACTGTCCAGCAGGTTCTCCTGCATTCCGGCCGCGTCCTCCTCGAGGGCGCGGCCGGTGTCCGTGAGGGACACGATCACGGAGCGCTCGTCCTGCTCGGAGCGTCGGCGGGTCACAAAACCGGCGTTCTCCATGCGGCGCAACAGGGGGGAGAGAGTGCCGCTGTCCAGCATCAGCGCCTCCCCCAGCTGGTTCACGGTGCGCTCGTCCTGCTCCCACAGCACCAGGAGCACAAGGTACTGGGGGTAGGTGAGCCCCATCTTCGACAGGGGTTCCCGGTACGCGCTGGTGACCTTGCGGGAAGCCGAGTACAGCGCGAAGCACAGCTGCGTGTCCAGGCGGAGGTCGGGAGTCATGCACACATGCTACGGGGCGCACTGCGTGCAGGGGACATGCGACAGCACATCGTGCGGCGTGCCACGCAATTGCCCGCCACCCTTCGCCGAGTCGCGGAGGCAGCGGCGGCGAGGGCCGCGTGAACTGGGTCAACGCAAACTTGTTGAACAATCCGGGGGAGTCGCGTATAGCTATGACCCGGCTCACAGGGTGTCCGCATCCTCTTGCTCTTCCCTTTCCCCGACAGCATGGAGACCCCGGTGGCGGAACACGACCACGACCCCACGACCGCCCGCACCGGGGGGTCGTCCACGGCCACGGCGACTTCCGCGCCGGCCCCGGCTTCGGACCACGCGAACCGCCGGTTCGAGACCAACTGGGCCATCTCACTCTTCGGCACCGCGGTGGGCGCGGGTGTGCTCTTCCTGCCCATCAACGCGGGCCTCGGTGGACTGTGGCCGCTGCTGGTCGTGACCGTCCTGATCGGGCCCATGACGTACCTGTCCCACCGGGCGCTGTCCCGGTTCGTGTGCGCCTCGCCCGTGCCCAGCGAGGACATCACCGGAGTGGCCCGCCGCGCCTTCGGTGAGGGGCTGGGCCGGGTGGTCACAGTGGTGTACTTCCTGGCGATCTACCCCATCGTGCTGATCTACGGCGTGGGCATCACCAACACCGTGGACAGCCTCCTGGTCAACCAGTTCCACCTGGCCTCCCCGCCGCGCTGGTTGCTCTCCGGACTGCTCGTGGCCGCCATGATGGCCGTGATGCTCGCGGGCCAGCGGATCATGCTGATCATCACGCAGTGGCTGGTCTACCCGTTGATCCTGATCCTGCTGGGCGTGACGCTCTACCTGATCCCCAGGTGGGACCTCAGCGTCTTCCAGGGCGCGCACGCCCCGGGCGACTTCCTGATGTCCGTGTGGACGATCATCCCGGTGCTGGTGTTCGCGTTCAACCACTCGCCCGCCATCTCCCAGTTCTCCGTGGCCATGAAGCACGAGTACGGGGACCGCGCGAGCGAGCGTGCCTCCGTGGTGCTCAAGCGCAGCACCGTGCTGCTGGTCATCTTCACCATGGGCTTCGTGTGGTCCTGCGTCCTGGCACTGGGCCCCACCGGGCTGCAGGCCGCCAAGGACCAGAACCTGCCCGTGCTGTCCTACCTGGCCAACGAGCACGGCAGCCCGTTCATCACCTACCTGGGCCCCGCCGTGGCGCTCGCCGCCATCGCCTCCTCCTTCTTCGGGCACTACATGGGTGCCGCGGAGGGCGCCGTGGGCATCGTCCGCTCCACCGTGGACCCCCGGGGCACGAAGATCAGCGACAAGGCCCTGAAGACCGCCGTGGCCGTGTTCATCTTCATCACCACGTGGCTCGTGGCCATTGCGAACCCCAGCATCCTCTCGCTCATCGAGTCCCTGGCCGGACCCGTGATCGCCGTGATCCTCTACCTCATGCCCATGTACGCCATCCGCAGGCTCCCCGCGCTGGAGCCGTACCGCGGGAAGATCTCCAACGTGTTCGTCACCGTGGCCGGCATCGTGGCCGTGAGCGGGATCGTCTACGGGCTGCTGCCCTGAGTCCCCACCCCGGCAGGCTCCCACGCCCGGGCGGCGACGCCTGACCCGCGGACGACGCCGCTCCACCCGGCTTCGCGCCCCGGCGCACGGGTGCCGGGGAGCCGGCGGTGCGGCGGCGTCGTCCGCGGCGGGACCTGCGGGATCACTCGTTCGACGGAATCACTGGCCCGGGGCGCCGCCGGGACCGCCCGCGCCGCCCGGTGCTGCGGCGGCCGTGGGCTCGGTGCTCGTGTCGACGGGGACGTCGATCGTCACCGTGTACCCCTTGGCCACGCTGCCTGAGACCTTCGGCATCTGCATGTCCACCCCGTCCGAGAAGACGTTGTCCGTCTCCAGGGTGATCTGGGACATGTTCGTGGCGGAGTCCGGGTAGCGGGAGTCCTTGTAGACCGTGTTGGCCATCTCCTCCGGCAGCGCGATCTGCGAGGTCAGCACCGCGTTGGTGGCGTCCGTGATCGAGCCGATGTCCGGGAAGACCTCGAAGTGGATGTGCGGCCAGCGGCCCGCGTAGCAGCCCGGGACGATCGACGTGAAGGTGACCTTGCCGTCGTCACCCACCACCTGGACGCCGCGCAGGTACGTCTCGTCCTCCACGCCCTCCGAGTACATGGAGTAGTTGCCGTCCGGGTCGCAGTGCCACACGTACACGGCCGCGCCCGTCATGGGGCCGTTGTCCTTGACCATGTCCACGATGTTCATCGTCAGGGTCATGGCTACGCCGTCCACCGCGGCGCCGCCGTCGATGCTCGCGGTGATGTTGCTGCGCTCCACCCCGGAGACGTCCAGCGCGTCTGCACCGTTGGAGCCGTCACCGGGGTAGGGCCCAGCGGTCTCCTGCGGCATCTCCTCGTCGTAGGTCTTGGAGGGCGATGGCGTGGCGCTCGCGGTCTCGGACGCCGATGCCGTCGCGGAGGCGGAGCCGGACGAGCCCGACGTCGTGGTGCCCGTGCACGCCGCCAGTGCGAAGACGCTCGCGCCGGCCCCGAAGATGCCGAGCGCGCGGCGGCGGTCGATCAGCGTTCCGAGGTCGAAAGCGAGGCCCTGGTCCTCGACGTCCTCCTCCGGGCGGTCCAGAGGGCGCCCCTCGAAGGTGGGCTGCTCGTGGGTGGTGCCGGCCTGCTGCCCGGTACCTTGCTGGTCGGAGCGCGCGGAGTCCGCGGGCGACGTCGTGCCCTGCGCTCCCGGGGCGGCGTCCCCTGTGTCGTTGCGCACCCGCGGCGCCTCGGACGCGGCCGGGTAGGTGCGGATGCTGCGGCGGGGGAAGATCGGGGTCATGGAGGGTCTCCTCATCGACAGGTGGTGGTCCTGGTTTCGTGCTGCCCACGACGCTACGAACCGAGGCTTTGTCGGGTGTGGGGCGGTGCTGTGCCGGGGCTGTGAGGGCGTAAGAGACAGTGGCTACGCTGGGGTCCATGAAGATCGCAGTGCTGGGAGCAAGTGGAAACTTCGGGACGAACGTGGCGGACGTCATCGAGCAGAGGGGTCACACAGTGGTACGCGCGAGCCGCAGCACCGGCGTGGACGCGGTGGCGGGCAAGGGGCTGGCCCGGGCGTTCGAGGGTGCTGACGCCGTGGTGGACGCGCTGCACATCAACACGTTCGGGGCGCGGAAGTCCGTCCCGTTCTTCACCGCGGCCGCCGGCAACGTCGCGTCCGCCGCGCACGAGCAGGGCGTGTCCCGGATCGTGTGCCTGTCCATCGCCGGTGCCGCGGATCCCCGCGTGAACGGCGGGTTCGGCTACTACAAGGGCAAGGCCGCGCAGGAGAGCATCTACCAGCAGGCCCCGGTGCCCTCCACCACGGTGCGCTCCACCCAGTGGTTCGACCTCGTCCCCGCCACCGTGGGCATGGTCTCCAAGGGGTCCGTGGCTTTGGCGCCCACCATGCTCATGGCGCCGGCCCTGCGCGAGGAGGTCGCGGACTTCGTCGCCGACGTCGTAACCGCACCCGGGCAGGCGCGGCACGAGATCCGCGCGATCCGCGGCCCGGAGGCGGACACCATCGCGAACTTTGCACGCCGCATCCTCGCGGCCGGCGGGGACCTGGGCGGTCAGCGACCCCGCACGGTCAAGGAGGCGCCGTACCTCGGCCGGGGCATCGCCAACGGCGGGCTCATCCCGCAGGACGCGTTCGTCACGAGCACGCGGTTCGAGGAGTGGCTTGCGGGGTAGGGCTGCCGGGAGAGTGCGGCGGGGAGGATCTCACCCGCGGCAGACACTTGATCGGTGCGGGACGTCAATGACGTAGATGGTCACGATCTCATCGTGGATCTCGCAGATGACGCGGTAGTTGCCCACGCGGTATTGCCAGAGCCCCGCGAGGTTTCCGGTGAGTCCCTTGCCGCCTGCTCGCGGGTCGTCCAGGGAAACCACGTCACCACGTCACGGAGATATGCCGTGATTTGCCTGGCGACCTGTCGGTCGAGTTTTTTCAACGCTCGCAGGGACGTTTCAGAGAACTCAATCGCCCAGGTCAAGGATCTTCTCTACCTCGGCAAGGGTGTAGGTGCGTTCCCGCCCAGCTCGGACGTTCTGGGCGGTCTCGAGGATCTCGTATTCCTGTACCAGCCGGTTGATGTGGGTCTCTACTGCCTCACGAAGGTAGTAGCGCTTGGAGCGCCCGGTTCGGCCGCCAGCCGTTCGAGCTTCGCCGCCGTCTCGTCGGACAGTTTGACTGATGTCGCGGTGGTCATGATGGTTTTCCTCTCCTGCTGGGAGCAAGAGGACTACTTGTAGTCAACTGTAGATTCGGGGTCGGTCATACCCCGTGTCGGCAGCCGGACGGGTCAGCGGACGAGGGGCGGGCCGCTGCTGGCGCGTTCGTGCAGGCGGGTGGGCAGGACCACGTGGCGGGGGTCTACGCCGTCGACCATCTCCAGCAGGAGGCCGGCGGCCGCGCGTCCCTTCTCGCTGAACGGCTGGGCCACGGTGGTCAGACCCACTTCCGCGGCCCGGGCGACGTCGTCGTAGCCCGTCACGGTCAGGTGGTGCGGGACCTCGATGCTGCGCTCCCGCGCCCAGCGCAGCACCCCGAGCGCGTAGGTGTCCGCGATGCAGGCGATCGCGGTGACCCGCGGGTGCTGTGACCAGAGCGCGGCGGCCGCCCGGGCGCCGTCGTCCTCACTGACCCGCCACCGCTCCTCCACCGTGACGGTGCGGCCGAGGCCCTCCTCCAGTCCGTGGATCCGCCAGCGGGGGATGTCGTAGACGCTGCGGCGACGCCGTGCCCCGCCGACCCGGCCGTCGTAGGGCCGGGTGGACAGGCGCGAGGTGATGACGCCCACGTGGCGGTGGCCGAGGTCGCGCAGGTGCTCGCCCACGGCGCGCATTCCGGCGACCTCGTCAAGGCCCACCCATCCCAGGCCGGGGACGGGGCCCGGCTGGTCCACCACCACAGCGGGTGCACCGCGGCGCTCGAGCAGGTCCAGGGTGGCGTTGCGCGAGGGCAGGGAGTGCAGGATCACCCCGTCCACGGCGGCACGGTCCAGTTCCGCCAGCCGGTCCCGGTCCGGGGTGCCCGTGGGCAGCAGGACCAGGTGGTTGCTGCGGGCCATGAGCTCCCGGCCCACCCCGGCGAGGAAGCCCGAGGAGGCGGGGTCGGAGAAGGCGAACTCGAGGTCGTCCGTGAACACCACCCCCACGCCTCCTGTCCGGCGGCGGCGCAGGCTGCGGGCCACGGGGTCCGGTCCCACGTAACCGAGGGAGGTTGCGACGTCGAGGATGCGGTTGCGCACCGCGGGTGAGAGCTTCTCCGGGCGGTTGTAGGCGTTGGAGATGCTCGAGACGGAAACCCCGGCGGCGCGGGCCACCTCCGACATGGTGATCCTGGAACGGTGCATGGCCCCATCCTTTGGTAAATCGTTTGACCACGCCACTTGGCCGGAACGGTGCTGCGGCGTGGATCCGGTGGCCGGGTGCTCAGCAGACTGGGGAACGACAGCGGAAGCACACCGAGTCCCACGAGGAAGGCACCCCCGAATGATCACCATGACCATGTCCCTGAAGAAGGCCCCGGGCATCACCCACGAGGAGTTCGTGCACCACCACGTGACGGTGCACGGCGCGCTGATGCGCTCCATTCCGGAGGGGCGCCAGCACATCCTGCGCTACCTGCAGACCCACCCGGGGGACACGGGCATCTCCTCGGTCACGCCCGCGGACTTCGACGGCACCGCGCAGCTGTGGTTCGACAGCCCCGAGGGGCTCGACGCGGTCATGGGCTCCGAGACGTTCAGGAACGTGGTGGCAGCGGACGAGCCGAACTTCCTGGACCAGCGGGCCACGCTCGTGGTGGTGGGCGAGGCCCACCCGATCATCGGTGACGCGACCACCGAGACGTCCGCCGTGCTGCCCCTGGGGCCCCGGGAGGACCGGTTCGGGACCCTGCCCCGCGGGTGCAACCACGTGGGGCTGACCGTCCCCGACATCGACTCCGCCACGGATTTCCTGCGCGCGGCCTTCGACGCGAAGCTCGCCTACGACGGCCTGGGACCCGGCGATCCGCCGCGCGAGGGCGAGGAGACCGAGCAGCAGCTGGGGCTGCCGTCCGGGGCCGCGATCACCCGGCAGCGCATGGTGCAGATCGGGACGGGCCCGAGCATCGAGATGTTCCAGGTCGAGGGGCCCAGCAGCAGGCCCCCGCGAAGCTCAGCGACCTGGGGCTGAACCACCTCTCGGTGTTCGTGGACGACGTCGACGACGCCCTGCGCCGGGCTGTCGCGGCGGGCGGCGAAGCCCTCTCGGAGCCCCACCCGAACTCCCCGCACGAGGACACGGAGGGCAACGCGAGCGTCTACGTGCGCGCGCCGTGGGGAACGCTCTTCGAGCTGCAGGCCATCCCGGGCGGGCACTGGTACGACGACACCGCTGAGATCCAGGTCTGGACGCCGCCGGCCCGCTGAGGGCCCCGTGCGTCGCACTCCGGGGCCGGGTCAGCCGCAGTCGATCCCCAGAAGCGGCGCAGCGCCTCTGCGCCCTCGCAGGCCACGGGCATTTCGGGAAGGTGCCCACCGCTTGTGGGCGGGCGTCGTCAGTCTGTGTAGAACTCGAAGTCGTTGTCGGCATCCAGCTCCCGCAGCTTCTGGAAGGCCGTGCGCCGCTGTGCTTCGCGCTCCTCGCGCAAGCGGAGCACGTCAGTGCGGCGGAACCGGGCATGGGATCCGACCGTGAAGGAGTCGATCATGCCCTCGCGAGCCCACCGCAGGAGAGTGGGGCGGGAGACGCCCAGGAGATTGGCGGCCACGGTGCTCGTCAGCTCCTCGGGCGTCTGGGCGATGTTCGCCGAGCCGTGTTCCGCGATGGCGGACAGCGCGCGGAGAAGTGTTCTCTGAACCTCCGCCGGGAGGGCTACATCGTGGCCTGCGGCATCGCGAAGAACCAGGCTCGTGCCGTGCTGTGCCGGGGGTTGCGCCTCCCGCACGGTCTGTGCCGAGATGTTGATCCGTTCGACGGTGGTCGTCATGGCGTGCTCCTGGAGTGCAGTGGTCACTGTTCGTGCAGTTAGACCTAACGCATTTCCACTTATAAACGAACGACTGGTGCTCTCACCGCTCCAGGTCCAGGAGCTTCAGCGCTTCCTCGCGCATCTCCACCTTGCGGACCTTGCCGGTCACGGTCATGGGGAACTCGTCCACCACGTGCACGTAGCGGGGGATCTTGTGGCGGGAGATCTTCCCGTCCGCGAACTCCAGGATGGCTTCGGCGGTGAGGGCGGGAGCGCCGTCGCGCAGCCGCAGCCAGGCCATGAGCTCCTCGCCGTACTTCTCGCTGGGCACGCCGATCACCTGGGCGTCCACGATGTCCGGGTGGGTGCAGAGGAACTCCTCCACCTCGCGCGGGTAGATGTTCTCGCCGCCGCGGATCACCATGTCCTTGATGCGCCCGGTGATCCGCGCGTAGCCGTCCTGGTCCATCACGGCGATGTCCCCGGTGTGCAACCAGCCGTCGGAATCGATGGTCTCGCGGGTCTTCTCCTCCTGACCTCAGCAGCCCTCCTGACCGAGTAGCCGCGGGTGTGGAACTCCCCGGCCGTGCCGCGCGGCACGGTCTCACCCATGGAGGGATCCACGATCCTGACCTCCACGGGCGGGCGCACCCGGCCCACGGTCTCCACGCAGCGGTCCAACGAGTCGTCCGCGCGCGTCTGGAAGCTCACCGGCGAGGTCTCCGTCATGCCGCAGCAGATCGCGACCTCGCTCATGTGCATCTTGTCGATCACCTTGCGCATGACCTCCATGGGGCACGGGGAACCAGCCATCACGCCGCTGCGCAGCGAGGACAGGTCGTAGTCCCCGAAGTCTGGCAGCTCGAGCTCGGCGATGAACATGGTGGGCAGCCCGTACACACTTGTGGCCTTCTCCTGGGAGACGGCGCGCAGCGCGGCCCGCGGGTCGAACCCCGGCCCCGACAGGATGATCGCGCTGCCGTGGGACGTGGCCGCGAGGTTTCCCATCACCATCCCGAAGCAGTGGTACAGCGGCGGCGCCGGAGAACCATGTGGCACGCGGCGCCACGGTGCTCGTCAGAATCCCTGCGAGTACCAGGGACCCGGCGGTCAGTCGGACCTGGCGTTCCAGATCCCAGCGTTCGTGACCGGTGCGCACCGCGCGTCCGGCGTCGCGCCATGCGTCGATCCCGCCGGTCAGGACGGTTGCGCTCGTCATACCCGCCGAGGTCAACAGCTCCGCGGCGCGCGTTGAGCGGGCTCCGGAGCGGCAGATCACCACGGTGACGCGGGGTAGTAGCTGCCCGATCTGCCGGGTGTGCTTCTCGATGAGAGCCAGGGGGCGTTGACGGAGCCCGGAATGTGACTGATGCCGAACTCCACGGGGGTCCTGACGTCCAGGAACAGCGGTGCACCCTCATGGGGGTCCTGGAGTTCGGAGGCGGAAACGGTGGCGGGTGAGGACATGGTGTTCTCCTTCTCGAGTGGCTGTCGGACGGGACGGTGCCCGGCTCGGGTGCGGGGTGTCACAGGGTCAGCCCAGGAGCCGGGGCACGCTTTGCAGGGCGGTGTAACACCCCGTGAGCACCAGCAGACCGGCGAAGCCCAACGACAGCAGGCGCGTGTTGATCCGGTGGCCCACGCGGGACGGTTCTCGGGGTCGTCGTGGTTCGAGGACGGGCGGGACCAGGCCCGAAATCGCACCCGAGATCACGACCACCAGGGAACCCACCGTTGCGTGGGTCGGGGGAGTCCCGGGGCGAAGGTGCGCATCGGCACGGTCATGATGGCCCCGCCGCCGCCCAGCGCGCCCATGACGAGCCCCACCAGCAGCCCTGCGATGACGACGATGAGCGCGATCACCCCTGCGGGATGATGACGGTCCTGGGGTGCGTGCCGAAGCGAGCCGTGCTCGCTGCAGCACATGCCCCCCGGGGGGGCAATTTTGGAGCGAGGGAGAACGGCGTGCGGATCACGCGGTGGGGTGCAGGGGAGGGGGATTCCGGGTGGCCCTCACCGGCCCGTCCCGCATGAAAAGTGCACGTCTAGATTGTGGACAATCCAAATACCGCGACCTACCATCGATTGCGGTCGCACCACCCGGCGTTCAGTGCCGGGGCTCACCGGCCACGGAAAGGACGAGGAATCACCATGAACGCTATGTACACCGCGGAAGCGCTTGCCCAGGGCGCGGGCCGCAACGGCAGCGTCGCCACCAAGGACGGGTCGCTGCAGTTCGACCTGGCCGTGCCGAAGGAGATGGGGGGATCCGGGGACGGCGCCAATCCCGAGCAGCTTTTCGCCGCCGGGTACGCGGCCTGCTTCCACTCCGCCCTGCAGATGGTCGCCCGCCAGCAGAAGGTCTCGCTCGGTGATTCCGCCGTGGGTGCCCGCGTGCAGATTGGCGACAACGGCGCAGGCGGGTTCACCCTGGCCGTGCAGTTGGAAGTGATCATCCCCGAACTCGAGCACGACGCGGCCCAGGAGCTCGCGGACGCCGCGCACCAGGTCTGCCCCTATTCCAACGCCACGCGCGGCAACATCGAGGTCACCGTGACCGTGGTGGAGGACTGACGAGCGCGTCGCACTGCGCCCGACGAGAGCGCACGGCACGTCCCCGGCGTCCTGGGGCCCACTGAGGCCCTGACGGGGCCGTGCCGTGACGCACGGGCGGGGGCCACGAGCCCCACGGCGCCGAGGGGGATGTCACGTCCCCTCGGCGCGACGTCGCCCTCAGACGCTCTCGGGGACGCGCACCTCGGTGCGCAGGGTCGCGGAGCGGCGGTCGGCGAGTTCGCGGCGCACGACCCAGACGACCGCGACGATCCACAGCAGGGCGAGCGCGCCGAGGATCGCGTAGTACGCGGCGTCGCCGGGGAGGCGCGCCTGCACGGCGTCCAGGCGCAACAGGGTACGCGTGTTCGTGAAGATGATGAGTCCGCCGGCGCCGACGGCGAGGATGCGCGGGGCGAGCCAACGCACGAGCCACGCGGCGATCGGCGCGGCCACCACACCGCCGATCAGCAGAGCCAGGACCATGCCGAAGTCGACGCCCTGGCTGCCGAGTGCCATCAGGAACCCGATGGAGGCACCCAGACTGACCACGAACTCGGACGTGTCGATGGATCCGATGACCTTGCGCGGGGCGATCTTGCCGGAGGCCAGCAGGGTGGGGGTGCCCACGGGGCCCCACCCACCGCCGCCGATCGCGTCCATGAAGCCCGCGACCGTGGCCAGGGGGATCAGGAAGAATCCGCGCACCTTGCCCGTGAAGTTGGGGCGCCGCCCGCCGAGCCGCAAGAACCTCCACACCACGTAGCAGCCCAGCAGCAGCAGGATCACGGACATCACCGGTGCGGCGGCCTCCCCGGAGAGGGTCAGCAGATGGGCGCCCGCGAATGCGGCGATCCCGCCGGGAACCGCCATGAAGCCCACGACGCGCCAATCGATGTTGCCGAAGCGCCAGTGCGAGAGCCCGGAGGCCAGGGTGGTGCCCACCTCCGCGAGGTGCACGGTCGCGGAGACCGAGGCGGGGGTCAGGCCCACGGCCAACAGCAGGGTGGAGGAGGTCACGCCGTAGGCCATACCGAGCGAACCGTCCACGAGTTGCGCCCCGAAACCCACCAGGGCCAGCAAGATCAATGTGCGCACGGTGCGACTCCTGTGCAGTCGAAGGGGTGAGATGGCTCAGCCTAGGAACCGGGCGGGCGCTCACCTAAGGAATGTTGCGCCGTGCGTCACAACGTGTAGTGCGATGACATCCGCTTGACATCGGCCGGGGGACGTCTCCCCTTGTCAGCCGTCAGTACGCTGACGAGGATGGGAGGGTCAGCGATTCCGCCGACCGAGACGTCCGAGGAAAGGACAGCACGTGGCAGAGAAGAATCCCGCCAACGCGGGCGAGGAATCCATCAAGATGAGCCCCCAGGAAGAGAGTGCGGCCCTGGGCCGGGAGACCCAGGAGGACGCCGAACCCGCCGACGAGGGCGTGGGCGCCATGACGGACAACAAGGGCGACGAGCCCGCCACCGAGAACTGACCTGAACCACTACGCGATCGGCCCGTGGCATGTGCCACGGGCCGATCGCGTATTCAGGTCTCTGGTGTCCGGCTCAGTCCTCCTCGCCGGGATCCTCGCGGGGGTTGCCGATGTTGTACCGCGGCGGGCGGGTGCGGAAGTTCGCGAGCTTGTGCGAACCGTCGCAGAACGGCGCGATCGACGACATGTTGCACCGGCACAGGGCGACGACGCGCCGCGGCGGCTTCTGCGGCTCGGCCCCCGGTTCCGGGGCGATCAGCACGTCACCGCGCACCAAGAGCGGTCCGTCCGGGCACGGGGTGATCACCACGGGATCCTCGGCGTCGTGCGCCACCGAGAGGACGGGGCTCCCGTCGTCCGTGGTGCGGGGATCCTGCTCGCTCACAGGGCCACCCGCTCTTCGGCCGGGGCCTCGGAACCCACGGTCTGCAGTCCCGGCATGCTCCCGCGCAGGGAGGTCCTCCCGTCAGACCAGCACTCGAGCATGTGATCACCCATGAGCCCGTCCACGTACAGGCACGCGGCCGCGCCGAACAGGACGTCCTCGAGCAGCTCGGGCTCGTCCTGGGCGAGCGCCCCGGCGAGGTCACGCGCGGCGATCTGTTCGTGAACGGCGTCGGCCTCCACGTGCTCGTCGTAGTACCAGGTGACGTCCGCGTCGTAGCCGAGCTTGCGGAACGCCCGTCCGTAGTACTTGTTGGGGATCGAGGACGTCATCTCGAACGCCGCGAGGTGACCCGCGATGGCCCCGCGCAACCGGCGGTGCAGTCCGAACAGGCTCATGAGGTTCATGGACGCGAGCGTGGGGGCGGGCACGAGGTCCAGGTAGTGGTCCGGGGTGTCGTCCAGGCCGAAACCTCGCATGGTCTGCGCGAAGATCGTGGCGTGCACGCGCTCGGGACGGCCCCCGCCGTACTCGTCCGACTGGATCTCCACGAGCGCTGCCTTCGCGCGGCCCCGCAACCGGGCGATGCCCCACGCGTGGGGGTCCGCCTCGCGCAGCGTGTAGATGGAGCGGTGGACCAGGAACTCGCTCAGGATCTCCTCGCTCGGGTGCCGGGCGAGCCACGTGGCCAGGGTGGGTTTGGCGTCCCCGCCGGTCATGGCGAACATCGTGTCCACGAGCTGCGCGGAGTCACCGGGCAGGGGATCGGGCAGGGGCACGCGACGGCGCAGCTCGGCCTCGAAACCGGCCTCGAGCACTGTGCGCACGCGCAGCAGCTCGGGATCCCACTCGCGGTCCGCGGTCACGAATTCCGCGGGCCCGTAGTGCAACAGGTAGAGCAGGAACAGGGCCAGCTGCAGGTCCTCGTCCGCGAGGACGTCCTGCGACGCGTCAACCGCGGTGGCCGCAGCCTCGGACATTGCCGCGTACCCGCTCGCCGGGGTCTCCTCCGGGCCGGTCAGGATCTCCAGGAGGGCCGTGCTCACGGGTCCGCGAGCGGTCGGGGCCACGGTTCGGGTGGGGGCGGTCGTCATGATGGTGTTCTCCGCTCGGGAAGATGGGTGCTCGGCGCGGGCGGGGTGCCTCTGAAGACGGGGATTGCCCGCGGACCGCGGTGGTGCGGTCCGCGGGCAATCGGCGGAAATAGTACGACTACTTCCTATTCATTAGGCCAACATACCCGTGGTCGGGAAACGTTCCCAGACCCGGTGGCTGCCGAGCAGTTCCAACACGGTGCTCAGTACGTCCTTGGCGGAGTCCGCGCTCACGACGCCGGGCGTCTGGGCGATCTGCAGGGCGTCCAGCACGTCTGTGCCGGGGCCGAACGCGGCGATCGCCTTGGCGTGGCGCCACATCTCGTTGAGCAGCAGGCTCACGCGGGGGTCGATGTCGCCCGGGCTGGGGGCACCGGCCTTCGCGTCCAGGCCCGCAGCCACCTGGTGCGCGGGGGCACCCGCGGTGGTGACCACGGCGGCGTCGAACTCGATGGAACGCGCCGTGAGCAGCGTCCGGTGGGCGACGACGCCGGGGGTCACCTCCCCGCCCTGGGGTGCGATCACCAGCGGGACCATGCCCGCGGCGTCGATGCCCGAGACCAGCTCGGTCAGCTGGGTGGCGTCCGTATCCGGGCCCACGAGGATACCCACCTGGCGCCCGGCCACGGGCCACGTGCCACCCACCTGGGACAGCGCCGGTGAGGGGTCCACGTCCTGGGCGGGAGCCACGGTGGGCTCCTGGTCCGGCAGACCCAGCGCCTGCGCCACCGCGTGGCCGAGCGCGGGATCGATCGCGAAGAGGTGCCGCAGCTGACGCACCCGGATGGTCTCGTCCCAGCACTTGCCGAGCTCGAACGCGTACGCCTGCGCGGTGTGCTCACGCTCCACCTCGCTCAGGGAGAGCCAGAACATGCGCGCCTGGGAGAAGTGGTCGTCGAAGGACTGTGGCCGGGCGCGTTCCTTCACGGACTCCGCCACGGGGGCCGGGTAGTCGATGAACGCGTGCTCGCCCTCGGGCGTCTCGAACGGATTGCCGCCGTCCAGCGAGTTGGGGCGGTAGGGGGCCACACCGGAGTGCACGGCGCTCTGGTGATAGCCGTCCCGCAGCATGTCGTTGACCGGGGCGTGCGGACGGTTGATGGGCAGCTGGTTCCAGTTGGGACCGCCCAGGCGGGTGATCTGGGTGTCCAAGTAGGAGAAGAGCCGACCCTGCAGCAGAGGATCGTTGGTCACGTCGATGCCCGGGACCAGGTTGTTCGGGTTGAACGCCACCTGCTCCGTCTCCGCGAAGTAGTTGGAGGGGTTCCTGTCCAGGGTCATGAGACCCACGGGTTGCACGGGAACCAGCTCTTCCGGCACGAGCTTGGTGGGATCGAGCAGGTCGATGCCCTGGAAGCTCTGCTCCTCGTTGTCCTCGAAGACCTGCACGCCCAGCTCCCACTGCGGGAACGCCCCGGCCTCGATGGCGTCCGCCAGGTCACGGCGGTGGAAGTCCGGATCTGCGCCGTTGATCAGCTGGGCCTCTTCCCACGCCACCGAGTGCACACCCAGGTGCGGCTTCCAGTGGAACTTCACCAGCACGGTGCTCCCGTCCGCTGCCACCAGGCGGAAGGTGTGGACGCCGAAGCCCTCCATGGTGCGGAAGGAGCGCGGGATGCCGCGGTCAGACATGTTCCAGATGGCGTGGTGCTGTGCTTCGGTGTGCAGGGACACGAAGTCCCAGAAGGTGTCGTGCGCGGATTGCGCCTGGGGGATCTCGCGGTCCGGGTGGGGTTTCCCGGCGTGGATGACGTCCGGGAACTTGATGGCGTCCTGGATGAAGAACACCGGCATGTTGTTGCCCACCAGGTCCCAGGTGCCCTCGTCCGTGTAGAACTTGGTGGCGAAGCCGCGGGTGTCACGGGCCAGATCGCCCGAGCCGCGGGAGCCCAGCACGGTGGAGAAGCGCACGAACACGGAGGTTTCCTTGTCCTTGGCGAACAGGCCCGCGCGGCTGAGCTTGGTGGCCGAGCCGTAGCCGCGGAACGTGCCGTGGGCACCCGCGCCGCGGGCGTGCACCACGCGCTCCGGGATGCGCTCGTGGTCGAAGTGGGAGATCTTCTCGCGGAAGTGGTGGTCCTGCAGCAGGACGGGCCCGCGGGCACCGGCCTTCAGTGTCAGGTCCGAGGTGGTCAGCCGCGTGCCGTGGGCGGTGGTCAGGTAGTCACCCTGCTGGGCCATGCTCGTGGCCGGGACGTCCGTGGTGGCACCCGTGGGGGTGACACGCTCGGGCGAGCCCTGATCCGGCTTGGGTGGCAGCGGCGGGTGTGCTGCGGTGGGCTCTTCGACGGTCGGCTCGCTGGTGCCGGGAACTCCCGGGACCTGGGGTGACTGGTTCTCGTGTGCGGACATGACGATCCTCCTACGAAGCTGACGCACGCCGCGGACATGGAGTGCGACCTGGTGCTCCCATACTGTCAGCACCCTTGGGGGTGGGCATACACCTGTAGGGAGGCAGTCGCCGTCATGCCCGGTTGTGAACCTGTCACGGGCTGCGCGCGCGGACCGCGCGGCGTCGTCGTGAGACAGTGATCCCATGACGTGGACACCGGTGACACTGCGCGGGCGGCTGGTCCGCCTGGAACCCCTCAGCCGCGAGCACCTGGACGGGCTGATCGGGGCCACCGAGGACGGGCGCATGTGGGAGCGCTGGTACACGAGCGTCGCGGACCCGGACGGGATGGCGGCGGCCGTGGAGCAGCGGCTCACGTGGCAGGACGAGGGATTCATGCTGCCCTTCGTGACCGTGCGGCAGGCGGACGGCGCCGTGCTGGGGATGACCACGTTCTACGACCCCCAGTGGGCAGTGCCGCGCGTGAGCGTGGGCCACACGTGGAACCGGGCCTCCACCCACGGAACGGGCACCAACGCGGAGTCCAAGCTGCTGCTGATGACCCACGCGTTCGAGGAGCTCGGCTGCCAGTGCGTGCGCTACGAGACCAGCTGGGCCAACCAGCAGTCGCGCACCGCCATCGAACGCCTTGGCGCGCGCCTGGACGGTGTGCTGCGCGCGGACCGGTTGGAGCGCAACGGGGTGCTGCGGGACACCGTGGTGTACTCGGTCCTCGCCCACGAGTGGCCCTCGGTGAAGACCGGGTTGGAGGCGCGGGTGGCCCGGCGCTGAGCCCGCCACCCCAGGAGAAACGATGGCTCAGTCCGTTCAGTGGCTCGCGCTGGCGATTGCCGGGCTGGTGGTCCACAGCCGGATCGTCACGTGGGTGCGCCCGAGGTGAGCTGCTGTGCGGAGGGCGCGTGAGCGGCGTCGTCCGGCAGGCGGACGGAACTTGTCAGGGCGGTGAGGCTCGGGCGGCGCGGGGTGGAGCTGAAGCCGAAGTCCGGGGCGGGGGTCATGTCCGTGAGGGGGCCCAGATCGTGGCCGCCCCACGTGGCATGCGAGAACGTGATGGTGTGGAGGTCGTGCGCGGAGTACCACTCGGTGCGGCCGCCGCCCGCGGTGCCCAGCGTGCGCACGCCGGGCATGACGCGGCGCGCCACCGGATCCGTGAGGCGGGCGAAACCGAGCGACGCGCCGAGCGGGCGCGGCACCACCTGCAGGAGGTACCCCAGCGGTGCTCGCGGGCCCACGCTGAACTGCCAGGCGAGGGGCCCGGCGGTGACCGTCCAGCGCGAGCCACGGGAGAACCCGGTGCGGGTCACGCTCACGGGCACGCGGGTGACGGCGTCGAACGTGTAGGTGGCGGAGACGAACTCGGCGACCCACGGGTCCGGGGCGAGCAGCTCACGGCGGCCGTCCGGGTGCGCGACCATCACGTCAGCGAACGGCCCGTGCGGGGTGCTCGACCAGCAGCCCAGGACAAGGCGCGTGCCGCCTTCGGTTCCGACGCCGGCGATGTGGCCGGTGAAGCGGTGGGTGGGGGAGGAGGTCATGGGGCCAAGGGTAGTGAGTGCGGCGGCGCAGAGCACCGGTCGCCAGGTGGTTGGGGCTCAATGAGTCCGTGATGTCGTCCTGGCTGAAAACATATGTTCGAGTGCTGAATGTCTGTGCTCACCACGGTCGTCTCTGAAATGTTGGCCTGGGAGTGTACCCCGCCATTCCCGCCGGCCGTTCCATAGCCTGGCTGGACGAAAGAAGCGTCCTGGAGGAGGAGGCGCATCGGCGGAAGCGTCTCTACCCGGTCCTAGCGTCTCTGTATCCGTTCTCGACACGGTGTCTCCTCGAAGCAGCTGGGTGTAATGACTGGTCGAACGTCTGGACCAGACGCCGGCCGTTGCGCTGAGGCCCAGGGGAATGTTCGAGGGCTGGGCGGATGATGCTTTCTGGCGTGACTACCTCCCACAACAGATGTCCTGAAGTTTCGACCGCATGATCGGCGCCGCAAAAGCATAAAATTGGGGGCAGGGCGCGGGACGTCCGCGTCCGCCTATGGGAGGAGCCCTTCATGAGAGCGGCACGCTACTACGGACGCAAGGACATTCGCATCGACGACCTGCCCGAGCCAGAGGTCGGACCCGGCATGGTGGGAATCGATGTGGCCTGGTGCGGCATCTGCGGCACGGACCTGCACGAGTACCTCGAGGGTCCCATCTTCTGCCCCACGCCGGACACCCCGCACCCCATCTCGGGCGAGACGTCCCCGGTCACGTTGGGACACGAGTTCTCGGGCGTCGTGTACGCCGTTGGCGACGGTGTGGACGACGTGGAGGTCGGCCAGCACGTCGTCGTCGAGCCCTACATCATCGGTGAGGGTGTGGACACCGGTCCGGACAGCAGGGACTACCACCTCTCGGAGAACATGAACTTCATCGGCCTGGCCGGTGGCGGCGGCGGTCTGGGGGAGAAGATCTCCGTGAAGCGCCGCTGGGTGCACCCGATCTCCAATGAGATCCCCCTGGA
This sequence comes from Kocuria sp. UBA5001, assembly GCF_002398425.1. NCBI lineage: Bacteria > Bacillati > Actinomycetota > Actinomycetes > Micrococcales > Micrococcaceae > Kocuria > Kocuria sp. UBA5001. Next base: position 53,769 of record NZ_DGYR01000002.1, read on the forward strand.
CGAGGCTGCTCTGATCGAGCCGCTGTCGGTGGGTTACCACGCGGTCGAGCGCTCCGGCGCGAAGGCCGGTGACGTCGCCCTCGTGGGTGGTGCCGGCCCCATCGGTCTGCTGACGGCCGCCGTCCTCAAGGCCCTGGGCGTCACCGTGGTGATGTCCGAACTGAGCACCCTGCGCCGCGAGAAGGCCGTCGAGGCCGGTGTCGCCGACTACGCACTGGACCCCCGGGAGACGGACGTGGCTGAGGAGGTCCGCAAGCTCACCAACGGCAAGGGCGCGGACGTCGCCTTCGAGTGCACGAGCGTCCAGGTGGTCCTCGATACCCTCATGGATGCACTGCGTCCCACAGGGGTACTTGTGGTCGTCTCCATCTGGGGCAAGCGTGCGGACTTCGACATGCACAAGCTGGTCATGAAGGAGATCGACCTGCGGGGCACGATCGCCTACGTGAACTCGCACCCCGCGACCATCGCGCTCGTGGAGTCCGGCAAGATCGACCTCAAGCCGTTCATCACCGGCAAGATTGGCCTGGAGGGCCTGGTCGAGGAGGGCTTCGACACTCTCATCAACCGCACCGAGACCGCGGTCAAGATCCTGGTCTCCCCCTCGGGCGAGGGTCTGTAGCCCTTATCAGGCCCAGCCCCCACGGACAGGCATGCGGCGGCCCCTGCGACGTTCTTCGTCCCGGGGTCGCTGCCCCTCTCTGGGCGGGTTCCCGGGACGGGTTGACCCGTTGCCGACGTCGCATGCGCACCTCCCGCGCTGTCGCCACCCCTCACCGGCACACGCCCCACAGCCCCCGCACAGCCGCCGCCAGCACGGGCCACACCTGCCGTTCCTACCGTGGAAGCACGGGCCGACAGCCCGCAAGGAATCCACGAAGGAGAGTGCGACCATGACCACCAGCGCGTACGGATCCGCCCAGAGCACGGACGCCGTGGCCCGGTACCGGTACCTGCTGTCCACGAGCAGCCCGGAGCAGATCGAGAAGGCCCACGAGGAGGCGTTCGCGGCGATGACGCCCACCGAGCGTCAGGAGGTTCTTGCCGCGCTCGCTCGGAACGGTGAGTCTCCCGCGGACACGTCCTCCGCGTCGCTCGCCCGCTCGGCGACCCGCCTGGAAATGCGCCAGCCGGGGAGCATGAGCAGCCTCACGGGCTCGCTCGGCGGGGGCGGTACGGTCCTGGCGTCGCTGGCGGCCGGGTTCGTCGGCTCCGCGGTGTGGAGCGGACTCACGGGCGGCGACGGTGTGGGCGGGCGTCCCGGGCTGCTCTCCCGACTGTTCGGTGGTGGCCGTCGCCCGGGCGGGCTGGGTGGACTCTTCGGCGGCTCCTCGTACGGGAGCGGCTACGGCGACGACCAGGGCTACGGCTCCTCCCGCGGCGGCCACCGCGGCGGGTTCTTCGGCGGCGGCGGGTCCGTCCGCGAGAGGGGCCCCGGTGGTCCCGACGGCGGATCCGGCGGTTTCGGGGGCCCGGGTCGTGGTGGCCCCGGCGGCGGTCCCGGTGGGGCCCCCGGCGGGCCCGGCGGTCGCGGCCCGGGTGGAATGGGCGGTGGCGTGGGCGGCAGCTTCTGAACCGCCCGCCAGTTCAACGGCCAGGGCTCCCCGACGCGCCCGGAGCCCTGGCCGACCACGAGGAAGTGCCACCCGTATGCATTCAATTGTGGACAACTTAGAAGCGAGCAACTAAACTCACTCGCGGCCTTTCCCGGCGCGTCCAGGATCTCGTCCCGGTGTCGTCGGTGGAAGGCAGCAGCACGCCTGCACCGGAGGTACCCTCTGCCCGAGGCAATGGAGCTCCGCCGTTGCTGAGGACGCGTTCGACGCGAGACTCGGTTCTTGGGGGATCGAGCCTCGCTGAGTGGGGGACCGCTCTGTGGGGCGTGCTGCCCTGGGCCCGCAGGCCCGGCGTCGTTCAACGAGGAACCGCCGGCGCCCCCGCCCGGCACATGGCGCTCGCGGACCCGCGCGGCCTGCCCGGTGCGTCAGACTTTTCGAGCCAGCACCACCCGGTCCCGGCTGTGCCCCGCACCGGCCCCGCCCGGCACATGGCGCTCGCGGACCTCGTCCCGTTCGATCTCCCACCCGCGCCCGGCCACGTGCGCGAGCAGGTGCTGCGGCATCACGTAGTCCTGCGTGTCGTACCCGTGGGGCGCCTCGTCCATGTCGTGGTGCACGAACAGCAGCCTTCCTCCCGGCGCCACGGCCCGTTCGAGCGCCTCCTCCACATGCTCGTCACCGCCGCGCGGGATGGCCGGGTACTGCACGGAGACCAGGTCGAACTTCCCGGTCTCCGCCTCCCCGAACCCCTGCACGAGCCACGTGATCGCCAGCCCGGCGGCGTCCGCCCGTGCCCGCCCTCGCTCGACCGCCACGCGGGAGAGGTCCAGCGCGGTCACGCTCCAGCCGTGCCGGGCCAGCCACACGGCGTCGGCGCCCTCGCCGCACCCGACGTCCAGCACCGTTCCCGGCACGAGGTCCGCAACCACCGTGGTGAGGGTCTGGTTGGGCTCACCACTCCACAGGTTCGCGGTGCCGTAGCGCTCGTCCCACTCCTCGGCGGTGGTGGGGGCTTTCTGGGAAGGGTTCTCGTGCGACATGGGATCAAGAATCGCATGCCGGGCCCGACGACGTCGCCCCGCCACCGCACTGCCCCCGGGCACCCCGGTCTCGGGGAGGCTCGGCAGGAAGCCGGTGGGAACTCAGCGCGGTTCGCGGTTGAAGCCCACCAGCGCCGCACCGAGCACGCCCACGGCCACGTCCCCGAGGGTGTCCAGCAGCGGAATGTGGATCTCCGGTGTCACGAACAGGAACCCCAGCAGCTCCATGACCTCCCACACGACCGCGATGAGGAACCCCACCACCGCGCACAGCGCAAATGCCTCCCCTGGCCGGGACCGCGCACGTGCCCGCAGCTCAGGGCTCCCCGTGAGGGCACGGTTCCACGCCATCCACACCAGGGCGTGCAGCGTCACGAAGTGCATGAGGATGTCCCACCACCAGATCGCACTGTAGAGCTGCGCGGCGGCACTGAGCGCGGCGGCCAGCAGGACCAGCGAGCAGATGGCCCGCGGCGCCGCCGCCCGGAACCACAGGAACGCGAGCACCTGTCCAAGCCCCGCGAGCATCAGCACGGCCGTGTCCACCCACCACGTGTCCAGCGCGTAGTACGCCGCCGCGAGGATCGCGGTGAAGCACGTGGTGGCCCCCAGGACCGACCCGAGCGGCCGTCCCACGGAGGCCCAGCCCACTCCTCCACGTGTCCTCCGTGCCTCACCGGCCCCAGCCGCCCCGCGGGTCACCGATGCCCGCCGCTCCGCCAGGCAAGGCGGCCTTCCCACCGCACCCACGGCCGTTCGTCCGCCCAGTTCGTGAGAACGGTGGCGGCGGCCATGCCCAGCTGGCGGCGGATGCGCGCGGGGGAGACCACCGCGCGCCAGGAAACCACCGCAACGTTGTGCGGGTCCATGACCACACGCTGGTGGGGCTGGACCCGGAAGCTGAGGTCGAAGTCGTCGTGCACGCGCGGAGTCCGGTGGACGTGGGGTGACGCCTGTTCCCACCACTCCCGCCGAAACGCCACGTTGGAGCCCCACAGGGCCCAGTGGCCGAGGGCAGTGCCAGCCACGAGCCGGTATGCCGTGATGTAGGCCGCGCCGGTGAGACGTCCGAGCTCGGGGTGGCGGGGGCCGAAACGGGCGATCCCGGAGACGGCTACGGTCTCCCGCTGCCGTCCGGTGCCCCTGTGCGCCGAAGAGCCGCGGGGTGCCGTTTGCGCCGCGTCCAGAATGCTCACGTGCCGTTCGATCCACCCGGGGGCCGGCACACTGTCCGCGTCGCAGCGCAGGATGATGTCCCCTCGGGCGGCGTCGTACCCCGCGGCTGCCGCGATGGCGACGCCGCGCACGGGCTCCGCCACGCTGCGCACCTCTGGGTGGCGGTCCAGGAGGTGCGCCAGGCCGTCCGTGGAGCCGTTGTCCACCACCACGATCTCGTTCGGAGGGCACGTCTGCTGCCCGAGGGCCCGCAGGCAGCGCTCGAGGTAGCGGACGTCGTTGCGCACTGGGATGACAACGCTGCAGCTCATACCGTTCTCCGTGCGCTCTCGTTCCACCCGTCCAGTCTGTCATCCCGTCCCGGGACGACTGCCCGGGAGCCCGTTCACACCGTGGTGGTCCGCTCCTCGCGGTCCAGCAGACGCTGCTTGACGTCCTCACCCCACGCGAACCCGCCCAGTGATCCGTCCGCGCGCAGCACCCGGTGGCACGGCACGAACAGCGCCACGGGATTGCGCGCGCACACGGACGCCGCCGCCCGCACCGCCCGCGGGTTCCCCAGCTGCGCCGCGAACTCCGTGTACGTCAACGGCCGCCCGGGGGCGATCCGGCGCAGCGCCTCCCACCCGGCGAGCTGGCCGTCGGTGCCGTGCAGCTCCACGGGAACGTCTGTCACGCTGCGGGGACCACCGTCGTAGTACGCGAGGACCGCGTCCACCGCCGTCACGGTTCCGGGCACGACGGCGCCGGGCCGGTTCTCCGGCCGCACCCGCGAGAGCAGCGTGGTCACCGAGTCCGTCCACCCGGAGGCGATCACGGCGCCGCTCGGTCCGGCGACGGCGGTGAAGGGGCCGTCCGGGGTGTCGACGGTCTGGAAGAGGTGGCTCATGAGTGGTGGCCTTTCGTTGGGCAGGCTGGCTCAGTTCAACAGCGCGATCCTCGGGTTCAGCGCGGCGGCGACCGTGACTCGTCCCAGGTAGGGGAGCATCGGCACGGCCGCGTCCGCGGGAGGGCACGAGGTGATCGTAAGCTCAGTCCTTGACGCGCTCCCACGAGGCCACGGGACCCTCGACGCGCACGAACACGGGGTGTGGCCGGACCTCCTCCGGTGAGAGCTCGGCAAGGGTGGTGGCCGCCCACCCCGGGTCCCGCCCGAGGACCTTCTGCAGCAGGAAGGTGGACTCGTACGCGAGCTGGCCGTCCGTGACGGTGAGCGAGACGCCCGGCTCCGGCGGACCCACCAGACGGGTGCGGTCGAAGGAGTAGCCGCGGCGGTCCGCCTCGTCCGCGATGCCGTGCAGGTAGGTGACCACGGAGGCGACAGGATCGCTCGTGGCACGGAACCGCTCCAGCTGCGGGTGGTTCGTGTAGCCCTTCGTCCGCCCCAGCAGCACCTTCTGCGCGAGCAGACCCTCCCGCCAGCAGGCTACGAGGGCGCGACGGTCGAGCAGAGACGGGTGTACGGACCACAGACGCATGCGCCCATTCAAACGCATTGCGGGAGGCCGGTGCTGCTCCCGCGTTCCGCAGGGCGCCCGGTTCCACGGGATCTGCCCAGGTTCTGCCCGGAGAGCTCGGAGTACAACCCCAGCCGCCTCGGATAGCGTGGTTGACTCCCCTGACGACCACGCGCGGAGAACTTCTTCATGTCCCTGCCTGTCACCCTGGCTGCCACACCGTCCGAGAGCGCTTCACCGATGACCGGGATCTCTGGGTGGGTGGTGGACGTCATGGAGTCCATCGGAGCCCCCGGGGCGGGTCTTCTGGTGGCGCTCGAGAACCTCTTCCCTCCGTTGCCGTCCGAGGTGATCCTGCCGCTGGCCGGGTTCACCGCGAGCCGCGGCAGCTTCACCCTGGTGGAGGCCATCTTCTGGACCACGCTCGGTTCGGTGGTGGGGGCGACCGCCCTGTACTGGATCGGCGCGGCCGTGGGGCGCCGTCGCCTGCGCCTCGTGGTGGCGAAGATGCCCCTGGTGGACCTCGCGGATCTGGACCGCACCGAGGAGTGGTTCGCGCGCCACGGCAGGGCCACCGTCTTCCTGGGCCGGATGGTCCCCATCTTCCGTTCCCTGATCTCCATCCCCGCCGGCATCGAGCGGATGCCCTTTGCAAGCTTCGTGCTGCTCAGTGCGGCCGGCTCGCTGATCTGGAACACCTTCTTTGTGCTGGTCGGCTACGTGCTGGGTGAGAACTGGCACATCGCCGAGCAGTACGCGGGGATCTTCTCCCGAGTGGTGCTGGTCAGCGTGGTCCTCGTCGCCGTGTGGTGGGTGGTACGGCGGCTGCGCCGCGGCAGCCGGGGGGCGCCGGGGCCTGGCGCTGCTGGGTGACCATCAAGCTGCGCCGTCCCGTGGTTGCCGGGGAGGGCGCGCAGCGCTCCTTCGACCGGCACGTGCTCTCCCTGGTGCGGGCGTGGTGCGTGGACCCCCTGCAGGCCTCCTGAGCACACGGCGCGGCCGCTGCGGGAGCGGGTCCTGAGCCGGTGGGATACTGGCGGCATGAGTACTTCGGAGACCTTCTCGTTCCGCGTTGCCGACCGTCTGGCAGGGGTGGACACCTCGCCCGTGCGGGACCTGCTGGAGATCGTCTCCAAGGAAGGGGTGATCTCCTTCGCGGGCGGTGTCCCGGATCCGGGCTACTTCGAGGTGGAGGACGTCCGGGCGGCCTACGCGTGGGTCTTCGAGCACCAGCCGCAGCGTGCCCTGCAGTACGCCTCCAGCGAGGGGGAGCCGGAGCTGCGCGAGCAGGCGGCGCTCCGGATCAGCCGTGACCTGCCCACCACCGCGGAGCAGATCCAGGTGACCACGGGCTCCCAGGAGGGGCTCTTCGTGGTGGCGCAGGCTCTCGTGAACCCAGGGGACACCATCCTGGTGGAGCGCCCCACGTACCTCGCCGCGGTGCAGGCCTTCGACCTCAACGGCGCGCACATGGTGGGTGTCCCCACGGACGAGCACGGTGTGCTGCCGGACGAGCTCGAGCGGCTGATCGGGGAGCACCACCCCAAGTTCGTGTACCTGATCCCGTCCTTCCAGAACCCCGCCGGCATCTGCATGTCCATGGAGCGGCGCCGCGCCGTCGCGGACGTGCTGCTGCGCACGGGAACGGCGCTCGTGGAGGACGACCCGTACGGCGAACTGGCCTACGCGGGCGACCCCATGCCGCCCATCGCGTCCCTGCCGGGGATGTCCGCGCAGACCATCCTGCTGAACTCGGTGTCCAAGATCATCGCCCCGGGCGTGCGGGTGGGGTGGATGCGCTCCGAGGGCGCCATCCAGTTCACGCTCACCGTGGCCAAGCAGGCCATCGGGCTGCAGTCCCCGGTGCCGGACCAGCTGGCCGTGGCACGCTACCTGGAGACCGCCGACGTCGAGGCGCACCTCCAGCGTGTCCGTCCCGTCTATGCCGAGCGCGCGCGGGCCATGTACGCGGAGCTGGAGCGGGTGCTGCCCGACGGTGCCCAGGTCACCCGCCCGGACGGCGGCATGTTCCTGTGGGCGCGTCTGGGCCACGGCATCGACACCACCCGGCTGCTGGAGATGGCCGTGGAGGAGGGCGTGGCCTTCGTGCCCGGTGCTTCGTTCTACGCGCACGATCCGGACACCTCCACCATGCGGCTGTCCTTCGTGACCCACGCCCCGGACGTGATCCGCGAGGGCGTGGAGCGGCTGGCGAGCGCCATCGAGAGGTACCAGCGCGAGAACTGAGTTCCACCCCAGGGCCTGCCCCACCCACCGAAAGGACCCCGCCATGAGCGTGAAGCCGCTCCCCGTGCCGCCCCTGGGCGAGACGCTTCAGCGTTTCCTCACCGCTGCCGAGCCCCTCGTGGACGCGGAGACGCTCGCGGCGACCCGTACCGAGGTCCGGCGGTTCGGGTCTGAGGAGGGCCCGCGGCTGCAGGCCGCCCTCGAGGGCTTCGCCCGCTCCGAGGACGCCGAGGGGCGCAGCTGGCTCTCCTGCCAGTGGTTGGACGGCTACCTCACAGTCCGCACGCCCCTGCCCCTGACCACGAGCGTGGGCTTCCAGATCACCGGGGACTTCGGGGCGCCGGGCGTGGGTCGTGCCGCCGAGCTCGTGTACCGGGCGGCGTCCGTGCACTTGCGGCAGGTCCGCCGGGAGACCCCGCAGGAGGTCGATCCGCGCGGCAACCCCGTGGACATGACCCAGTGGGAGTGCCTGGAGGGAGGCATCAGGCACCCCCTTCCGGAACGGGACGAGATCCGCAGACCGGGCTGGGCGGCGTCGTCGTCACCGCACCGGGAAACCACGGCGGAGCCGGCCCCCGCCGCGGTCCCGGAGATCGGCGTGATCCACCGCGGCAGGCTGTACGCGATGCCCATCGGTACCCCGCAGCTGAAGCCGCTGCCCCTGCGCTCGGTGGCCGAGGCCCTGCGCGCCGTGGTCGAGCGGGACGAGCCGCGCGAGACCGAGCTGCCCTTCGGGGCGCTGTCCTACCTGGGTGGCGAGGTGGCCGCGCCCCTGCTGGAGCGGCTCACCGGCGTGGAGCACAACCGGGAGGTCTACGAGCGGCTGACGCGCATGCTGTTCGTGGTCAACGTGGTGGAGGCTCGCGCTGAGGTGGTGGAGCACCTGGAGCGCTCCGCGTTCGAGGTGGGCCACGCGTGGGCGTACAAGCCCATCACGTACGGGGTGTGCCTGGAGGACGACTGGCTCGCGATGCACGTGGAGCACAGCACCGTGGACGGCGCCACGATCCTCGCGGTGGTCGGCGCACTGCAGGAGGTCACGATCCCGGACGAGGAGCCGCCCGCCGAGACCCCCGCACCCCGCGCGCTCACCTGGGAACTGGACGCACCGCTGCGCGAGGAGCTCGTGGCCGCGACCGCCGCCTACCGCAGCGAGGCCGCCCTGCTGGGCGTGCACCGTGTGTTCGTGCCCCGGCTGCACCGCGCCGAGCGCCCCTTCCGCATCAGCGACGACGCTGCGCAGCAGCTGATCATGCTGCTCGCCCAGGTTGCCACGTACGGCAGGCCCCGCGGCGTCTACGAGGCCGTGGATGTGCGCGAGTACCAGGCCGGGCGCACCGAGTGCCTGCGCCCCGTCACCCCGCAGGCCGTGTCGTTCGTCCGCGCACTGCACGAGGGCACGGCCACCGCAGAGCAGTTCACCGCCGCTCTGGACGCCCACCGCGCCTGGGTCAAGGCGTGCAAGCGCGCCCACGGTGTGGACCGCCACCTGCTGGGACTCGCCACCGTGGCCGCCACGCTGGGTGAGGAGTCTCCGTTCTTCGAGCTCCCCGCGCTCGCCGCGCTGCGCCGGGACTTCCTCTCCACCACGTCCATCGGCAGCTCGGACCGGATCGTGCGCTACGCATTCGCCCCCACCACGCCCGAGGGCTTCGGGGTCACCTACACCACCCACACGGACGGCTACGAGCTCTGCGTGAACTACCGCCGGGACACGAGCGAGGACCTCGAGGGCTTCGCGCACAACCTCCCGGCGGCCGCCGAGACCCTGTGGGAGTTCGTGCGCACGCTGCGGGGCTGAGGCGGGGGCCGTCCCGCACCAGTTGACGGCGTGCGGAGCAGGTCACATAGTGACATGACCAGGGCCGCGACCTCGCGAATGATCGTGAGCACGCGGGCCCGCCCAGCCGTCCCCGACCCAGAGGTCCACATGTCCCCCACGCCCGAGACCGCCCCGGTCCGCGAGCACAACCCCCGCAAGGCCCGCCGCGCCCTGATCGGCGCCTACGTGGGGACGTCCCTGGAGTGGTACGACTTCTTCCTGTTCGGCACCACCGCCTCGATCGTCTTCGCGCCGCTGTTCTTCGGCGGGGAGGACCCGGCGCTGAAGGTCATCCAGTCCTTCCTGCTGTTCGGCATCGGGTTCCTCGCCCGCCCCGTGGGTGCGCTGCTCGCCGGGCACTTCGGGGACCGGCTCGGGCGGCGCACCATCCTCATGGTCACCATCGTGGTGATGGGCCTGGCCTCCGCCCTGATCGGCGTGCTGCCCACCTACGAGACGGCGGGCATCGTGGCACCGGTCCTGCTGGCCGCGCTGCGGTTCGTGCAGGGCATGGCCGCTGGCGGCGAGTGGGGCGGGGCCACCCTGATGGCCGTGGAGAACGCACCGGAGGACAAGCGCGGGTTCTACGGAGCCGTCGTGCAGCTGGGCTCTCCCACCGGCACCATCCTCTCCTCCATGATCGTGGCCGCCGTGGTGGGACTGTCCGGGGAGAAGTTCCTGGAGGGCGCCTGGCGCATCCCGTACCTGATCTCCATCCTGCTGGTCGTGGTGGGCGTGTGGATCCGGCTGCGCGTGGACGGGACCGACGACTACAAGGACGCCCAGGCCGCCCGCGCCGCCGCGCCCGAGGTCAAGGAGGGCCTGCCCGCCGTCGAGATCGTGCGCACCGTGCCCGGCCGGCTGCTGCTGGGCATCGGCACGTACCTCTTCGGCAACGCCGGGTTCTTCGTGCTCACCACCTTCATGATCAGCTACGCCACCGGCCAGCTGGGCGTGCCCTCCACGGTGATCCTCACGGCCATCACGTGGGGCGCGGTCGCGGAGATCATCACCATGACCATCGCGGGCAAGATCGCGGACCGGACCTCGCCCTCCATCGTGGTGGTCGTGGGCTACGCCATCGCGGCGGTCCTGGCGTTCCCCATCTTCTGGCTCGTGGACACGCGCAGCACGGTGCTGATCACCGCCGCCATGGTCCTGGGCATCGGCTTCGCCTCCATCCCGTACGCCCCGGTCGGCACCGTGCTGACCCAGCTGTTCCCGGTGAAGGTGCGGTACTCGGCCATCGCCCTGTGCGCCAACATTGCAGGCGTGGTCGCCGGGTTCATGCCCGCCCTGGCCGCGTGGATCCTGGGGGCGACCGGCGGCACCTCGCTCGGGCCCACCCTGCTGCTGCTGGTGCTCGCGCTGATCTCCCTGGTCTCCTCGATTTTCGCGCGGCGCCTGATCCGCCGGGACGAGGAGCAGAACGTGGACCAGATCACCGGCGACCTGCTGCAGCGCTGACGACGACGTGCGGCCAGCGCGCCGTCGGGCCGCGCCGCAGCTCCGGAGCACAGGGCCCGAGTTGGCGGACCGGGCCGGCGCACCGAGGCCCGCATTCCACTAACCACCAGGAGACCCCCATGGAGCAGCCGACCACCCGCAGCGTCACCGTGCTGGACGCCGTCGTGCACCGCCCCGGAGGGGCGTTCGAGCGCGAGCCGAAGGGGGTCGTGGTCGAGGACGGCGTGATCACGTTCGTGGGGGAGCCGCAGGAGGCACGACGCCGCGCGGCCCCCTCCGCACCGGTCGTGGACGCGGGCGGGCGGTACCTCGTGCCGGGGTTCATCGAGACCCACGGCCATCCGGGCCTCTACGCCCGACTGGCGCTGAACGCGGACTGCCGCCCGGCCACGACACCGCGCGCGGGCGATGTCGTGGCCGCCATCCGCGAGGCCGCGACCGCCGCGGAGCCGGGCGAGTGGGTGGTCGGCTGGGGCTACGACGAGCACCGCATGGAGGGACCCGGGCCCACCCGCGAGGACCTGGACGAGGCGGCCCCGGAGCACCCGGTGTACCTCAAGCGCACCTGCGCCCACATGGCCCTGGTGAACACCGCGGCACTGGAGCGGATGGGGATCACGGCGGACACCCCGGACCCCTCCGGCGGTCGGATCGTGCGGGACGGCTCCGGCGAGCCCACGGGCCTGCTGCAGGAGACGGCGATGTCCCTGGCGGACCTGCCCGAGAGTGGGCCGCGCGAGCTGCTGGACGGGATGCGCGTGGCGCAGCAGGACTTCGCGGCGTGGGGCCTCACCACGGTCCACGACATGAGCACCGGGCCCCTGGAGATGGGCACGTACCTGCACCTGCAGGAGACCGGGGAGCTGAGCACCAGGTTCCGCCCGTGGTACTTCGCGCTGGAGCTGGGGGACTTCCACGGCAGCTACGACGAGGTGATCGGCACCGGCATCCGCAGCGGGCTCGGGGACGACATGGTGCGGATCCAGGGCATGAAGTTCATCCTGGACGGTTCCGTGGGCGGGCAGACCGCGGCGGTCGCGGAACCGTTTGAGGGCGGCGACTCGTGCGGCATCCTCTACTACGACACCCCGGACATCGCCCCCATGGCCGCCCAGGCACTGCGCAACGGGCTGCGGCTGGCCATCCACGGCATCGGCGAGCGGGCCGTGGAGCAGGCCCTGGACCTCATCGAGGGCGCGGGCCGGGAGGTCGCGGCGGAGGACGACGACGCCGAGGCTGCCTACCGCGCGCTCGTCACCACCCGGCGGCACCGGGTGGAGCACTGCGCGCTGCCCACCGAGGAGGACCTGCGGCGGCTGGTGGAGAACCGGATCGTGGCGGCGTCCTCCACGGCGTTCATCCACGAGCTGGGGGACTCCTACTGCCGGAACCTCGGCCCGCAGCGGATGGCCCGCACGTACCCCATGCGCACGTTCCTGGACCGCGGGATCCTTGCGCCCAGCAACTCGGACTTTCCCGTGACCACCGCGAACCCGTGGCTCGGGATCTCCGCGTGCGTCACCCGCACCACCGTCTCCGGGCAGGTCGCGGACACCGTCCAGAACGTCACTGTGGCCGAGGCCCTGGACGCCTACACCGTGGAGGCTGCCAAGGCGTCCTTCGACGAGGACCGGCTGGGCCGCATCGAGGAGGGGTTCCTGGGGGACCTCGTCCTCCTGGACCGCAACCCGTTCGACGCGGACCCCTCCGAGCTCAAGGACGTCACGGCGGAGCTCACGGTGTGCGACGGGCGGATCGTCCACCGCACGGACGCCGTGTGAGTGGAGCTCCCCCTAGGTGTACTGACCGCGGACGTTGATCGACGTTGCGGCTTGTCTTCGAGCGTGCTCGAACCCCTAGCGTGCGGGACATGACGAACGATCGGGCCCTGGCAGATGCCCTGCGACTCGCCGTCGATCCGCCCGGGGGCGTGAACGTCGACGCTTTGAGAGAACTCACCCGAGCCGATTCCGAAGAGGACTGGGACATCTCAGCGGCCGCCGAGCACTTAGGCGTCAGCCCTCACACCCTGCGCTACTACGAGCGCGCCGGCCTGGTGGTCATCCCTCGGGATCAGGCAGGTCACCGCCGGTTCGACGCCCCGACCGTCCGGCGCCTCGTCTTCCTGACCCGGATGCGGGCATCCGGCATGCCCATCGCCGACCTGCGCCGTTACGTCGATCTCGTCGACGCCGGCGCTGACACGATCCCAGACCGACTCGACCTCCTCCTCGAACACCGCGACACCCTTCGCTCCCAGATCGCCCAACTTCAACTCGCCCTCGCCGCGACCGAGTACAAACTCGCCACCTACCAGGAAGGCCCCCAGCCATGACGACGCCCCAGCACGACATCACCTCATGCGAGAACCTCGCCCGCCGCCAGCACGGCCAAGATGTCCTCTCGCGCATCGACGGCCACCAGGGCGAAGCCGTCATCGAGTCCCTCGCTGACATCAGCCCAGCCCTGGGACATCACGTCGCGGCCTTTGCCTTCGGCGACATCTATGACCGCCCCGGCCTGGACCCGCGCAGCCGTCAGCTCGTCACGATCGGCGCCTTGACCGCGCTGGGTGGCTGCGAGCCGCAGCTGCGGGTCCACATCGGCGCCGCGTTGAACGTCGGCCTCACAGAAGAGGAGATCGTCGAGGCCTTGCTGCATTGCGCGGTCTACGCCGGCTTTCCCCGCGCCCTCAACGCGACGTTCGTCGCTAGGGAGGTCTTTGCTTCGCGACGCGCCAACGCCTGACAAAGAATCACACCGGCCAAGAGGGCGCCAGAGCATCCGGCGGCCCTCCTGGCGCACGCACAAGGACTTCCATGGCACACGCCAACGCAGCTCTCACACCACGACACCGGCTCAAGGTAGCTCGTCTCGTCGTCGATGACGGGTGGCCGATCAGCGAGGTTGCTGCTCGCTTCCAAGTGTCCTGGCCGACGGTGAAGCGCTGGGTCGACCGCTACCTGGCCGGTGATTCCATGCAAGACCGCTCCTCACGGCCGAAGACCTCGCCCAGTAAGACCAGCAAGGCGGTGTCCAAGCGATGCGTCAGCTTGCGAATCCGGTTGCGGGAAGGGCATGTCCAGCTCGCATCCCGGCTCAACATCGCCCCGTCCACCGTGCATCGAATCCTGACATCGGCGCGCCTGAACCGCCTGTCGTATGTCGACCGGGCCACGGGCGAGCCGATCCGCCGGTACGAGCATCCCCATCCCGGGTCTCTGGTACACGTGGACGTGAAGAAGCTCGGGAACATCCCCGACGGCGGCGGCTGGCGGTACGTCGGACGGCCGCAGGGCGACCGCAACCGAGCGGCGACACCGGGCAAGCCCAAGAGCAAGTGGCACAACCCGAAGCTCGGATACGCGTTCGTACACACCGTCATCGACGACCACTCCCGCGTCGCGTACACCGAGGTCCACGACGACGAGACCGCCGTCACCGCCGTCGCCGTCCTGCACCGCGCTGTCGACTGGTTCGCTGAGCGCGGCGTCACGATCGAAAGGGTCCTGTCGGACAACGGCGGTGCGTACCGCTCGCACCTGTGGCGCGACACCTGCGAGGCCCTCTCGATCACCCCGAAGCGGACGCGGCCGTACCGGCCCCAGACCAACGGGAAGGTGGAGCGCTTCCACCGGACCATGGCCGACGGCTGGGCCTACGCCCGCTGCTACACCAGCGAGCAAGAACGCCGAGAGGCCCTCGAGTCATGGCTGCACCAGTACAACCACCACCGCCCCCACACGGCGTGCGGCAACCAACCGCCCTTCTCACGATTGATCAACGTCCCCGGTCAGTACAACTTGTGTTCAGCTTCCGGATCACATCGGGGTCGGGCAACAAACGGGGCCGGGGCATCACCCGCTCACTTTCCTTAAGGGGGGCGGCACCATTATGTGCCACCGCAAACAGTCCACCTCGAGGGCTCCGCGCGGCGTCCCACCCATAGAAGCCTTGCCCCGTAGTCTCATGCGTATGTCACAAGATCAGCTCGGTCGCGCCGAGATCATTGCCAACCTCCAGGACTTCGCTACCGGTTGGGCTGAACGCATCGTCCAGTGGCGCGCCGAGGGCGAGACCGCGACCGAGAGGCGGTATGCGCAGCAGTTCTGGTCCGGGCTGCTGCGGTGCTTCGGGATCATCCCCGAACGCATCAACCTGTTCGAGCAAGACGCCACCCGCGCCTCCACAGGCCGGCGAGGATGGATCGACTTCTTCATGGCCGGTGTGGCCATCGGCGAGGCCAAGAGCCTCGGCGTGGACCTTGATGACGCCGTGGAGCAGATCAACGACTACCTGCGCGGCGGGATCGCCCAGACCGAGTGGCCCAAGTACGCGATCGCCACCAACTTCGAGCAGCTCCGCGTGCTGCGCCTGGATGGCACCGAACCCGAAGTGCGCTTCACTCTGGAGCAGCTGCCCCAGCACTACGACACGTTGAAGTTCCTCATCGGCTTAGAGACCGTCACCCACCGGGAGCAAGAAGAAGCCTCCATCGTCGCCGCCCGGCTGATGGCCGGGCTCTACACCTCCGTGCTCGGCGAGGACGCCGATCAAACCGTGGGCGAGCAAGCCCCGCGCACCCGCGAGGAAGAAGACGAGCGCGCCGAACGCACCTCGATCCTGATGACCCGGCTGCTGTTCATGCTCTACGGCGACGACGCCGGCCTGTGGCGCCGCGACCTGTTCTACCAATGGGTGCTGGAGGAGACCACCGCCGACACCCTCTCCACGCAGCTCGAGGCCCTCTTCCGCCACCTGAACACGCCCCCCGCCCGGCGTTCCCCGCGCACCCCGGAGCTGCTAGCCCAGTTCCCCTACGTCAACGGTGGGATCTTCGCTGACCGGATCGAGGTGGACTGGTTCACCCCTGAGACCCGCGAGGCCCTGCTGGCCACGTGCCGGTTCCAGTGGTCACGGATCTCGGTGTCGGTGTTCGGGGCGATGTTTCAGCTCGTGAAGTCCAAGGAGGCTCGCCGGGCGGCGGGGGAGCACTACACCTCCGAGGCGAACATCTTGAAGACCATTGGCCCGCTGTTCCTGGACGACTACCGGGCCCGAGCCGACCGGCTGATCCGCAACAAGTCCACCAGCGCCCGCGAGTTCGACGGCTTCCTGGAAGAGATGGCGGCGAACATCTACGTGGACCCCGCCTGCGGTGGCGGCAACTTCCTCAACGTCGCCTACGCCCGGCTACGCGAGATCGAAACAGACGTGCTCGCGGAGAAGCGCCGGCGCTCCAAGGACTACTCGGAAACCCAGGGTATGACCATGAGCCTGGACGCGACCCTGGACCAGAAGCTCACCATCGACCGGTTCTACGGCATCGAGATCAACTGGTGGCCGGCCAAGATCGCTGAGACCGCCATGTTCCTCGTGGACCACCAAGCTAACCTGCGCCTGGCCGCGGCCATCGGCCAGGCCCCCGAGCGGCTGCCCATCACCATCACCGCCCATATCACCCACGGCAACGCGCTGCGCCTGAACTGGGAGGAGATCCTGCCCGAACCGGCAGGACAGACGTTCATCTTCGGCAACCCTCCCTTCCTGGGGCATGAGACCCGCGACGCCGCGCAGCTGGCGGACATGCGCCACGCCTGGGGCAACATCGACCAGCTCTCCCGCCTGGATTTCGTCACCAGCTGGCACGCCAAAGCCCTCCAGCTCTACCGAGACCGCCGCGGCGCTTTCGCGTTCGTGACCACCAACTCCATCACCCAGGGGGACCAGGTGCCCCGACTGTTCGGGCTGATCTTCAAGGAAGGCTGGCGGGTGGCCTTCGCCCACCGCACCTTCGCCTGGGACTCCCAAGCACCAGGGCAGGCCGCGGTGCACTGCGTCATCGTGGGCTTCGACCGCGACCGGGCCACCAAACCCCGCCTGTTCGAGTACGACTCGGTTCACGCTGAACCCCGGGAAGTTCCCGTGACCCATAGCCTCAATGCCTATCTGGTGGACGGCCCGAACCTACTGGTGGAGAAGCGATCCAAGCTTCTGTCCCCGGTTCTGCACAAGGCTTCCTACGGCAGCATGGCCCGCGATGACGGCAACCTGTTGGTGAGCCCCGAGGAATACCCCACCGTGGTGAGTGATCCCGTGGCCGCTAAGTACGTGCGGCAGTTCGTGGGGGCCAGTGAGCTGGTGAACAACCGGGACCGGTGGTGCCTATGGTTGGAAGACATGGACCCCCAAGACATTCGGCGCAGCCCAGAGCTGAAACGCCGGCTGGAGGCTGTGGCTGCGTTCCGCGCCAAGAGCAGCGCCGGAAGCACACAGAAGATGGCTCAGACCCCGCACCTGTTCGGCCAGCGCGCGCAGCCCGATTCGGCCTACGTGTGCATCCCCATTCACGTCGCAGAGAACCGGCGGTACTACCCGGTCAAGCGGTTTGGTCCCGACACGATTGCCAGCAACGCGACTTTTACGATCTCCGACCCAGACGGCCTTCAATTTGCGGTCTTGTCCTCCTCGATGTTCTTGGCTTGGCAGAAAGCTATCGGCGGGCGCATCAAGTCCGATCTGCGGTTTGGGTCCACACTGACCTGGAACACGTTCCCGTTCCCCGAGGTGGACGATGCCACCCGAGCCAGAATCACCGCTGCGGGGCAGAAGGTGCTCGACGCCCGCGCACTGCACCCAGAACGATCGCTGGCTGCCCATTACTCTCCGCTGGCCATGGACCCCGCCCTGATCCGCGCCCACGACGCTCTCGACCGGGAGGTAGACAAAGCCTTCGGTGCCCCCCGGAAACTCACCACCGAAGAGCAGCGTCAAGAAGTGCTGTTCAAGGCCTATGCCGGGATGGTGCGCCAGTAGAATCATGGTGATTTGGCGGGATAGAGCCCGTGGAAGCTGCTACTGGGGCTCTATGGCAGGATCTACCAGAGTGCTGTGGATTGCAGGAGATCGTATATTAACGACTCCGGAAGTGGAGCATGGATAAATTCTGGGAATATCTCTTGAACCGTGTACTAGCTAAGGGCGACGACGCCGGTGACATCAGTGGGCAATCATTGTGACTCCACTGTGGCGAGATCCCACCAGCACGCGATCGGTGCCCGGAAGAAGGGGGCTGTGCTCTCGAGGCCAAGGCACTGCTGGTGGCGACCAGGCGGGCCCACGCAGACGTAAAGCTCAGAGGCTAATCTGTAGCGGTGTCTGGGATGTGGGTAAGAATGGAGGTGGCGGCTCCTTCTCCGGGGTCGTTCCCCCGGACTGGAAATAGGACCAACTATGGCTGAGACCCCGCGCAGGATCACCGAGGACAAGATCGACTGCTTGAGCGAGAGCCGAGGAACCGTGGTGATGAACACTGAGCAGGTCCAGTTCGTTCAGACGGACAACGGTCAGGATCGGGTGGGCCAGGGCGAAGTCCCGCCGCGCTTCTTCTGAGTCGGCAAGCGTGACGCCTTCGAGTCTGGCGACCCTGTTCGGTTTCCTGTTCTTCATCGCCCCCGGTCTATTGGCTGACCTGCTGGAAGCGCGGCGTCGCGCTGGGGCCAAGGAGTCCGCCTTCCGTGAGATCGGCCGGGTGGGGCTCTTCTCCTTAGCCTGTTCTGTGGCCGGAGCTGCGGTGGTGGGTGTCGTGCTGGTCGGGTTGCAGGGATGGACCGGCTTCAACCCACTGCGGGCAGTGCGCGACTCTGCCTACGCCACCGACTACTTTTGGTGGTCAGTCACCGCGGTGGGGCTGGTGTCGGTGGTTGGGTGCTTGGCCGCCCTGGGGTTTCAGTATTGGCGTCTAGGGCCCATGCGTCTGCAGGTACAGCAAATCTCCGCCTGGTCCGTCGCCTTCGAGATTCCGGGCCGACTCCAAACCAGACCCATCAGGTGGTTTAAGGGCAAGCTCGATGGCACCGCTGCTGGTCGTTTCATGGCCCGGTTTCACCCCGGGCCGGGGGCCGGCCGTGTGGTGAAGGTTGAGATGCTCAGTGGCGAGCAGTATGTCGGTGTACTGGCTACCTTTACCCCGAACCTCGAGATGGCCGACCGGGAGCTGGCCCTGGCCCAGCCGTTGTGGGTGGAGCGCGATTTAAGCAAAGGTCTGACGCGGGTGCCTCAGGAGTGGGAGCGAATTGTGCTTCGCGGTGACCAGATCAAGGTGATCGCCGTCCAGAAATACGTCTCACCGTCCACATCGGTTTGACTGGGTGCCTACCTTTGTACCGTTTGGCAGGAACTGTGTTTCACTCTGGCCACCGTGTCCGGGTTGCCCTTGGTGGGCATGATGAATCACCTTGAGTTTAATGCCGTTGCTGTTTGAGCTCGGAAGCATGGACGGCATACCGAAAGAGATTGATCCCCAGCTGCTCAGGAGGTGCGCGCGGATCGTGTCGGAGCACCCGTAGCTGTACCTCGCCCAGACCTCCGCTGTCATCGCAGTTTCCCGGTAGGAGGGTGTCTTCCTGAACCGCCTTGAACTCGGCGCGAAACCCAGAGCGCATCGCCGGCCCCACCACTCAGGCACCTGCTCGTCCCCGCAGTAGCAGAACGCGAGAACCTCGAGCGAGTCTGGGTCAAGAGCGTCAGACCACTCTTGTATAACTGGATGCACTACCTGAAAAAGGAGACCAAACCATGCGCAGAGCGCGGTGCACCCTTGATGACATGAACTATTCTTCTCAGGACTTTAGTGAGCAGGACGATGCCTGGCGACAGGAACGCAAAGGCACCTTGGAGTGCATCGAGTGCGATGGCCCCGCTTACTACCGGGGAAAAACACCAAAAGGTCATGCGGCTTGTTTCGCCGCTCGCCATACGCTGGGTTGCACCCAGGCTAGCCGCGTCAGCGAAACCCAGGAGGGCGAAGGTGTGGCTGTGGTCCCCGCCATCGAGAACGAGGGCCGCGTCCTGCAACTGAGACTGGACGGCCCCGTTCCTCGCCCGGCCGGGTCCTCTCGCCGCGCCGTGGACGAGACTCCCAACCCCGACGGGGTACGGCGGTATGTGCCAGGTACCGATAATGGGGAGCGCAGAAGAGCAAACCATGCCTCGATGGGCCTGCGCGTGCTTCTAAGTAATCTTGTCAACGATCCGCAATACACCCAATCCAATGAACGCATGAGTGTTCCCGACCGGGGGGACGTCCCCTTGAGGGATCTCATCAGGGCATCCCATGAGGTTAGTGCCGCTGATCTGGACCGCACTACTATAGTTTGGGGGAAAGTTGTCTCAGTGGGGGAAAGCCAGGCGGAACGCAGTATCTCAATACCGGACCGTACATGAACAACCCGTGCCCAGTTACGCTTTCGTCTGAGCGAGCCGGAGAGCTACTAGAAATACTTGGATGGGATAACTTTCATAACCTTTGGGGGGGCATGTCATTGTCTTCGGAAAAATCCGTCTGTCCAGGGGGCGCCACTACATAGAACCCGAGGACATCAACAAGATCGCTCTACTGACTCACTGATCGGCCCCTCCCACCCCGCCACCGGCCCTGGGGCACTGCTAGCCCGGGGCTGGCTTTACTGGCTCTTCAGGATCCAGGGTGTAGTTGGGGTCTGAATCCGCCGGTCTCGAGCAGCGATCTGGCTATGTAGTGGAGGAGGTTGCGGAAGCCGAGGGCTGAGCCGCGGAGGTGTTCGAGCCGACCGTTCAGGGCCTCGGTGGGGCCATTCGAGGTGCCGGGCCGGTCGAAGTAGGCGAGGATGTCAGCGGCCCGCTTGTTCAGGGTGCGGCCCAGCACGATAACCTCCTTCAGAGCGGCGGGGACACCGCTGCCGATGGCGTCGATGCCGGCCTGCATGCGGATGCGTCCCGTGGCCCGGTCGGGTTCCCGGTAGGCAGCGATCATCTTCTGGTAGATGCCCCAGGTGGTCTCGACCTCGACGTGGTCATCGCCGGCGAACAGGGTCTCTAGGTGTACTGCCCGGAGACGTTGATCGAGCCGCCACGGCCCTGGCGGTCGTGTAGCGACACCACAGTGGTCGTCAGACAAGTGACTGTTTCTGGGCCGGGGCTTCCCTAGGGTGGGTGCATGCCCGTTTGGCAGCCAGCTATCCCGCAAGGGTTGCGCCCCCATCTCCTTTCCTGGGTGGGGTACGACTTCACCAGTACCGACACCGTCCACCACGGGGTTCCCTCGATGGGCGTCACGGTGGTGCTGTCGCTCGGAGAGCCCATCGACTGTGGCTGGCTTCATGGCGACGCGCGGCATCTCTGTGACGTACTAGTCTCCGGCCTGCACACCACTCCGGCTCTGATCCAGTCGAGGGGACGCCAGCAGGGCCTCGAATTGTCGCTCCACCCGCTCTCGACCCGTCGGCTTCTCGGGCTGCCGGCCGGGGAACTGGCCGGCTCGATGGTTGATGTGAATGATCTCTCGTGGCCCAGGCACCTGCTCGACCAGCTGCGGCAGTCAATGTGGCCACGACGGTTCCACCTCTTGGCGGCATTCCTCACCAAGAGGCTCGAGCAGCACCCTCATGCACCGCGCGCAGACCTGGTCGAGGCACTCGCGCGGATCCATCGGACCCGAGGCACGATCCCCATCTCCGGCCTGGCTCAGGACGTTGGCCTGTCCAGACGGCGGCTCTCAAGCCTGTTCGACCTCGAGACCGGTCTCTCGCCCAAGCAGGTGGCGCGCATCGCTCGCTTCACCCATGCCAAAGACTTGGTCCAGCGTGGCGCCCAGCCCTCGGACGTCGCGGCGATGGCCGGCTACAGCGACCAACCGCACCTGTCCCGGGAATGGAAGTCGATGACTGGATGGACGCTGCGCCAGTCGAAGGACGATTTCCCATTGCTTCAAGACACCGACATGCTTCCGGCGTGAGGCTAGAGCCATGACGACACCACAGCTGTTCCACTGCCTGCGCTATACAAACGCCGATCGAGGCATCGACTTCCTCCAAGCCATCGGCTTCACCACCGCCATGATCGTGCGGGATCCTGATGACGCGACCTTGGTGGCCCATGCGCAACTTGCCTGGCGTGACAACGGGGGCATCATGCTCGGCTCTGTTCGGGACGATGACCCGCATTACGGGCCGGGGATCTGCAACCTGGCGGTCGCCAGTGATGAGGACGTGGACAGCCTCTTCGCCGCAGCCCTGGCACACGGCGCGACCACCGTCACGGAGCCCAACGACGCCCCCCACGGAGGGCGCAACGCATGTGTCGCTGACTTCGATGGCCACTGGTGGAACCTCGACTCCTACCCAGGAGCCTGAGCCGGGGAACACCCCTCGACACCGTCATGTGCCACGGCTCACGAGTTCGTGCACATCTCAATGAGCCCTGACCCACACAATCTCGCCGCCCGCGGCGGCAACTGGCCTTCCTGGGCGGCGCATGCCCCCAGGACGGCCTCGTCATGTCCCACGCGAACGCCGCTCTCACCCCTCGCCACCGCCTGATCGTCGGCCGCTTGGTCGTCGATGACGGCTGGCCGATCAGCCAGGTCGCCGCCAGGTTCCAGGTCTCCTGGCCCACGGTGAAGCGCTGGGCCGACCGCTACCGCACCGGCGAGCCAATGCAGGACAGGTCATCCAGGCCGCATCACTCACCGAACAAGACCAACCAGCAGACTGCCAGGCGCTGCGTCCGTCTTCGCCTGCGACTACGGGAGGGGCCGGTGCAGTTGGCCAGCCGACTTGGGATAGCCCCGTCCACGGTCCACCGCATCCTTACAGACGTGCACTTGAACCGGCTGTCGCACGTCGACCGCGCCACGGGAGAACCGGTGCGCCGTTACGAGCACGATCACCCAGGTTCGATGCTGCACGTCGACGTGAAGAAGCTCGGCAACATTCCCGACGGCGGAGGATGGCGCTACGTCGGGCGGCGACAGGGCGACAAGAACCGGGCCGCTACACCCGACAAGCCGAAGAACAAGCACTACGACCCGTTGATGGGCATGGCTTACGTCCATACCGTCATCGACGACCACTCCCGCGTCGCCTATGCCGAGATCCACGACGACGAAACCGCCCGCACTGCCACCGCCGTGCTGGTCCGAGCCGTCGAGTGGTTCAACGCCCGCGGCGTCACCGTCGAGCGGGTCCTGTCCGACAACGGCGGCGCGTACCGCTCACACCTGTGGCGCGACACCTGCGCCGAACTCGGTATCCGGCACAAGCGCACCCGGCCCTACAGGCCGCAGACCAACGGGAAAATCGAGCGCTTCCACCGCACCCTGGCCGACGGATGGGCTTACGCCCGCTGCTACACCTCCGAAGCCGAACGACGGGGCGAGCTGGACGACTGGCTGCACTACTACAACCATCACCGGCCGCACACGGCCTGCGGGAACCTCCCGCCCTTCTCGCGATTGATCAACGTCTCCGGGCAGTACACCTAGGCCTGTACCTGGGTCTTCGGGGCTGGCGGGGTGGTGCCCTGGCCGGTGAAGTAGGCGACCACGTGACCGTCGGCCTCCAGCACGACGTCGCAGATCTGGTTCCTGCCGAAGCTCACCTGGCGCGTGGCCGTGGCGGTCACGGTCTTGCCCGTGTGCGCGGGGGCAGTGAACGTGATCTCGGCGTTGCGCGTGACGATCGGGGCACCCGCGGTGGCGCAGCAGTAGGCGAGCGTGGTGTCCGCGAGGGTGAACAGGTATCCGCCGTGGCAGATGCCGTGGCTGTTGGCCATGAAGTCCGAGACGGTCATGGACATGCTCACACGCCCCTGCTCGATCTCGCCCAGGTCGATCCCCAGGTGCAGCGGGGCGGGGTCGTTGCGCAGGATCTCGTGGAGCAGCTCGCGGATGGCGTTCATGTCGGTGGGATCGGCGTACATGGTGGTCCTCCGGACGTCGGGGCCGCAGCGGTGCAGGCCCGGGGAGCCGCACCCGAGGGCGGGCGGCGGCGCGGTCTGAGAACACTCTAGGGGCAGGGGGTGCGGGTGTTTCCCTGGTGACGCCCGGAGCCGCGGCCCGCGGCGGCGTAGCATGCGGACACGGGCCCGCAGTGCCGCGGGCGGATCGGAGAGGGGGCGCGCATGACGGGCCAGGAAGCCGCCGGGCGCCGCACGGACCTCACCCTCGCGCAGTGGCGCGAGACCATCAACGCCTCTTTCGCGGCCCTGGAGATCACCGCTCCCGTGGACAGCGAGTTCCGTGCGGATCTCACCACGGTGGAACTGGACGACGTCCACCTCTTCGACATGACCACCGGCGCCCACCGGGTGGTGCGCACCGCCGAGATGGTGGCCCGGGACGCGGGGGAGTACCTCAAGCTGAGCCTGCAGCTGCAGGGTCGGGCGCGGCTGCGCCAGGACGGGCGGGAGTGCGTGCTGGGTCCCGGCGGACTGGGCCTGTACGCGGCCTACCGCCCGTACGAGCTGGTCTACGACGGCCCCCAGTACAGCCTGGTGATGACCTTCCCGCGCTCGGTGGTGCAGCTGATCCCCGCCCAGCTGGACCTGGTGACCGCCCAGCGTATCGGCCAGGAAGACGGTCTGGGCCGGGTGGCCGTTCCCATGTTCCGCAACCTGGCTGAGAACATGGACCTGCTGCGCGGCCCCCACGCGAGCAAGCTGGTGCGCTCCGCGCTGGACATGCTGGTCAGTGTGCTCTCCGCGGAGGTGGTGGAGCCGGCCGGGGCGCACGCGGGGGACCTCCTGGTGCAGCAGGCCACCGCGTACATCGCCGACCACCTCGCGGATCCGGAGCTCTCCCCGGGGTCCATCGCCCGCGCCCTGTACGTGTCGGTGCGTCAGCTGCACAGCCGGTTCGCGGCGCAGCACCTCACGGTGGCCGCCCACATCCGCGCGGTGCGCCTGGCCGCCATCCGCGCGGAGCTCGTGGACCCGGCCCACCGGGACGACACCGTCCACACCATCAGCGCCCGGCACGGCCTCACGGATCCCGCCCACGTGAGCAAGGCCTTCAAGGCCGAGTACGGGGAGTCCCCCACCGCCTACCGACGCCGCGTGCTCAGCTCCTCCTGAAAGTGCCGGCGCACGACGCCGCCGGCGGCCTCCGTGTCGCACCGCGCGGAGCATCCCGCGCGCCGCAGACACACCGGCACGGTTCGCACGCGCGGACGCCGCCCGCCCCGGGAAGGGCGCGAGCGGCGTCGTCCTGCGGTGCGGCTCAGGCGCGGATGTCCCGGAGGACGTCCCGGGCGGTGGACAGGCCTGTCTCGATGGCGCCGTCCACCACCACGCCGCGCCAGCCGCGCGCCCAGTCCGCCCCGGCGAAGCGCAGCCGCGAGTCGGTGGAGCGGAAGTGGTGCCAGCCGTTGGTGAACTGCCCTGAGCGCAGCGTGGCCCACGCCTGACCGCTCCACCTGTCCGCCACCCAGTCGTGGCCCGTGCAGTCCACGACCTCCAGGTCGGGGCGCCACTGGTCCACGATTGCCTGGGCGTCCCGCGGGTCGGTGAGGTCCACGGCGTCGTGGTGGGAGCCGAAGCCCACGCAGATGGTGGTGTCGTCGTCCATGAAGAACTCGCTGCGGAACACGGCGGCCTTGTGAGGGGTGGGGGCGTAGCCCAGGATGCTGTGGTGGCCCTTGACCTTGACCCAGATCTTGCAGCCCGTGGAGTTCCAGCGCTGGTCGATCACGGTGCGCATCCCCGAGGGCAGGCCCGGGGTGAACTCGATGGTTGGCAGCGCCCCCACCGGCACCGTGACGATCACGCTGTCGCACGAGATCTTCTCGCCGGTGCCCAGGGTGACCGTGGCGCCGTCGGAGCGGTGGTCGACCGCCGTGACCGGGGTGTTCAGGCGGATGGGGCAGCGCAGGTCCGCGGCGATGTTCTCGTACAGTCCCCGCATGCCGTGGGTGAGCTTGAAGCGCAGGGTCTGCTCGTCCACCAGGCTCAACCGGTGGTCGGACAGCGCCGCCCACTGCTTGGCCATGAGCGGTGACCCCTGGTGCGGGTCCCCGATGTACGCGGCGGACCAGTACGCGTCGCACAGGTCCCGCTCCTCCTGGGTGAAGTCACCGCCCTTGAGGCAGTCCAGGACACTGCCCTGGTCCGCCGCGCGGAAGCGCTCCCGCAGCTCGGGGGTGCTGCCGCTGCTCTCGTCCAGCACGTGCAGGGGCTCGTACGGGTACGGGAAGAACTCCCGCGAGTCCTCGAAGATCTTGGCCATGGGGCGGGCCAGAGCGGCATCCAGGTCCGCCTCGGTGCCGTGCTCCACCCGGCCCCCGGTGATCCAGTAGGCGTCGTCGCAGAACGGGCTGGGGTAGATGCTCTGGTCGTAGCGGGTGATCTCGCTCCACACGTGCGGCTGCATCCAGTGCACCCACGTGGCGCCCAGTTCCAGGGGACGGCCCATGCGTTCCTCGGTCCAGGCGCGGCCGCCCACGCGGTCGCGGGCCTCCACGATCTCCACGTCCACGCCTGCCATCTGCAGTTCACGGGCGGCCACCAGGCCGGCGAAGCCGGCTCCGACGATCACGACATGCGGGTTGCTCACGGGTACCTCCAGGGGTTGCGGGTTGTCGGGACGAACAGGGTGCGGACGACGCCGCCCGGTCACCCGGGTGCCGAGCGCGCCTCGGGCGCCCGGTGCCGGCGGGTGGTGCACGGTGGCGCAGGGCGTCCGTGGGCCGGGTGCGGCGTCGTCGTCCGGGAACGGGGTGGGCTCAGCGGCGCTCGGGGGCCACGGGGATCTCCTGGGCCTCGGGGATCCGGTCCACGTGGTCCATCCCGGCGTAGATCTCCGGGCGGGTGCGGCGCAGCACCTCGCCCCACAGCAGGCCCACCACGCCGGAGCCGATGATGATCCCGGGCATCACGACCACCAGCGGGGAGAAGCCCTCCGCGCCGATCATGAGGTCGAAGTTGGAGAGGATCAGTGCGGCCACGGCGATCAGGGCCACGGCCGAGATCACCGGGGCCACCAGCCGGGTCCAGAGCCCGTGGCCGTGGTGGTCCCGTGCGAACCAGGCCACCACGGCCACGGACGTCACGGCCAGCAGGAACACCAGGCCGAAGGCGGCGGCGTTGGTCAGCCACGTGAACAGGGTGAGCACGGGGAACATCTCCCCGAGCTCCGACCCCTCTCCGGCCACCGCGAAGACCATGATGACCACCAGGCCCACCACGGACTGCGCGAGGGACCCCGCGAAGGGGGCGCCGGAGCGGGCGGACACCCGGCCCAGCACGCGGGGCAGCACGCCGGTGCGGCCCAGGGCGAAGAAGTAGCGGGCCGCGCCGTTGTGGAACGCCACGAGGGCCGCGAGCAGCGAGGTGATGAACAGGACGTTGGCCACCGTGGCCAGGGCGGGGCTGCGCTCGCCGAGCCACGCGAACACCAGGCCCGGCCCGAGCTCCTGGGAGGCCCCCACGATCGCGGACGGGCCCACCCCCACGGAGAGCGCCCACGCGGAGAGCGCGTAGAACACGGCGATCACACCCACCGCGATGTACGTGGCACGGGCCACGGTGCGGCGCGGGTTCCTGGTCTCCTCCGAGTAGATGGCGCCGGACTCGAAGCCCATGAACGCGGCGATGCCGAAGGCGAGCAGCACGCCCACACCCCCGGTGAGGAAGTGTGAGGGGTTCACGGTCTCCAGGGACAGGCCCTCCGGGGCACTGACCAGGGCCATCACGGAGACCACGGTGACCACCAGGAACTCCAGGGCCACCAGGAAGCCCAGCACCTTCGCGGAGAGGTCCACGCTGTTGACGCCCAGCGCGGCGACCACCAGCCACCCGATCCCCCCGGCCACCCACCACGGGACGGCCACGCCCAGGGTCGAGGACAGCAGGGTGGCCAGGGAGAAGCCGAACAGGCCGTAGAGGCCCACCTGCATCATGTTGTAGGACACCAGGGCCAGGATGGCCGCGGCAATGCCCTGCCGGTTGCCCAGACCCTCGGTCACGTAGGCGTAGAACGCTCCGGCGTTCTGCACATGCCCGCTCATGGCGCCGTAGCCCACGGCGAAGACCATGATCACGATCCCCAGCGCCAGGTAGCCCAGGGGCACGCCCAGCAGCCCGGACACCGCGAAACTGGTGGGGACGCCGCCCGCCAGCACGGTCAGCGGGGCGGATGCCGCAATGATCATGAACACCACGGACGTGGTGGACAGGTGACGTCTCGCAAGGGTGGTGGTCTCTGCCACGGGGGCCTCCTGTGGTCCGGGGATCGTTGTCCCCAGTGTGTCCTGGACCACATCGCAGCACCTTGTCCCACAGTGCGCCCCACTTGTCTCTGCCTGCGCAGCACCTCCGGCGCCTGCTGCGCGCGAGTGATCCACGGCACAATGGGGGCAGCCGGCCGCGCTCACCGCGCTCACCCGCGCCGCCCGTCCACCGCCCCAGAGGAGCCACTGTGAACACCTGCCAAGACCTGCTCTCCGCCATCACGGACCCGTCCGGCCGCGAGATCCTGGACCCCGCCACGGGGGAGGTGGTCGGCACGGTCCACGAGTCCACCACCGCCGATCTCGACGACGCCGTGGCCGCCGCCCGCGCGGCCCAGCCGGACTGGGCGGGGCTGGGCCACGAGAAGCGCTCCGAGTACCTGCACAAGGCCGCGGACGCCGTCGAGGGCAACGCCGAGGCGCTCGCCGAGCTGCTGTCCCGCGAGCAGGGCAAGCCCGTGAAGAACGGCCCGAATGCGGCGTTCGAGGTGGGTGGCTGCTCGGCGTGGCTGCGCGCGAGCGCGGACTTCCCGCTGGAGCCGGAGGTGCTCGTGGACGACGAGTCCGGCTACGCCGAGATGGAGTACGTGCCGCTGGGCGTGGTGGGGGCGATCGGCCCCTGGAACTGGCCCATGATGATCACCGTGTGGCAGGTGGCCGCGTCCCTGCGCATGGGCAACACCGTGGTGGTCAAGCCCTCCGAGTATACCCCGCTGTCCGTGCTGGGTCTCGTGCACGTGCTCAACCAGGCCCTGCCGGAGGACGTCCTGCGCGTGGTCCCCGGTGGCGGTGAGGTGGGCAAGGCGCTGTCCACCCACAGCGGCGTGGACAAGATCATGTTCACGGGCTCCACCCGCACGGGCCAGGCCGTCATGCGCTCCGCGGCGGACGGGCTCGCGCGGCTCACCCTGGAGCTGGGCGGCAACGACGCCGGTGTGGTGCTCCCGGACGTGGACCCCCGGGCCATCGCGGGAGACCTCTTCTGGGGCGCCTTCATCAACACCGGCCAGACCTGCGCGGCGCTCAAGCGCCTCTACGTGCACGAGGACGTGTACGACGCCGTGTGCGAGGCACTCGTGGGGGTGGCTCAGCAGATGCCCATGGGCAACGGGCTGGAGGAGAAGAACGTGCTCGGCCCGCTGCAGAACAAGCAGCAGTACGACATCGTGGCCAACCTCGTGGAGGAGGCCAAGAGGGGTGGCGGTCGCGTGCTCCTGGGCGGGGACCCGGAGACCGACCAGCCCGGGTACTTCTACCCGACCACGCTCGTCGCAGACCTGTCCGACGACAACCCGCTCGTGGCCGAGGAGCAGTTCGGCCCAGCCCTGCCCATCGTGAAGTACTCGGACGTTGAGGACGCCATCCGCATGGCCAACGCCCTGGACGTGGGGCTCGGTGCCTCCGTGTGGAGCTCGGACCGGGACGCCGCCATGGACGTGGCCCGGCGCCTGGAGGCCGGCACTGTGTGGATCAACAAGCACGGCGCCGTGGACCCCCGCATTCCCTTCGGCGGCGTCAAGAAGTCCGGCTTCGGCCTGGAGTTCGGCGTGGAGGGCCTCAAGTCGGTCGCGGCCAGCAGGGTCATCTCCCGTTGAGGTCTGCCGCCCGGCACCCCGTGAGGCACGGGAGGAAGCGCATGATCACACGGTCACGCCCGGCAGGGATCACGGCCGCTGCGGTGGCCGTGGGGATCGCCGCCGTGCTCACGGGGTGCGGGTCGCAGGGGCAGGAGGGCACGACATCGTCGTCGTTCGCGAGTGCCGGTGTGGCACCCACGGCCCAGCACTCGCACCTCGGTGAGGTGCAGCGGGAGGGGAGGATTCAGGTGTGCACCACCGGCGACTACCGGCCGTACACCTACAAGGACCCGAAGAGCGGTGAGTGGTCCGGGATCGACGTGGACATGGCCCGCAGCCTGGGGAAGTCCCTGGGCGCGGAGGTGGAGTTCGTGCAGACCTCCTGGGCGAACGTGGTCACGGACATGGACGCGAGCTGCGACATCGCGGTGGGCGGCATCTCCTACACGACCGACCGCGCCCAGAAGGCGGCCTTCTCGGACACGACCTCCCCGGACGGCAAGACGCCCGTGGTGCGCTGCGGCGAGGAGGAGAAGTACGACACCGTGGCGGAGATCAACAAGCCCTCGGTGAAGGTCGTCACCCCGCTGGGCGGGACCAACGAGAAGTTCGCCGACAAGAACTTCCCGGACGCCCAGGTCACCAAGTACAAGGACAACAACACGATCTTCGACCAGATCGTGGACGGCACGGCGGACGTGATGGTCACGGACGCCTCCGAGACGCGCTGGGTGGCGCACACCCACCCGGAGCTGTGCTCGGTGCATCCCGACAAGCCCTTCGACCACTTCGACAAGGGCTACCTGCTGCCGCAGGGGGACACCGTGTGGGAGGAGTACGTGGACAACTGGCTGGACATCGCCAGCCAGGACGGCACCAAGGCCGCCGCAGAGGAGAAGTGGTACGGCTGAGCAGGAGCCTGCCTGCAGGAACAGGGGAATGACCGGTTCCTTCGACGGGCCCCACGGGGAGACGGGCCCGCGACCACTCGACAGGGTGGGGCGGGCCGGGTTCGGCGTGACTGCGGGCAGGTTTTCTCTCGCCGACCCCCTCCTGGATGCCCACCAGGCACGACGGTGCGGGCGGCCCAGGTCTCGGGTCGTCCGCACCGTCGTGGGTGCCGGAGGCCATGAGCTTCCCGCGGGAACTTTCCGGGGGAACTGTGGGCGGGGGAATAGTGATGCGGGGAAGCGTGTTGGCCCTGATGACCAGTCAGTAGACCTCGTCCCGACGGAGGAAAACCCGTGCCCAGTCTTTTCGACCCCATGACCGTGGGTGCCGTGCACGTGAAGAACCGCGTGGCCATGGCGCCGCTCACCCGTATGCGCTCCGACGAGGACGGCGTGCCCAAGGATATGAACGTCGAGTACTACGCGCAGCGTGCCTCCGCGGGGCTCGTGGTCACCGAGGGGACGTTCCCCGCTGTGACGGGCCGCGGCTTCTGGGGCCAGGCGGGGATCGAGACGGCCGAGCAGGCCCTCGGGTGGTCCCGCGTGGCGGAGGCCGTCCACGACAAGGGCGGGGTGATGTTCTTGCAGGTCATGAACGCCGGGCGCGTCTCCCACCCGGAGCTCACGGGTGGTCCGCTGCCCGAGGCGCCGAGCGCCGTCGGCATCGACCAGTCCATCCACGTGCCCAGCGGCAAGCAGGCAGTGCCCACTCCTCGCGCGCTGGAGACGGACGAGCTGCCCCGGATCCGTGAGGAGTTCGTCGCCGCCGCCCGCCGCGCGGTGGACGCCGGGATCGACGGCGTGGAGGTCCACGGCGCCAACGGCTACATCCTCCACGAGTTCCTCGCGCCGTCCGCCAACCACCGCACCGACTCGTATGGTGGCTCGCCGGAGAACCGTGCGCGCTTCGTGGTCGAGGTGGTGCGCGCCGTCGCCGAGGAGATCGGCGCGGACCGGGTGGGCCTGCGGATCTCGCCGGAGCACAACGTCCAGGGCGCTCTGGAGGACGACCATGAGGACGTCCGCGCCACCTACGCCGCGCTGCTCGCCGGCCTGCGCGGGTTGGGTCTTGCGTACCTCTCCGTACTGCACCGGGACATCGACGGCCCCTTCGTCCGCGAGCTGCGCGAGCAGTTCGACGGCGTCTTCTACCTCAACAGCGGGTTTTCCGAGTACACCGAGCTGGCCGAGGCGGAGCACATCATGGCCGCGGACCTGGCAGACGGCGTGATGGTGGGCCGCGAGCTCCTCGCCAACCCGGACCTCGTGGAGCGCTGGCGCGATGGGCTGGCTCTGAACACCCCGGACCCCGAGACCTTCTACCTGGGGGGTCCCAAGGGGTACGTGGACTACCCGTTCGCGGACTCGCGCGTCCGGGTGTGACACGGCAACCGTGGGAAAACGCTGAATACCCGCAAAGGTAAGCTCGCGCCGCTGAGCGGAGGCACGCGGGCCATCATCGTCACGGGCATCCTGCTGACGTCCAAGGGAACCTTCATGCTTGCCACAGTCTGCGTGGGCAAGGAGGCGTACCAGGCGCTGACGGCGAAGTTCAGGGGCCGAAAGCGCCCCGTGGGCTCAACGGCGGTGCAGTAGAGCGCCGCGCCTACCGCTGCAAAAAACTGAGCAGATGCAGATTTCAGCCCTGAAATCAGCATCTGCTCAGTTTTTGCACGGGATGAGCTGCGGTGTCACTCGCCCAGGAGCATCCGCGCGCCCTTCTCGCCGATCAGCGCGGACGGGGCGTTCATGTTGCCGGTGGGAATGGACGGCATGATCGAGGCGTCCACCACCCGAACGCCCGCCACACCGTGAACCTCCAGGGTGGCGGGATCCACCACGGCCAGCTCGTCCGGTCCCATGCGGCACGTGCCCACCTGGTGGTGGTACGTCGTCACGGCGCGGTCCATGTACGCGTCCTCGGACGCCTCGTCCGTGACCTCCGGCCCGGGGTAGATCTCCCGCGCACCCCACTCGTCCGCGAGGGGCGGCGTCGCGAGCATCGCGCGTGCCTGGCGGAAGGACGCCCGCAGGGCCTCGCGGTCCCGAGGGTCGGCGAAGATGTTCGGGTCGTACCGGGCGGGGTCCGTGCTGCTGGGCCCGGTCAGGGTGATCCGCCCGCGCGAGTACGGGCGCACCAGGCCGGAGTGCAGGGTGAAGGCGTTGCCCGGGCCCTCCATCCAGTCGTCGTACATGGGCACGCAGAAGTGGATGGGCTGGGTGTCCGGGCGGTCCTGGTCCTTCGTGGAGCGCCAGAACAGGTGGGTCTGGGTCACCGCGATCTCGTCCTCGGCGTGCTCGATGGTCCTCGCGGTGGCCTCAGCGATCACCGGCACCAGCAGGTGGTCGTGCAGGTTCTCCCCTACGCCGGGCAGGTCCACGACCGGCTCGATCCCCACCTCCCGCAGGTGCTCGGCCGGGCCGATCCCGGAGCGCATGAGGATCTTGGGGCTGTCCAGGGCCCCAGCGCACAGGACCACCTCGTCCACCTCGATCACCTCGCCGTCCGAGGACTCACCAGCCGTGGGCGGCTCGCCGGAAATGCCCTCCACCTCGGAGGTCGTCCCCGCGTGAAGCTGGACGCCGACCACGCGCCCGTCCCGGATGACCAGCCGCTCCACGACCGCGCCGGTGTGGACCTCGATCGCCCCCTTGTCCACCCACGGCTTCGCGTACGCCATGTACGTGGTCACGCGCTTGCCGTCCCGGACGGTGAGCTGCTCCTGGGACACACCGTCCTGGGTGGCCCCGTTGTAGTCCTCGTTGAAGGGCACGCCCACCGCCTCGGACGCGGCGATGATCGCGTCGAAGACGGGGCTGAGCTCGTACGTGCCCACCACGGGAACGGGACCGTCGGTGCCGCGGGGCGCCGCGGCGGCGTCGTCCGTGGTGGGGCCGTCGTAGGCCTCCAGCGCCTCGAAGACGGGGGCGACGTCGCTCCAGGCCCAGCCATTGCAGCCCGCAGCGGCCCAGTCGTCGTAGTCCAGCGGGTTGCCGCGCACCCAGATGGCGGCGTTCAGGGCGTGAGAGCCGCCGAGGACCCGTCCGCGCGGCCAGTGGATGACGCGGCCAGACGCGTGCTCCTGCGGGACCGTGAAGTAGTCCCAGTCCTCCGGGCCGTGCCACAGCTCTCCCAGGCGGGCGAGCCGTGTGATGACGGGGTTGGTGTCCTGGCTGCCGGCCTCGAGCAGCGTCACCCGGTGGCCCGCGGCGGCGGCGCGCCCCGCGACGATGGATCCGGCGGTTCCCGCGCCCACGACGACGATGTGGCGGGCGGGGTTTGTCTGTTCAGTCATGGGGCCATCCTGCCCTTCGATGTGATGTGAGTCTCGTTTCTGGACGTGCGGTGGTTGTCTTTGCGTGCGGACTTGTGCGGGCCTCCCGGTAGCATCGTGGTGTTGCCAGGGGATTCTCCGCGCGTGTGGTCGGGTGCGCGGGCGTTCGCCCTACCCTGGAGCACTCTGATGACTTCCTCCCCCTCGCCCGGCACGGCGCCCGACGCCGCTGCCGCCCCCGTGACGTCGTCCCACCCCTCTGAGGCGGGCGGGTCCCTGTCCCTCCCGGCTGTGGGCGGCTGGGCGTTCCTCGTCACCGCGCTGATCGGGCGCCTGCCCGCCGCGACCGTGCAGCTCGGGCTGCTGCTCTACGTGAGCGGGGCCGGGCTGGGTCTCGGGCTCGCCGGGCTCACCGTGGCCGCGGCCGGTCTCGGCTCCGCGATCGGTGCACCGCTGGTGGGGCGGCTGGTGGACCGGTTCGGGCCGCTGCCCGTGGTCGCCGCCGCCACAGTGGTGCAGCTTCTCGGCATGGGGTCGCTGCTGCTCGTGGTCCTCCATGACGGGCCCTCCGCCCTCGTGCTCGTTTTCGCCGCACTGATCGGTTCCACGAACCCGCAGGTGGGTGCGATCGCGCGGGCGCGCTGGTCGGCGATCGCGCGGCGACGTCGTCTCCCGGGGCTCGTGAGCAGGGCGCTCGGCTACGAGACCGCGTGCGACGAGGTGGGGTTCATCCTGGGCCCCGTGATCGCGGGTGTGCTGGTGGGCCTGCTCGGACCGAACCCAGCGCTGGGGGTGCTGATGGCCTGGGTGGTGCTGGGGCAGGGGTGCTTCATCGTGTACCTGCTCAGCCGCCGCGGACTCGCCGTGGACACCCACACGCTGGACGTCGCCGACGGCACCGCACCCCGGATCCGCTGGGCCGCTGTGCTGCCGCCCATGCTCGTGTGCCTGTGCGTGGGGACCGTGTTCGGCTCCACGCAGACAGTGCTGACCGCCATCAACGACGCCCGCGGTACGGCCGGGTACACGGGTCTCATCTACGGCTGCATGGGCGTGGGCAGTGCGCTGGCGAGCATGCTGGTCTCCCGCCTGCCCCGGCGGCTGCCGCTGTCTGTCCGCGTGGCGGGCGGGGCGATGCTCGTCTCGCTCGTGGCGCTCGTGCTCCTGAGCATTCCCGGGCCCGCGGTGCTGGGGCTGCTGTTCATGGTGACCGGCCTGGGCGTCGGGACGATGCTCGTGAGCGCCTACACGCGCGGCGAGCACGTGGCGCCGTCCCACCGGATCGCGAGCGTGATGACCATGCTGACCACCTGCCTGGTGCTGGGAGTCGCCTTCGGCTCCGCCCTGGGCGGTGTGCTCTCCGCGGTGCCCCGGCACGGTTTCCTGCTCACCCTCGCCGCAGGGCTCGTGGGAATGGTGGCCGCCGTGGCACTGCACGTCACCCGCCCGGGGCCCGACCGCAGGGTCGTCTGACCACTGACCATCCACCAGATGCAGACCCTTTGGAGGAAGACCCGTGTCATCGTTGCCACCACCCGCTTCACCCGGGAGCGCCCGGTCCATTGACGTCACCGTGGTGGGATCCACCAACGTGGACGTCACCGCCACCGTCCCGCGTCTGCCCGGGCGGGGTGAGACCCTCCTAGGTACGTCCCTGGTCTCGTCCCCGGGAGGCAAGGGCGCCAACCAGGCACTTGCGGCGTCCCGTGCCGGCGCCTCCGTCCGTTTCGTGGGGGCGGTGGGGGACGACGACGCCGCGCCCACTGCGCTCTGCCACCTCCGGGCCGACGGCGTGGACCTCTCCACGGTGCTCACCCGCGAGGGGGTGCCGACCGGCACGGCGCTGATCTGGGTCGATGACTCCGCGGAGAACTCCATCGTGGTGGTTCCCGGCGCTAACGGCAGCCTCACGGCGGCGGACGTCGACACGGTGGCGGACGGCGGTGGGCTCGAGGGCGTCGTCGTGCTGCAGGGGGAGATCCCGGCGGAGGCCGTGACCCGTGCGGCGGAACTCGCTCCGGGGCGCGTGGTGATGAATCTCGCGCCCGTGATCGAGGTGCCCACCCGTGTGCTCACCGCCGCCGACCCGCTGATCGTGAACGAGCACGAGGGTGCCGAGGCCCTCCGTCTGCTCGGCGGGAGCCCGGAGGGGCTGGGGGAGGAAGCCACCGTGGCGGCGCTGCTCGCAGCCGGGGTGCCGAACGTGGTCATGACCCTGGGTGCTCGCGGTGCCTTCGTGGCGGATGCCTCTGGTGTGCGCACCGTGCCTGCGGCCCGGGTGAGGGCTGTGGACACCACCGGTGCGGGCGATGCGTTCGTCGGCGCCGTGGCGGCCCGACTGGCCGCCGGAGCAGGGTTGGACGAGGCGACGTCGTACGCGGCGCGCTTTGCCGCAGGAGCCGTGCTCGCCGCAGGGACGCAGTCCTCCTACCCGCAACGTGGTGCCACGCTGCCGGAGCTGCGCTGAATCCAGGGCGCCCCGGACCACAGCATGAGATCGCATGAGAAAGCCGTGGCGGTCGGGGGAGCCCGGCCGCCACGGCTGTGTCGTGCGAGGTGGGTCAGCCGCGGGCGGGGCCCTGCTTGTCGAGCGCGATGATGGCGAGTGCCTCGGTGCGCGTGGTGTGCAGGTTGTCGATGTCGCGCAGCGAGCGGTCCTTCGTCTCGGTGGCGGTGAAGGCGGCGACGGCGGCGATCAGGGCCGCGCCGCAGACCACGAGGGCCACGTTGAACCAGTTGTCGCCCGCGCTGCCGGCCACAGCGGTGGCCAGGATCGGCGTGACGCCGCCGGAGATCGCGAAGCCGATCTGCGTGCCGAGCGCCAGGCCGGAGACGCGCACCCGGGTGGGGAACATCTCCGCGTAGAAGGCCGGCCACACGGCGTTGGCCATGGAGTACAGCACGCCGGAGAGCGCCGCGCCGAGCACGAAGATCATGACCCAGTTCCCGGCGGAGATCGCCGAGAGGTAGGGGAACATCAGCAGCGAGGAGCCGACCACGCCGCCGATGAACACCGGCTTGCGTCCGATCCGGTCCGCGAGGGTGGCCCACGCGGGGATCGTGAACAGGGCCACGAAGTTGGCCAGCACGGACACCCACAGCATCGTGGAGCGCTCCAGGCCCACCACGGAGGTGGCGAAGGACAGGGACCACACCAGGAAGACCACGTTCACGGTGTTGATCAGCGCGGCCGCGGCGATCCGGATCACGGCGGTCTTGTGGTACTTGAACATCAGCGAGAGCGGGGTGGCGGGCTTCTCCTCCGGCATCTCGGACTGGGCGTCCTCGAAGGCCGGCGGCTCCTCCAGGTGGCGGCGGATCAGGTAGGCGGCCAGGACCACCACGGCGGAGATCCAGAACGGGATACGCCAGCCCCAGCTGAACAGCTGCTCCTCGCTCAGCAGCAGGGTGAAGGGGATGAAGACGGCGGTCGCGAGCAGGGTGCCGAACTGAGTGCCCTGCAGCGTCCACGAGGTGGTGACGGCGCGGTGGCGGTCGTCAGCGTGCTCCAGCGACACGGAGATGGCGCTCGCCTGCTCCCCGGAGGCCGAGAGCCCCTGGATCACGCGGCACAGCACGAGCAGCGCGGGCGCGAGCAGCCCCACCTGGTCGTAGGTGGGCAGGCAGCCCACCGCGAACGTGGAGCCGCCCATGAGGAACAGGGTCAGCATGAGTACGAACTTGCGCCCCAGGCGGTCGCCCAGCGGACCCATGATGAGCGCGCCCAGCGGGCGGACGATGTAGGCCACACCCACGGTCCCCATGGCAAAGAGGATGGCCGCACCCGGGGAGGTGTCCTTGGGGAAGAACAGGTGGTTGAGCACGAGCGCGGCGGCCGTGCCGTACACCGCGAAGTCGTAGTGCTCGAGCGCGGAGCCCACCCAGCTGGCGAGTGCGGCCTTCCTGGGGGTCTTGGCGGGGCCGGAGTGCTCGGCACCCGTGGGGGCCGCGCCGTCGCGGCCGCCCGTTTCCGGGGTCGTGGTCATGAGCGTGTCCTAACGGGTGAAGAGGCAAGCACGAACGATGATTGCTGAATAATGAAAATCACTTCCGAATACTTGAAACCCAGCATGGTGTGGGTCACACTGTTCGTCAAGTGGTTTCGCAAGAAGTTCGTCCGTGAAGCAGGAGCACCTCATGTCCCCCACCCCCTCCACGTCCGCGCAGCAGGACGTCGCGAGCCCGGTCCACGGGGCGGCGTCGCCCCGCCTGGACCGCGAGGCGACGTCGTCCGGGGCCTCCGCGGCGAACGGCACGTCCCGTGCCGGCGACCGCTCCGGTACGGTGCGCAAGGGTCTGGCCCTGCTGCCGCTGCTCGCCGAGCACCCGGACGGTGCCACGGCGAAGCAGCTGGTCGAGGACTCGGGCTACGCCTTCAGCACGTGCTACCGGCTGCTGTCCACGCTCGTGGACGAGGGCTACGCGGAGTTCGAACCGGAGACGAAGCGCTACCGGCTGGGGCTGCTGCTCTTCGCGATGGGCCAGAGGGTGGCCTCGGCGAGGGGCTGGGCCGGCACCGCGCTCCCTGTGATGCGCGAGGTGGTGGAGGCCACCGGTGAGAGCTGCCTGCTGGCCGTGCTGGACGGGGACCGCTTCCTGACCGTGCACACCGTGGACGGGCCCCACCACCGCACCACCACGGACCCCGGGGACCGCGGAGAGCTGCACACCTCCGCGCTGGGCCGCGCACTGCTCGCGTTCTCGGACCCGCAGACCCGGGAGCACCTCGTCGAGACGATCGAGATGTCAGCCCGTACGGAGAACTCGCTCACGGATCGGGACGGGCTGAGGGCCGAACTCGACCGCGTCCGCGAGCAGGGCTGGGCGCTGCAGGACCAGGAGCACGACGATGGCATGGCGGCCCTGGCCGTCCCCGTCCTGTCCCCGGGGGCTCCCGTGCGGGCCGCGCTCGCCCTGGCCGCCCCCGTCCACCGTTGCGACCCGCACGAGCTGGTGCAGCACCTGCCGCTGCTGCGGGAGGCCGCCGACAGGCTCGCCGCTCTGCTCCCGCAACGACGCTGAAAACCTGGGGCGGCGATGTCGCCGCGCACGTGCTCCACGAATCCCGCGGATCTCGCGCCTCACGCATCCTTCGGAAAGGGAATCCCATGTCCACTCGCAACGAGTCCTACCTGGTGGGGCTGGTCGGTGACGGCATCACCGAGAGCCTCACTCCGCCCATGCACGAGCGCGAGGCGGACCACCACGGTCTGCGCTACCTCTACCGCCCCGTGGACCTCGCGGTGATCGGCCGCCCGGGCGAGGACGTGGGGCAGCTGCTGAGCGCCGGTCGGGACCTGGGTTTCAACGCCTTCAACATCACGCACCCGTGCAAGCAGCTGGTGCTGGAGCACCTGGACGAGATCGACCCGCAGGCCGAGGCGATCCAGGCAGTGAACACGGTGCTGCTCCAGGACGGCAGGTTCATCGGCCACAACACGGACTGCTCCGGCTTTACCCGGGGCTTCGAGAAGGGGCTCGATGGCGTGGCGCCGGGCCGGGTGGTGCAGTTTGGCTCCGGCGGTGCCGGCTCCGCGGTGGCGGAGGCGTTGCTGGGCCTGGGCGCCGTGCAGGTTTCGCTGGTGGACATGGACGTGGCGCGCGCCACGGAGCGGGCCGCGGAGCTGGCCGCACGCTATCCGCAGGCCACCGTGGAGGCGGTCACCGCCGCGCAGGCTCCAGAGCAGATCGCCGCGGCGGACGGGGTGGTCAACGCGACCCCCATGGGAATGCACCACCACCCGGGCGCCCCGTTCGACCTCGACCTGCTGCGGCCCACCCACTGGGTGGCGGACGTGGTCTACCTGCCCATGGACACCCCGCTCGTGCGGGCGGCCCGCGCGCTGGGCTGCGCCGTGCTGGACGGCGGCCACATGGCGGTGGGCCAGGCTGTCGATGCGTTTGCATTGATTACGGGAACGACGCCGGACAGCGCACGCATGCGCGCCCACTTCCTGCAGCTCACGGGCCAGGAGGCCCCGGCGGGCACGGACTCCGGCCACGTGCTCGGCGGTGATGCCCTGTGAGGACCAGCATCGCGACCGTGTGCCTGTCCGGCACGCTCGAGGAGAAGATGCGCGCCGCCGCGGCGGCCGGCTTCGACGGCATCGAGGTCTTCGAGCCGGACCTCGTGGTCTCCGACTCCTCGCCCGAGCAGCTGCGGGATCTCGCCGCCGAGCTGGACCTCTCCCTGGACATGTACCAGCCCTTCCGGGACGGCGTGGAGGTGGCACCCGAGGCGTTCCCGGACTCCCTGCGGCGGTTGCGCGTAAAGTGCGAGCTCATGAACCGGTTGGGCACCTCGGTGCTGCTGGTGTGCTCGAACGTGGCCACGGGAGTCCTGAAGGACGACGCCGCCATTGCGGAGCAGCTGCGCGCGGCGGGCGACGTCGCGGCCGAGTACGGCGTCGACCTGGCCTACGAGGCCCTGGCCTGGGGCGCGCACGTGAACACGTGGCGCCACGCCCACCGACTCGTGGAGCTCGCGGACCACCCTCGCGTGGGCACGTGTCTGGACAGTTTCCACATCTTCTCCCGCGGGGACACCGTGGAGGGGTCGGAGGACTGCGATCCCCGCAAGCTCTTCTTCGTCCAGCTCGCGGACGCACCCCTGCTGAAGCAGGACGTCCTCTCGTGGTCCCGCCACCACAGGGTGTTCCCGGGCGAGGGGGACTTCGACCTGGTGGACCTGCTGGGACGGCTTCACGAGGTCGGCTACGCGGGCCCGGTCTCCCTGGAGATCTTCAACGACTCGTTCCGCCAGGCGGACGTGCACCGCACCGCGGTGGACGGGTTGCGCTCCCTGCGCTGGCTGGAGGACCAGACGGCGGACGCGGTCCGCGGGGCCGGCGGTGACCCGGACCGGGCGCCGCTCATGCTCACGGATCTCCCGGCACCCCAGGCGCCCCGCGCGTGGGACTTCCTGGAGCTGCGCACCCGCGAGCTCGGCCACGTCACCCGCATGCTGCACCAGCTGGGCTTCTCGCTCTCCGGCCACCACCGCTCCAAGGACTCGGTGCAGGCGTGGACGCAGGGCCCCGTGCGGATCGTGGTCTCGGAGGACCCCCGCGCCACGGCCCAGCCCACGCGGCTCGCGGCGCTCGGCTTCCAGGTCACGGACCCGGACGTCGCCGCGTACCGCGCCGAGAGGCTGCTCGCCCAGACCGTGGACCGCGCCCAGCTGCCGGACGAGACCGTGCTGCACGGCGTCGTCGCCCCGGACGGCACCGAGATCTTCTTCGGGCCCTGCGGCGAGCAGGGCGTGCCCCCGTGGCTCGCGGAGTTCGGCGCGGACCCGCAGGACGACGCCCCGGCGTCCCTGCTCACGGGGGTGGACCACGTGAACCTCGCCCAGCCGTGGCAGCACTACGACGAGGCCGTCCTGTTCCTCACCTCCCTGCTGGACCTGCACCCCGCGCCGTCCCAGGATGTGGCGGGCCCCTCCGGGCTCGTGCGCTCACAGGTCATGCGCTCGGCGGGCGGCGTCGTGCGTATCCCCCTCAACGTGGCGCCCATGGCTGCCGAGCAGGTCGCCTTCACGGGGGCGGCGTACCCGGAGCACATCGCGCTCGCCTGCTCGGACATCGTGGCCGTGGCCCAGCGGGCACGACGCCGCGGCCTCGCCTTCCTGCCGGTCCCCACCAACTACTACGAGGACCTCGTGGCCCGCTTCGACCTGGACGCCGACTTCGTGGGGACGCTCGAGTCCAACGGTCTGCTCTACGACCGGGACGAGACCGGCGAGTTCCTGCACTTCTACACGCCCACGCTCGGGGAGGTGTTCGTGGAGGTGGTGCAGCGTTTCGACGGCTACGAGGGCTTCGGCGCACCCAACGCACCGGTGCGCCTGGCGTCGCAGTACCGGGAGCTGGCCCGGCGCGACATGATGAGGTCATGACGAACTCCGGAGTCACCCCGCCCGCCGCTTCCCCGGAGCCCGACGCCGCTCTGCTCGCCGATCCGCTCGTCTCCCGGCTCGCCCGCGAGGAGCCCGTGACCTGGTGGAACGACGCCGCCTCGGACACCATCCGCGGTCTCGCCGCCTCCGGCGTGGACCCATCCATCGTGGCCGACGCCGCCGCGCGGCTGGAACGGTTCCGGCCGTGGATCGCCGCGACGTTCCCGGACACCGCTGCCGCCAGTGGACTCATCGAGTCGCCCCTGCACGCGGCTCCCGCGTGGCGCGCAGACCAGGCCCCTGCGGTCGGGCGCGTGCTGCTCAAACGGGACGACATCCTCCCCGTGAGCGGCTCCGTCAAGGCCCGCGGCGGGGTGCACGAGGTGCTGCAGTACGCGGAGGCGCTCGCCGTCGGGCACGGGCTGCTGGCCCTGTCGTCCCCCTCCCACTTCACAGCTGCTGGGGAAGACGTGGACTACTCCGTCTTCGCCACCGCGCCCTTCCGGAAGCTCATGGGTGGGCACCGCGTGGTGGTGGGCTCCACCGGCAACCTGGGGATGTCCATCGGGATCATCTCCTCCGCGCTGGGACTGCAGGCCACCGTGCACATGTCCACGCACGCGCAGCAGTGGAAGAAGGACCTCCTGCGCTCCCGGGGCGTGGAGGTGGTGGAGCACGTCACCGACTACACCGAGGCCGTGGCCGCCGGACGCGCCGCCGCGGAGCAGGACGAGACCGTGCACTTCGTGGATGACGAGCACTCCCTGAGCCTCTTCGCGGGGTATGCGGTAGCGGGGGCCCGCGTTGCCTCGCAGCTGCGAGAACAGGGTGTTGCGGCGGACAGCGAGCACCCGCTGGTGGTGCACCTGCCCTGCGGGATCGGCGGTGCGCCGGGAGGCGTGGCCTACGGGCTCAAACGTGAGTTCGGTGACGCCGTGCACTGCGTGTTTGTGGAGCCCACGCAGGCCCCGTGCATGCTGCTGGGCGTGCGCACCGGCCGGCACGACGGGATATCCGTGGCGGAGCTTGGTCTGAGCACCCGGACCATTGCGGACGGGCTGGCCGTGGGCAGGCCCTCCGGCTTCGTGGGGCGCGCGGTCCAGAGGCTGGTGGACGGCTACGTCACTGCGACCGACGAGCAGATGTCCGTGCAGGTCAGGGCACTGCACAGGGCTGAGGGCATGGTGGTGGAGCCGTCCGCCGCGGCTGCTCTGGAGTCGATCCGGCGGGTCTCGGAGGAGGGCGAGCCCTTCGGTGCCGCACCGGAGAACATCACCCACATGGCGTGGCTGACCGGTGGCGGGATGCTGCCGGAGGAGGTGCGGGCGCGCTACGTGGCGTGACGCGGAGTCGTCGTCCCCGGGTGCGCCAGCCAGAGAAAGCAGCGGTCAGCCGCGGTGAGCCGCAGTCAGCCGCGCCCCTCCCGCGCGTAGACCCACTCAGTCCCGGCCCACCGTGCGGAAGTACCACGCGTAGAACGCGGTCCACCCGGCGGTGAAGATCGCCCAGCGCACCCCTCCCGGGGCGTGGGGACGCAGAGACCGGAGCAGGGCGGAGAGCGCGCCGACCGCCGTCGTGACCACCACGAACCGCGGCGCACGGGCGGGAACCGACCACGCCAGGAACGCGGGCAGCGGGTCCCCGCGCAGCCCGGCCGTCCGCGCGTAGAGCTTGTACGGGGTACCCCGCAGCGGACCCAGGAGCACGGCGGCGAATCCGTGCGAGGCCATCTCCCGCTCCACCCGTTCCAGCATCGCGGGAGAGACGGCGGGCAGCCGGGTCAGCAGCCAGGCCGAGCGCCCCGCCAGAACTCGCCCGCCCCAGCGGTGCATGAGCGCCCCGCCCACCACGGCCCCGGCCGTCGCGGAGACGGTGCTCGCCAGTCCCCGCCGGAGGTTCTTCACGGCCAGCGCGGAGATCCACATGTCCGGCACCACGAAGAACCCCGTGGCCTCCGCGAAACCCCAGAGTCCGGCGACCACGTGGTCCCTGCGACGACCAGACGTCCTGTCCATGGCACGCTCCTCAGCGGTGTCGAATGCTGTCCTGTGGACATCCAATCCCACCGGGCCGCCCGCCGTGTCACTGTTGCCTCGTATCCACAGGGCGCAAATTCTGTGAAAATGCATGAGGAACCCATGAGACGAGGAGCGACATGTCCCC
The DNA here is from genome assembly GCF_002398425.1 of Kocuria sp. UBA5001. Classification (NCBI taxonomy): domain Bacteria; kingdom Bacillati; phylum Actinomycetota; class Actinomycetes; order Micrococcales; family Micrococcaceae; genus Kocuria; species Kocuria sp. UBA5001. Next base: position 97,441 of record NZ_DGYR01000002.1, read on the forward strand.
CACCGGCCCCCTGCGCCGCCCCATTCCCCAGCGCACCGCCGGATGGGCGACCGCTGCCGCCTCGACCCTGCAGCGCGCCGGCATCCGCCCCAACCACGTGTCCGTGGCGTCGGTGGTCACAGCACTCGTGGGCTGCGGCTTCCTGGTCGTGGCGGGCCACGCGGACGGCGCACTGCGCGCGGTCGCGCTGCTGCTCGCCGCTCTCTGCATCCCGCTGCGGCTGCTGTGCAACATGCTGGACGGGATGCTCGCCGTCGAGGGCGGTCTGCGGACCCCCACCGGGGAGCTGTACAACGAGGTGCCGGACCGTGTCTCGGACCTCGCGCTGCTCGCGGGGGCGGGCTGGGCGGCGTCGTCCGTGACGGGAGGCGTGACCCTCGGCTGGCTCGCCGGCAGCCTCGCCGTGCTGACCGCCTACGTGCGGACGCTCGGCGTGAGCGCGGGGTGCGCGCAGCAGTTCGGGGGCGTGCTGCCCAAGCAGCGGCGCATGTGGGTGCTCATGGGAGGCATCCTGCTGAGCCTCGTCGAGCCGCTGCTGGGGTGGCAGCCCGGGATCGTCCTGTGGCTCACGCTCCTGGTGGTGGCGCTGGGCAGTGCGCTCACCGTGGCCTCCCGGCTGGGCGCGATCTCCCGCGAGCTGCGGGCCCGGGGCTAGGCCGTGACGACCATCGGCCTGCTCGGCCCGCAGAGCTGGCGCCTGGTGCTCGGACTGCTCGTGGTCCTGGTGCTGGCCACGCTCGCGGCCGAGGTGATGTACCGCCGCACCCGCTCGGACGGGCTGCGGACCACGCTCGTGAACGTGCGGCAGCGGATCGTCGCGTGGTGGCTCATGGTGGGTGTGCTCGTGGGCGCCCTGGCGCTCGGCGAGACTGCGGTGGTGCTGCTGTTCCTGGCGCTCTCGCTGGTGGCCATGCGCGAGTTCGCGGACCTGATGCCGCGAGGGGAACGGGACCAGCGGGTCATGGTGTGGATCATGGCCGTGCTCAGCCCCCTGCACTTCTGGTTCCTGTGGCAGCACTGGTACGGGATGTACGCCATCTTCATCCCCGTCTACGTGTTCCTGTTCCTGCCCGTGCTGCTGGCCCTGTCCGGGCGCACGGAGTCCTTCCTCCACAGGGCCGCGCTGAGCCAGTGGGGGCTCATGGTGTGCGTCTACGCGCTGAGCTACCTGCCCGCGGTGCTCCAGCTGCCCGTGGTGTTCCGGGACGGCAAGGCTGCGGCGGACGGCTCCCCGGTGGGATCCGGCGGGCCGGAGGCCGGGGCGCTGCTGCTGTTCCTGGTGGTCGTGGTGCAGGGCTCGGACGTGCTCCAGTACCTCTGGGGCAATACTGTGGGGCGGCACAGGATCGCACCCACCGTGAGTCCCAACAAGACGTGGGAGGGGTTCGTCGGAGGGATCCTCTCGGCGACGGCGCTCGGTGCCGCCCTGTGGTGGCTCACCCCGTTCACCCCGTGGCAAGCCGCCGTGCTGGCTCTGCTCTCGTGCCTCCTCGGATTCGCGGGCGGCCTGGTGATGAGCAGCCTCAAGCGGGACCGCGGGATCAAGGACTTCGGCACGCTCATCCCCGGCCACGGCGGCATCCTGGACCGCATGGACTCCCTGATCTTCGCCGCCCCGGTGTTCTTCCACCTCACGAGGTTCTTCTTCGCCGGGTGAGGTGGGGCGCGGGCCGGGTCCCGGGCTGCGTCGTCGCGGGGGTCCTGCGTGCGGGGCACGACGACGCCGCTCCGTCCGTCCCTGCCGCGGCCGCACCTTCCGCGCTGCTACCGGCACCGTCCACTCGCGGCCCCCCGGGTACGACGACGGGCCCGCAGGATCTCTCCCGCGGGCCCGTTCGCCGTGGTCGCATGACCGTCATGACGGGACGCCGTCAGACCGTCATGATGTCGAACCGTGGTGCCGTCAGTTCTCGGAGTCCTTCTTCTCGTCGGACTTCTCGGACTTCCCGCCGTGCTCCAGCACCACGTTGTCCTGGTTCTGGCCGGTGGCCACCTGGATCTTGCGCGGCTGGGACTTGGGGGAGACGGGGATGCGCACCGTGAGCACGCCGTTGTCGTAGGCGGCGGTGATGTTCTCGGTGTCGATGCCCTGACCCAGGTTCAGCTGGCGCACGAAGGAGTGGTTGCGGCGCTCCCGCACGATCCACTTGGTGTCCTTCTCTGCGGAGGGCAGGCGGCGCTGAGCGCGGATGGTCAGCAGCTGGCCGTCCACGTCCACGTCCACGCTGGACGGGTCGATGCCCGGAAGGTCAGCCGCGAGGAAGTAGTCGGAACCCTGGCGGTAGAGGTCCATGGGCATCTGCTCCAGCCCGTTGCGGCTGGAGAGGACCTGGTTGGCGAAGTTCTGGACCTCGGAGAACGGATCGAAAGTAGCCATGATGTCTGCTCCTTGCATGCGTGGTGCCACCGTGAGGTGCCCCGCCGTCCTGTTCATCCCCTGGGAGTGGAGCCTTCACGTTTCTTGAGTCCCTGTGACTCAACTACTGAAAAGATAGCACTCACCCCAAGCGAGTGCCAAGACCCTGCGCAGCAAAGTTGAGCGGATTCAGCTCAAGGCGCACAAGTGCCCAGAGAACTCCGCAGGGGGACCCGAAAGGGTGGGGCGGGCGGCGTCGTCGTCCCTAGGATCGGAGGTGCCCACCATTCCGGCACGGACCCAGGAGGCAGCGGTGCCCAAGGCGAAGAAGAACGGCCACGCGATCCAGGACGAGATCCCGTCCACGCTGCGGCGCTCGGACGAGAAGGCGCAGGACACGTTCGCGCAGACCTACGACGCCGCGCAGGACGAGTACGACGACGACGCCCGGGCCGCCCGCACTGCGTGGGCCGCCGTGAAGCACACCCACGAGAAGGTCGGGGACCGCTGGGAGCCCAAGGAGGAGAACGGCCCCTCGGACGTGAGCGCGGAGAAGGGCGGGCTGAACTCCGAGGACACCGCCGGGGGAGTGGATGCGAACGCCACGAAGGAGCACCTCTACGGGATCGCTCAGGAGCTGGACGTCCAGGGGCGCTCGGAGATGAGCAAGGACGAGCTGGTGGCGGCCATCGAGAAGGCGAACGAGAAGAAGACGCGGGACGCGCGGTCCTGAGCCTCGCGCGCTCGGGGGGCGAGCGGCGTCGTCGTCACCGGCGCGGGACCCCGCGAATCTGAGGTGTAGAGATGACGGCCCAGCGGCACAGAATCCGGGTACTTCTACACCTCAGATGTCAGACCGGCCGCACCGGGGGACCGGCCGCGGCGCTAGAGCTGCCGCGCCAGGAACACCGAGGCCGTGGTGGCGTCGTGGAAGGACTCCACCGACTCGTAGCCGCGGTTGCGGAACATCGCGACGCCCTCGGTCATCTCCGGGTTGAGGGAGACCACAGCGGTGGTGGCACCGAAGGAGCGCGCCTTGTTCTCCAGGGCGCGCACCAGGGTGCGGGCGTGGCCCTGCCCGCGGTGCTCGGGGGTGACCCAGATCCGACGCAGCTCCACGCGCTCGTCGTCGATCCTGCGGACGGCCCCGCACGCGATCACGGAGCCGGTGACCAGGTCCGTCATGAGGAAGAAGTCGCCGTGCGGCGGGGTGACGTCCTCGGGGCGGGTGACCTCGGTGAGCTCCGGGTCGAAGCCGCCGTCGATCCTGTTGTCCAGCTCGCTGAAGTAGGAACTCAGGGCCTTGAGCGTGTGCTCACTGGCGGCCTGTCCCTCCACGATGCGAATCGGTGCGGTGGCATTCATCCCACCATGGTGGCACCTTGATGTGCTGTTCACCAGCGGCCCTCTCCTGTAGCTTTCGTTCGTGACCGAGACCCGCAGCCCCCAGAAACCGCGCCTGTCCGTGCTGGTGCCCACTCCGTTGCTGATCACCGAGATCACGGAGCCGGCGGCGTACCGCAACCGCAGCCCGCACGAGTCGGACGTGCACATGCACCCTGGCGGGCAGGGCCTGTGGGTGGCGCGCATGGCCAGCTCGCTCGGGGCGAACGTGTCCGTGAGCGGTCCGTTCGGCGGTGAGCTGGGCGCCCTGATCCGCTCGATGCTGGACGGGCTCGGCATGCAGGTCAACGCGGTGCGCTACGGCTACGGCAACGGCGGGTATGTCTACGACCTGCGCGGCGAGGATCGCGAGACCGTGGCCCACATGCCCCCTCCCGAGCTCTCCCGCCACGAGCTGGACGACCTCTACGGCACGGCGTTCGTGGATGCGCTGGCCTCGGACGTCCTCACCGTCACGGGAGCGGAGCCCGGGGACGTGGTGCCCGCGTCCTTCTTCGGCCGCCTCATCCGGGACACCCGGGATGCCGGAACCACGGTGGTCGCCGACGTCAGCGGTGCCCCGGCGCTCGCGGCCGTGGACGCGAAGGTGGACGTGCTCAAGATCAGCCACGAGGAGGTCCGGGACCTGGACCTGGGCTCGGATGACACCCCGGAGTCGCTGGTCGAGGCGGGCCGGATGCTCTTGGAGCGTGGCGCGGGTGCCGTGGTCGTCTCCCGCGCGAAGGACCCTGCCCTGCTCGTGGAGAAGAACCGGGTGCGGGAGGTCTCCGCGCCGTCGATCACCCCACTCGACCACCGCGGCGCCGGGGACTCCATGACCGCGGGGATCTCGGTGGGGCTCGCCCGGGGCCTGGACCTGGTGGACGCCGTCGCGCTCGGGGCCTCCGCCGGGGCACTGAACGTGGCCCGCCGGGGTCTGGGAACGGGCAACCGCACGACCATCGAGAAGTTCGCCCGGCAGATCACCGTGCGCACCGTCTCCTGAGGCGTCGCGCCGGACCTGCCCGGCACCGCCCCGTTCCGTCCGGTACCGCGTGCTCCCGTCCGGATCCACCCTGGCCCGCTCGCACGCCGCGTGCCACCATGGTGCCCATGCACATCCTGGTCACCAATGACGACGGCATCTCCTCCGCGGGACTTGCGGTTCTCGCGCAGGCAGCCCTGGACCGCGGGCACAGCGTCACGGTGGCCGCCCCGGCCGAGGAGTACTCGGGTGCCAGCGCCTCGCTGTCCGGCGAGGAGGTCGATGGCCGCATCGCCCTGGTGGAGGCCGCGCCGCCGAACATGCCCCACGGTGTGGAGTGCGTGGGTGTGAAGGCCGCCCCCGCTCTGATTGCCTTCCTGGCCTCCTACGGCGCGTTCGGCAAGCGCCCGGACATGGTGCTCTCCGGGGTGAACCTGGGGGCCAACACGGGCAAGGCCACGTTGCACTCGGGGACGGTGGGTGCGGTGCTGACGGCCGCGTCCCACGGCATCCCCGGGATCGCCGTCTCCATCACCTCAGGCGCCCCGCAGCACTGGGACACGGCCCTGCTGGTCACCCGCTTCGCGCTGGAGCACTGGGAGGACCGGCCTTTCGACGAGTGGATCCTCAACCTCAACGTCCCCGACGTGGCCCCCGGGCGATTGCGCGGTCTCAAGCCCGCCCACCTGGCGAGCTTCGGGGCGGTGCAGGCGCAGATCGGCCGCGGGGACGAGAAGCACATCGCGGTCACCTACAGCGCGGAGACCGGCCCGGAGGAGCCAGACAGCGACCACTACCTCCTCACCCACGGCTGGGCCACGGCCACGCTGCTGCGCGCCCCGGTGGACGACCGCTCCCAGGACACCCACGCCGTCCCCCGCGAGGACCTGGGGACCACGGCCCCCACGCCCTTCTGGGACGTCACCCTTGCGGGTCTCACGGACGACGACGCCGCGGTCCCGGGCACAGGGGACGTCCCCGTGGACGCGGCCACGGTCATGCGCCGCACCTGAGCTCACGCCGCCACGGGAAGATGCACCCGCATGGACCGGGCGGATAGAGCTCGCGCCAGCACAGGTGCCGCCGGGCAGGAGCCCACGGGACGGCGCACCGGCACGAACCATCTTTGAAGGCCTGACCACGGCGCGGACACCTGCGGCGCAACCGCAACCGGGTGACGTCGAGAACGACCCCGCCCCGATCCGCAGGGACTTGATTGCGCTCGCCGCGGGGCTTGTGGTCTTCGCCGGGGCAGCCTGCTTGCGGCACTGTCCGGCACGGCGGGGACACTGATCGCAGCTCGTGCCGTCCAGGCGCTGGGTGCGGCGTTCATCATGCCGTCCACCCTGTCCACGGTGAACGCCCTGTTCCGTGGGACGTCCCGTGGGTTCGTGTCCGCCGGTCTGCCCTGCTGGACCTGGACCTCTTCCAGCTGCGTACGTTCTCGTGGGGCCACCTGGCCGCCGCCATGGCGGTCGGCGCGTTCATCTCCGGTGCCTCCGCCCGCCACCTGGCCGCCCGGTTCGCCGCGCCGGGGACGGTGCTGATCGGGCTCGGTCTCGAGGTGGTTGGCGTGGTGGTGCTGGCCCTGCTCATGGGGCCGAGCACCTCCGCGTGGCTCGTCGCGCTGCCGCTCGTCGGCTACGGCGTGGGCCTCTGCCTGGCCTCCGCGCAGCCGACCGGAACCGTGCTGCGGGACGTGACCGTGGCGTCGTCGGGCCAGGCGTCCGCAACTGCCCCGTTGTATTCGGGGCAGTGCCCCTGTCCTCGGAAACTCTGGCCGAACGGCCATTGTCCCGGCGGAGACGGGTCTGAGACGGTGATTGCTCGGGAGATTTCCTGTGGAACGATCGGAACAGGTGAGCGGCAGTGGCATCTACAACGGGATGGCGGAGCGGTCTCCGCGAAGGGCGCCCCGGCGGGGCCTCCGGCGAGTCCCGGCCCCGGCGGCAGGAGATTCTGAGAGCAGATCCTTACTACCCGCACACGGGGTGGCGGGCGGCCGTGGCATGGCTGGCGTACTTCTTTTTCTTCTTGGGGCTTACCGCGTTCATCATTCTCATGGTTCCGGACCACGAGTTCGGGTGGTACTACGTGACCTACACCGCCGCGTTCGCCACGTTCAGCGTGATCATCCAGTTCTTGAGCCGCAGGGCTCGCTCACGAATGCTGGAGAACACGGGGCAGATACCGCCTGCTGAGAAGACCGCGGTCGACGACTCCCGGGGTTAGATTCCCATCCCCCGCACTGCCGGAATCGCATGCCACCGGGAGAGGGGCGCGAGGTCCTCGACGTCCTCCACGCCGTCGAGCGGCTGCCAGCGCAGCTCCTCGATCTCGGCTGCGGGCGTCGGCGTGCCCTCCAGCGGGACGGTGCTGAGGAAGACGTGACTGTGCAGGGCGTGGCCCGGCTCGTTCGCGGCGTCCGTGTGCCACTCGCCCACCGTCATCAGGTCCGCGGGGGACAGGTCCAACCCCAGCTCTTCGCGCACCTCGCGGACGCCCGCCTCCACGGGTGACTCCCCGGCCTCGGGCTTGCCCCCGGGGAACATGAACATGGACGTCCCGCGCTTGCGCACCGTGAGTACGTGGCCGTCTCGGGCCCGGCGCAGCACCACGCCGGTGACCTTGATGACGGGGCGGGCGTCGTCGTCGGCGGGGGAAGCCGAGGCGGTTGGAACAATCGGAGCAGCCGGGGGACTCGAAGAGGACGCGAGGGCACCCGGGCGAGCATCATGGGAAGCGGACATGCCCGCCAGTCTAAGGAGACGCCGTGACCAACCCCCTCAGCGAACTGCCCGTGCCCTTGCTCCAGGCGCCCATGGCGGGCGGGCCGTCCACCGCGGCGCTCGCGGTCGCCGTGGCCCGGGCCGGCGGGCTGGGGATGCTCGCCGCCGGGTACAAGACCGTGGAGGCCATGGCACAGGAGATCCGGGAGGTCGCCGTGAAGACGGACCGCTTCGGCGTGAACCTCTTCGTCCCTGAGCAGGACCCGTCCGACCCTGGGGAGCTCGAGGCCTACGCCCGCGCACTGGCCCCGGTGGCTGCTGAGCTGGGCGTGGCCGCGCCGCAGCCCGGCGAGTTCTCCGACGACCACTACGCCGCCAAGCTCGACCACCTCGTCACCCACCCCGTACCGCTCGTCTCCTTCACGTTCGGGCTGCCGTCCCCGGACGACGTCGCCCGGTTGCGGTCCGCGGGCACGGTCGTGGTGCTCAACGCGACCGACGAGGCCGAGGTCCGCGCGGCGCTGGTCTTGGACCCGGACGCGATCGTGGTGCAGGGGAGCGAGGCCGGGGGCCACCGGGCCACCCACGGCCAGGCGAAAACCCCCCTGGAGATCTCCACCGCGGACCTCGTGAGTGCGGTGCGGGAGACGACGGCGCTGCCGCTGATCGCCGCGGGCGGTGTGGCAGACCGGGAGACCGCGGAGGACCTGATGGAGCGCGGCGCGGACGCCGTGCAGGTGGGCACGCTGTTCCTGACCACCGAGGAGGCGGGCACCAAACCGGCGCACCGCGAGGCACTGCTGAGCGGGAGGTTTGGGGAGACGGTGGTGACCCGGGTGTTCTCCGGGCGGGCGGCTCGGGCGCTGCGCAACGCGTTCACCGACCGGCTGGAGGTCGAGCAGATCAGCGGCTACCCGCAGGTCCACCACATGACGGCCCCGCTGCGGGCGGCCTCCGCGCAGGACCCCGCGGGGTTGAACCTGTGGGCCGGAACGGGCTTCGCGGCGTGCCGGGAGACCACCGCGACGGACGTGGTGGAGCAGTTCAGGGGGTTGTGACCGCCGTTCGGAGGAGGTCATCGCACCCGCGGCCGGCCGCCGGTTGCCGAGCCGAGCACGCACCGAGGAGATCTGCCGCGGTCACTGGGACGCTCTCGGGCACGTGCTCCGGCCGAGCCGCACGGCGTTTCGCGGCACGTGCCAACTCGGCGATGCTTACCATACGTATGGTAGGTTGCACCGCATGACGACCAAACCCGAGATCCTCGACCGCGCGCTGGACGTGCTGCGCGCGGGGGATGCCCTGACGCTGGACGCCGTGGCGCGCGCCGTCGGCATCACCAAGCCCGGGGTGGTGCACCACTTTCCCACCAAGGACAGGCTCTCCGTGGCCGTGGTGGACCACCTGCTCGACCACTGGGAGACGGAGTTGATGCATCGCGCGGGACCAGACCCGGACGCCGTCACACGCCTGCGCGCCTACGTGGAGTTCGCGCTGCTGAACGAGCTGGACCCGGCGGACCTCGCCGTCCTCGCAGACTCACGGCTGCGTCCGGACCTCGCCGTCCTCGCAGACTCACGGCTGCGTCCGGAGCTTGCCGCCCGGTGGAGCGAGCGCATGAGCGAGTGGTTCGGGGACTCCGACCGCCCGAACATCGTGGCAGCCCGCCTGGTGGCGGACGGTGCGTGGATCGACCGCTGCCTCGGGATGCTGGACCTGGACGAGGACCACCGGCGCGCCGTCGTGGACGTGACCCTGGGCCTGGTAGGGGACGGCCCCACGGCGGAAGGCCTCGGGGCAGAGGGGGCGGACTCGTGAAGAAGTGGCTCTTCCTGGTCCTCGCGATCGGCTGCGAGGTGATCGGCTCGCTGTCCATGAAGGCCGCCGTGGAGTCGCCCGGCTTCTACGCCCTGGCCACGCTCGGCTACGGGGGCGCGTTCGTCTGCCTGTTCGTCTCGCTGCGCAACGGCATGAGTCTGGGCGTGGGCTACGGCATCTGGGGTGCCGCCGGGGTGGCCGCCACCGCCGTGATGTCCATGCTGATCTTCGGCGAGCCCATCACCCTGCTCATGGGCGTGGGTCTCGTGGCCGTCATGCTGGGCGTGCTGCTCGTGGAGGTCGGCTCACAGCTGGACAGGCGGGGCGGGGCGGACCAGAGCGGGGCGGGCGACGGCCGGACGCCCGGGAGCCTCTGCTCGACCCCCACCGCAACGGAGGCCACCCGATGACCGCGTTCCCGCTTCTGCTCCTCGCGCTGTCCATCCTCTCGGAGGTCACCGCCACGGTCTGCCTGCGCATGGCGAGCGCGGGCGGTGGGAGGTGGTGGATCGGTGTGGTGGCGGGCTACCTCACCGCCTTCACCCTGCTGGCGGCGGTGCTCGCCCAGGGCATGGCGCTCGGGGTGGCGTACGGCATCTGGGCCGCCGCCGGGGTGGCGCTGACGGCGGTGATCAGCCGTCTCGTCTTCAAGGAACCCCTCACGTGGGTCATGAGCCTGGGGCTGGTGCTGATCGTGGGCGGCGTGCTGCTCATCGAGACGGGCGCGGCCCACTGAAGGAGGTGGGCTCGGGCGCGGCCCACTGAAGGAGGTGGGCTCGGGCGCTACTGTGGGATCAGTCATCGGCCCGCAACGGTAGCCCGCTCACCCCATGGAGGGACCATGCCCACTCAGAAGATCGTGGCCCCACCGGCCAAAGCCGCCATGTTCCTGGTCCTCACCGTCAACGAGGGCGCGGAGGCCCAGGTGGCGGATGTCCTGACCGGCGTTTCGGACCTCACCAAGGCGGTCTCGTTCCGTGTGCCCACGAGCAACCTGCTGTGCGTGGTGGGCATCGGGCACGACGCCTGGGGTCGGCTCTTCGACGCTCCGCTGCCCAGGGACCTGCACCCGTTCCGGGAGTTCCACGGGGAGGTGCACTCCGCACCGGCCACCCCGGGGGACATCCTCATCCACCTGCGCGCCGGCACACAGGACGTGTGCTTCGAACTCGCCAAGCAGCTGATGAGCAGGCTGCGCCCGTACACGCGGGTGCAGGACGAGGTCCACGGCTTCAAGTTCTTCGAGGAGCGGGACCTGCTGGGCTTCGTGGACGGCACCGCCAACCCGGAGGACGAGGACGCCCAGTCGGCCGCCGTGGTGGGCGACCAGGACCCCTCCTACCGTGGGGGGAGCTACGTGCTCGTCCAGAAGTACCTGCACCAGATGGACGAGTGGGAGGCCCTGTCCACGGGTGAGCAGGAGCGGGTGATCGGGCGCTCGAAGCTCGAGGACATTGAGATGTCGGACGAGCAGAAGCCGGCGAACTCCCACGTGGCACTGAACGACCTCGACGACGTGGACGGCCACGCCCGCGAGATCATGCGGGACAACATGCCGTTCGGCGAGGTGGGCTCGGCCGAGTTCGGCACCTACTTCATCGGCTACGCCGCGGACCCCGCGGTCACTGAGACCATGCTGGAGAACATGTTCATCGGCAACCCGCCGGGCACGTACGACCGCATCCTCGACTTCTCCACGGCGGTCACGGGCGGCCTGTTCTTCGCCCCGCCCAGGTCCTTCCTGGACGACCCCACCACGGTTCCCGCCCAGGACACATCCTCCGGTGCCGACGCCCCGGACGACGACGCCGTGTCCGCCTCCCCTGCGCCCGCCGCCCCAGCGGACGGCTCCCTGGGCATCGGCAGCCTGAAGCGACCCTGACACGAGCCGGACCCACCACACGACAACCTGATCCAAGGAGCTGACGATGAACAACCTGTACCGCGATCTCGCCCCCATATCTTCCGCAGCCTGGTCCGACATGGAGGACGAGGCCCGCAGGACCTTCCGGGCCCGCGTGGCCGCGCGCCGCGTCGTCGACATGCCGGAGCCCGCCGGAGCGGAGTTCTCCGCGCTGGGCACCGGCCACGTGAGTCGCATCGAGGCGGACACCAGCGGCGTGCAGGCGCTGCAGCGCCACGTGGTGCGCGTGGTGGAGCTGCGCGCGCCGTTCACCGTGAAGCGCTCGGACGTGGACGACGTCGAGCGCGGCGCCACGGACCCGGACTGGCAGCCCGTCAAGGACGCCGCCGTGGCCCTGGCCTCCGCCGAGGACCGCACGGTGTTCTACGGTTCGGACGCCGCGGGGATCCAGGGCATCGCGCCCGCGAGCGACAACGGCCGCGTCACCATGCCGCAGGACGTCCGCGAGTTTCCCAACGCGGTGGCGAAGGCCAAGACGGAGCTGCGGCTGGCCGGTGTGGCCGGGCCGTACAACCTGCTGCTGCCCGCGGACCTCTACACGGAGGTCACGGAGACCACCGACCACGGCTACCCGATCTACGACCACATCTCCCGCATCCTGGGCGACGGCAGCATCATCTGGGCCCCCGCGCTCGACGACGCCCTGCTGCTCTCCGCGCGCGGTGGCGACTACGAGCTGCACCTGGGTCTGGACACCGCGATCGGCTACTCCTCTCACACGGCTGAGACCGTGGACCTGTACCTGCGTGAGACCCTCACGTTCCGGGTCAACACCTCCGAGGCGAGCGTGGTCATTTCCCACTGACCCCGGTCTGCACGAAGAACCCGCCGCGCACTCCCCCAAGGAGCGCGCGGCGGGTCGTTTCATCCCCGGGGGCAGCAGGGGCCCTGCGGGTCACCCCCTGCGCAGGAACCCGGCGAAGAACTCGCCCAGCTCAGCGGTGGCATCCAGTGGGAGGACGGCGGCCACGTAGTGGTCCGGGCGCACGACCACAATGGCGCCGTCGCGGCTGATCTTGCGCACGTCGAAGATGTCCTCGCCGGGGATCGCTGCGTAGACGCGCTCCCAGTAGTTCAGCTCGAATGGGCCCACCTGCGGTTTGAACGCGCGCGGCACCTTGGTGATGTCCACGTCCGTGGAGGGCTGCTGGTAGGTGACGTCCACGTCGAAGAGCGTGGCGTCCCCGTCGCCTTCGCGGCGGTAGGCCACCAGCGGTGAGGCGGGGTCGTTCTGCAGCCACTCGGCGAACGCGGTGGTGGGGGAGTCCGCACCGGCCACGGCGGGGTCCGCGTACACGTGGATGCGCCAGCGCCCGTCCGCGGTGGCCTCGTGGCCCTGGTGCACCACCATGGAGTCGCACACGCGCTGGACTTTCGCGGACTTGAAGCGCTTGCCCACGGGCCAGCCCTCCGCGAGGTCCTGGTGCTCGGTTCCGGCCACGATCAGCGAGGGCTTGTACTCGGTCATGAACCCGGCCGGGAACTCGGCGGTCTTGACGTAGAACTCCTCCAGGTACTTGGGGTCCGGAAGCTTGTCCTGCGGGGTGGCCATCAGGGTGGACCACTCACGGTCGAAGTCGATCAGGTTCTTGGCGATGTCCTGCCGCTCCTCGGAGTAGGTGTCCAGCAGGGACTCGTCCGCGCGTCCCGAGAGCACGGCCCCGAGCTTCCAGCCCAGGTTCCAGCCGTCCTGCATGGACACGTTCATGCCCTGCCCGGCCTTCGCGGAGTGGGTGTGGCACGCGTCCCCGGCGATGAACACACGGGGGCAGCGGGTGCCGCGGTCCTCGGTGTCGACGTCGTCGAAGTGGTCCGTGAGGCGGTGGCCCACCTCGTACACGGAGGACCACGCCACGGACTTCACGTCCACGCTGTAGGGGTGGATGATCTCGTTCGCGCGGCGGATGACCTCTTCCACGGGGGTCTTGCGGATCTCGTGGTTGTCGTCCTCCGGGACCTCTCCCAGGTCTACGTACATGCGGCACAGCAGCCCGCCCTCGCGCGGGATGTGCAGGATGGAGCCGTGCACGGAGTTGATCGCGCACTTGGTGCGGATGTCCGGGAAGTCCGTGTTGGCGAGCACGTCCATGACGCCCCACGCGTGGTTGGCGCCCTTGCCCTCGAGCTTGCGGCCGATGGCCTTGCGCACTCGGGAGGCGGCGCCGTCGCAGCCGAAGACGTACTGGGCGCGCACCGTGCGCTCCTCGCCCTCGCGGGGACCGGCAACGTAGCGGACGGTGACGGCGACCGGGTACTCCTGCTCCTGGTCCACCTCCAGGCCCACGAACTCGATGCCGTAGTCCGGCTCGATCTTCCCGGGGCCCCGCTTGGCGGAGCGCAGGAAGTAGTCGAGCACCCGCGCCTGGTTGACGATCATGTGGGGGAACTCGGAGATGCCGTGGGGGTCGTCCGCGGGGCGGCCCGTGCGCACGATGTTCTGCGGGTTGGTGGGGTCCGGGTTCCAGAAGCACATCTCCCGGAGCATGAACGCCTCCTGGATGATCTCCTGGGCGAAGCCGAAGGACTGGAACGTCTCCACGCTGCGCGCCTGCAGCCCGTCCGCCTGGCCGATCTCCAGGCGCCCGGTGCGACGTTCGATGATCCGGGTGCTGACCTCCGGGTACTGGGAGAGCTGCGCCGCGGCGATCACACCGGCCGGACCGGACCCCACGATGAGCACGTCCATGGTGTCCGGGAGGTCCTCGGGGCGGTCCACTCCGTGGCCGCGGGCCTCCTCCACGCGGGGGTCCTCCGAGACGTATCCGTTCTGATGAAAGAGCATGCCTTCTCCTGCGTTCTGCGATGGGACGGGCCTGCGGTGCGGTGCGAGCCACAGTGCTCGGACCGCCGTGGACCGGTGCGCATGAAAGTCTGTCGTGCAGATCATATACGATATGTGGTGCGGGTAACAGGATGTTCTCGATCCCACCGAAGTGTGACGCGTGGTCGCCCCGGGAGCTTCGCGGGTCACAGGCCCGGGTCCTGCCCGCCGGGCCGTTGCCCCTCACAATGGTGTGACGCAAGCCACTTGTCGCCTCTGGTCAAATAATATACGATTTTGAATAACATTCTGCCGATCACGAGGAGGCGGTCACGGTGACCGAGAACCCCCAGAACGCCCAGCACGCCGCGGACGGCACCGCCGCCGCGCAGCCCGTGCCGGTGTGTCCCGGCAAGATCGTCGCCGTGCACGTTGCCTATGAGTCCCGCGCGGCCCAGCGCGGTCGCAAGCCCGCCGTGCCGTCCTACTTCCTCAAGCCCGCCAGCTCCCTGGCCGGCTCCGGCGCCGTCGTTGAGCGCCCCGCGGGCACCGAGCTGCTCGCGTTCGAGGGGGAGATCGCCCTCGTCATCGGCACGCCCGCCCGCAACGTGTCGCTGGAGGAGGCGTGGGACCACGTGGCCGCCGTGACGGCCTCCAACGACTGGGGCCTCTACGACCTGCGCGCCGCGGACAGGGGCTCCAACCTGCGCAACAAGGGCCGGGACGGTTACACCTCCCTGGGCCCCTCGCTGATCGACGCCCGCGAGGTCTCCCCGGAGCAGCTGCGCGTGCGCACGTGGCTCAATGGCCAGGTGGTGCAGGAGGACACCACGGCCCCGGAGAACATGATCTTCCCGCTCGCCCAGTTCGTGGCGGACCTCTCCCAGCACGTGACCCTGGAGGAGGGGGACGTGATCCTCACCGGCACACCCGCGGGGTCCTCGGTCGCGCAGCCCGGGGACGTCGTGGAGGTGGAGGTGGACGCGCCGCACGCCGCGGGAGCGCCGTCGTCGGGCCGCCTGCTCAGCCTCGTGACCGAGGGCAGCGAGGGCTTCGACGAGGGCCTGGGCGCAATGCCCGCCGTGAACGACACCCAGCGCGAGGAGGCGTGGGGCTCGCGCGACGCCGCGGGACTGCCCGAGCAGGGCGGGGAGCACACGCTCAGCCCGGCGCTACGGGCGAAGCTCGACAAGGCCCCCACCGCGGGCCTCTCCGCCCAGCTGCGCAAGCGCGGGCTGAACAATGTGGTGGTCGCGGACGTCTTCCCGCAGACCCCCGGCGCCAAGCTGGTGGGCACCGCCAAGACCCTGCGCTTCGTACCCAACCGCGAGGACCTCTTCACGAGTCACGGCGGCGGCTACAACGCGCAGAAGCGCGCGTTCGACGCCGTGGGCGAGGGCGAGGTGATCGTGATCGAGGCGCGCGGGGAGACCGGTTCCGCGACCCTCGGTGACGTCCTCGCGCTGCGGGCCCGCTACAACGGCGCGGCCGGTGTGGTCACGGACGGCGGCGTGCGTGACTATGCGGCGGTGCAGGAGATCGGGCTGCCCGTGTTCTGCAAGGGCCCCAACCCTGCCGTGCTCGGCCGGCGGCACGTGCCGTGGGAGTCGGACGTGGTCGTGGCCTGTGGCAACGTCACGGTGCTCCCGGGTGACGTGGTCGTGGGGGACGACGACGGCGTCGTCGTGATCCCGCGAGAGCTCGCCGAGGAGGTGGCCCAGGATGCCCTGGCCAAGGAGCACGAGGACGCCTGGGTAGCCGAGCGCGTGGCCGAGGGCCACCCGGTGGACGGGCTGTTCCCGCCCACGGGGGAGTGGAAGCAGAAGTTCCAGCAGTGGCTGGCCGAGAACCCGCCGCCCTCTGAGTGACCCGCGCCTGACCCCCCCCGAACCCACCGAACCGAACCGAGGACCACATGCCTCTGACCGCGAATGCCGCACCCTCCAAGGCGCAGCGCGCGTACGACTGGATCAAGGCCCAGATCATGTCCCAGGCCTTCTCCCCGGGCTACCGCCTGGTGCTCGCGAGCATTGCCGAGACCCTGGGCATGTCCGTGGTGCCGGTGCGCGAGGCCATCCGACGGCTCGAAGCCGAGGGGCTGGTGACGTTCGAGCGCAACGTGGGCGCACGGGTGTCCATGGTGGACGGCGAGCAGTACACCTACAGCATGGAAGTCCTGGCGGTCCTGGAGGGCGCGGCCACCGCGCTGTCCGCCGCGCACATCACCGCCGAGGACCTCGCCCACGCGCGCGAGCTCAACGCCTCCATGGAAGCCTCCCTGAAGAACTTCGACCCGCAGACGTTCACGGAGACCAACCACGAGTTCCACCGCGTGCTCGCGTGCCGGTGCCCCAACGAACGTCTCAACGACCTGGTCACGGTGGAGTGGGAACGCCTCAACCACCTGAGGACCTCCACGTTCTCGTTCGTCCCGGAGCGCGCCCGCGCCTCGGTCAACGAGCACCACCAGATCCTCCACCTCATCGAGACCCACGCCCCGGCGGACGCCGTGGAGCGTGCCGTGCGCCAGCACCGTGCGGCCACCCTGCGCAGCTATCTCAGCAGCCGCGGGGAGCCGGACGAGGCGCAGCGGCACACCGCGTGACCCACAGACAAGCAATCACTGACGCATCCACAGATTCGAGGAGCCATCACATGGCCGCTCTGCAGGACACCAAGCCCGAGAACCTTCCCGATTCCATCCGCCACTACATCGGCGGCGAGTGGGTGGACTCGATCGACGGCGACACGTTCGACGTGCTCAACCCCGTGACCAACGAGCCCTACATCACGGCCGCTTCCGGCAAGAAGGCGGACATCGAGGCCGCCGTGGCCGCCGCCAGGAAGGCGTTCGAGGAGGGCCCGTGGCCCAGGATGCTCCCGCGTGAGCGTTCCCGGATTCTGCACAAGATCGCGGACATTGTGGAGTCCCGCGGTGACCAGCTGGCAGCCATGGAGTCCTATGACTCCGGTCTGCCCATCACCCAGGCCCTGGGCCAGGCGCGCCGCGCGGCGGAGAACTTCCGCTTCTTCGCGGACCTGATCGTGGCCCAGATCGACGACGCCTACAAGGTCCCCGGGCGCCAGGTGAACTACGTGAACCGCAAGCCCATTGGCGTGGCCGGTCTGATCACCCCGTGGAACACCCCGTTCATGCTGGAGTCCTGGAAGTTGGGCCCCGCCCTGGCCACCGGCAACTGCGTGGTGCTCAAGCCCGCGGAGTTCACCCCGCTGTCCGCGTCACTGTGGCCGGGCATCTTCGAGGAGGCCGGTGTGCCCGCCGGTGTGTTCAACCTGGTGAACGGTTTCGGCGAAGAAGGCTACGCCGGTGACTCCCTGGTCAGGCACCCGGGCGTGCCCCTGATCTCCTTCACGGGCGAGTCCCGCACGGGCCAGATCATCTTCGGCAACGCCGCCCCGTACCTCAAGGGCCTGTCCATGGAGCTGGGGGGCAAGTCCCCGGCCGTGGTCTTCGAGGACGCGGACCTGGAGGCCGCGATCAACGCCACGATCTTCGGGGTGTTCTCCCTCAACGGCGAGCGCTGCACTGCGGGCTCGCGCATCCTGGTGCAGCGCGGGATCTACGACGAGTTCGTGGCGCGCTACGCCGCGCAGGCCAAGCGGGTGAAGGTGGGTCTGCCCTCGGACCCCAGCACCGAGGTGGGCGCCCTGGTGCACCCGGAACACTACGAGAAGGTCATGTCCTACGTGGAGATCGGCAAGCAGGAGGCCCGCCTGGTGGCCGGAGGCGGCCGCCCCGAGGGCTTCGAGACCGGCAACTACGTGGCGCCCACGGTGTTCGTGGACGTGAAGCCGGACGCCCGGATCTTCCAGGAGGAGATCTTCGGTCCGGTGGTGGCCATCACCCCGTTCGACACGGAGGAGGAGGCGCTGGAGCTCGCCAACAACACCAAGTACGGCCTGGCCGCCTACATCTGGACCAGCGACCTCAAGCGCGCCCACAACTTCGCGCAGAACGTGGAGGCGGGGATGGTGTGGCTGAACTCCAACAACGTGCGTGACCTGCGCACCCCGTTCGGCGGCGTGAAGGCCTCGGGGTTGGGCCACGAGGGCGGCTACCGCTCGATCGACTTCTACACGGACCAGCAGGCCGTGCACATCAACCTGGGTGAGGTGCACAACCCGGTGTTCGGCAAGCAGGAGGACGCCGCCGCCCAGACGGACGGCTGAGCCCCCGCAGCACGTCCGCGCCACACTCGCCCCGCCGCGGGCCGCCCGGCCCGCGGCTGCGGGAGGCGCCAGACCCCCCCACGACCCTTTCACCGCCATCACGAAGCACCCTCACCACGAAGGACACACCATGACGAATCCCGCTGATCGGACAATGACGTCCTCGGGCTTCTATGTTTCGCAGGAAGCCCCGATCACCACCGACAACCCCATCACGACCCCCTCCGTGCCCGCGCCGGACATCCTGCGCTGCGCGTACATGGAGCTCGTGGTCACGGACCTCGTGAAGTCCCGCGAGTTCTACGTGGACGTGCTGGGGCTCACGGTCACGGAGGAGGATGCGAACACCGTCTACCTGCGTTCGATCGAGGAGTTCATCCACCACAACCTGGTGCTGCGCCAGGGCCCCGTGGCCGCCGTGGCGGCGTTCTCCTACCGCGTGCGCACCCCGGAGGACCTGGACAGGGCCGTGGCCTTCTACGAGGAGCTCGGTTGCCGCGTGGAGCGCCGCCCCGAGGGGTTCACCAAGGGCATCGGCGAGTCCGTGCGCGTGGAGGACCCGCTGGGCTTCCCCTACGAGTTCTTCTACGACGTGGAGCACGTGGAGCGCCTCGCGTGGCGCTACGACCTCTACACCCCGGGCGCACTGGTGCGCCTGGACCACTTCAACCAGGTCACCCCGGACGTGCCCCGCGCCACCAAGTTCATGCAGGACCTGGGCTTCCGCGTGACCGAGGACATCCAGGACGAGCAGGGCACCGTGTACGCCGCGTGGATGCGCCGCAAGCCCACTGTGCACGACACCGCCATGACCGGCGGGGACGGCCCCCGCATGCACCACGTGGCCTTCGCGACCCACGAGAAGCACAACATCCTGGCCATCTGCGACAAGCTCGGTGCGCTGCGCCAGTCGGACCGGATCGAGCGCGGCCCCGGGCGCCACGGCGTGTCCAACGCGTTCTACCTGTACCTGCGGGACCCGGACGGGCACCGCGTGGAGATCTACACGCAGGACTACTACACCGGTGACCCGGACAACCCCGTGGTCACGTGGGACGTCCACGACAACCAGCGCCGCGACTGGTGGGGCACCCCCGTGGTCCCCTCCTGGTACACGGACGCCTCCCTGGTGCTGGACCTGGACGGCAATCCCCAGGAGGTCGTCTCCCGCACGGACGACTCCGAGCTCGCGGTGACCATCGGCGCGGACGGCTTCTCCTACACGCGCCCCGAGGAGGGCGAGGAGTCCATGCCCGAGTGGAAGCAGGGCGAGTACAAGATGGGCCACCAGCTCTGAGGCCCGCCTCCTACGCGTGAGCCGTGCCCGTTCACCCTGGCGGGCGCGGCCCACGCCGCACGGACCAACCGAAAGGCAAGGACATGCTTGACCAGGAACGCGTGGTGGCCATCGCGGACGAACTGGCCGCCGCGGAGGCGAACCGCACGATGATCGAGCGGCTCACGCTGCGCCACCCGGAGATGACCGTGGAGGACTCCTACGCGGTGCAGAACGAGTGGCGCCGGCGGGCCCAGGAGAACGGCCGGCGGCTGGTGGGCCGCAAGATCGGGCTGACGTCCAAGGTCATGCAGGAGGCCACGGGGATCACCGAGCCGGACTACGGGGCGATCTTCGCGGACCAGGTGCACGAGAACGGTTCGGTGATCGAGCACGGGCAGTACTCGAACGTGCGGATCGAGGTGGAGCTCGCGTTCGTGCTCAAGGACGAGCTGCGCGGGCCCAACGTGAGCATCTTCGACGTGCTGCGGGCCACCGAGTACGTGGTGCCGGCGCTGGAGATCCTCAGCTCACGGATCCAGATGGAGGGTCGCACCATCGTGGACACCATCTCGGACAACGCCGCGCTGGGCGGGATGGTCTACGGCGGCAACCCGGTGGCACCGGACAGCGTGGACCTGCGCTGGATCTCCGCGCTGCTGTACCGCAACGAGACGCTGGAGGACACCGGCGTGGCCGCCGCGGTGCTGAACCACCCGGCGAACGGCGTGGTGTGGCTGGCCAACAAGCTGGCCGCGCACGGGGACGCGCTGGAGGCCGGGAGCATCGTGCTCGCCGGGTCCTTCACCAAGCCCATGTGGGTGCACCCCGGGGACACCGTCCACGCCGACTACGGACAGCTGGGAGCCATCACGTGTCGCTTCGAGTGAACGAGCTGATCCACACCTTCCGCGCTGAGGGCGCCGCCAACCTGCCGGGCGTGCTGCCGAGCCTCAAGGACCTCTTCGCGCTGCCGCGCACACCGGAGGACCCGATCACGGGTATTTTCCTGTCCTCCGGTGATCCGACCGCGGCGGAGATCTGCGCGAGTGCGGGCTTCGACTACCTCCTGGTGGACGGCGAGCACTCGCCCCTGTCCCTGGAGTCCATCCAGGCGCAGCTGCGCGCGATCGCCGGCTATCCCACGCTCTCCGTGGTGCGGGTGCCGGACAACGACGAGGTCATCATCAAGCAGTACCTGGACCTCGGGGTGCAGTCGCTGATCGTGCCCATGGTGGACTCCGTGGCCGAGGCGGAGGCCGCAGCTCGGTCCGTGGCGTACCCGTCCGCGGGCGTGCGCGGCGTGGGTGCGGCACTGGCGCGTTCCGGGCGCTGGGGTGGGATCCCCGGCTACCTGCCGCGTGCCCGGGAGACCATCACCCTTGTGGTGCAGGCGGAGTCCGCGGCGGCCGTGGCGGGCATCGAGGAGATCGCCGCGGTGGACGGGGTGGACGGCGTGTTCGTGGGCCCCTCGGACCTCGCCGCCTCCATGGGGCTGATCGGGCAGCAGACCCACCCGGACGTCGTCGCCGCCGTGAAGCACGTGATCACCGCGGTGCAGGCGGCGGGCAAGTTCGTGGGCGTCAACGCGTTCGCGCAGGACCAGGCGCGGGACTATCTCGCCGCGGGCGCGGACTTCGTGAACGTGGGCGCCGACGTCGCACTGCTGGCTGCCGGGGCGCGGAACCTGGCGGGGGCGTTCCGGCAGTAGCGGTTGGACGGCCTGGGAGTGGCGGGGCGTCCCGCCGGGTCAGTCTCACATCGTGTAGTGGCAGGGGACGGTGCGTGTCTGCCGCCTGGAGTCAGGGCATGGATGGCGAAGAGCTGGACCGCGCGGTCAACGCATGCCAAGACCTCATCGCGCAGCGGTTTCCCGGGGGCGGGGAACGCGGGGCAGCCGCGATGCTGCTCGCGGATGGGACCATTCTCACCGGCACGGCACCGGACGCGGTGAACCCGGCGGTGGAGGTGTGCCACGAGATCGAGCCCTCCGCGGGGGCGTTCCGCCCGAACCAGAAAATCATTGCGTCGGTGTGCCTCCACCGCGACGAGACCGGGCGGGTGCTGGTCCTCCGCCCGTGCGGAGTGTGCCGGGAACGGCTGGCTGTCCACGGGCCCGACGTGCTGGTCGGTGTGACGGCACCGGAGGACCCCGCGCAGGTGGTGTGGAAGAGGCTGCGGGACGTGCTCCCGGACTACTGGATGACAGTCTTCTCGCAGGAGGTCTCCGGGCGTCGGCGCTGAGGGTGCCCAACACCATCCGGCGCAACAGGCGGAGGGGTCCATCGTCCGCGCCCCTGACCTGAGGTGATCACACCCCCTAGACTCACCCCTACACCCGCAGCGAACGGAGTTGGCATGAGCACAGTTGAGACGACCGGCCAGGACGGCGGGGCGCGCGAGTTGGACGCGGACGTCGTCGTCATCGGCGGCGGTCCCGTGGGGGATAACGTGGCGCAGTACGCGCACGACGGCGGGCTGTCCGCCGTGATCGTGGAGGAGTCGCTGCTGGGCGGGGACTGCTCGTACTACGCGTGCATGCCCAGCAAGGCCCTGCTGCGCCCGCTCGAGGTGGCGGCCACCGCGCGGCACCTGCAGGGTGTGACCACCCCGGAGGTCGACCGCGCCGGTCTGCTCGCGCGCCGTGATGCCTGGGTCTCCCACTACGACGACGCCGGGCAGGTGCGCTGGGCGGAGAAGGCCGGTCTGCGCGTGGTCCACGGCCACGCCGAGATCACCGGCCCCCGCGAGGTGCTCGTGGGCGAGAACGGTCGTTCCCGCACGCTGACCGCCCGCCTCGCGGTGGTCGTGGCCACGGGTTCGAGCCCCGTGGTGCCGCCCGCGCTGCAGGGCATCCACGCCTGGAGCTCGCGGGACGCCACCGGCGTGGTGGAGGTCCCTGAGCGTCTCGCGATCGTGGGGGGCGGCGTGGTGGCGGTGGAGGCCGCCACCTGGATGGCCGCCCTCGGCTCAGAGGTCACCCTGCTGGTCCGCGGAGACTCGCTGCTGGGCGGGCAGGAGCCTTTCGTGGGCGACCTCGTGAGGAGCGCCCTGGAAGAACTGGGCGTGGCGGTCCGCTTCGGCACGTCCGTGGAGTCCGCGTCCCGCGACAACGCCCGCGCAACCGGCCTGGGCCGTGTCCACGGCGGCCCTGTGCACCTGAGCGCCACCGGGGGCGAGCTCCAGGTGGACGAGGTGCTTGCCGCCACCGGCCGCACCCCGCGCCTCGCGGACGTGGGCCTCGACGCCGTGGGTGTGAGCCCGCAGGACGTCCGCGCCGGCTCGCTGCCGGACTGGCTCCACGTGATCGGTGACGCCAAGGGGGATGCCCTGCTGACCCACATGGGCAAGTACGAGGCCCGCGTGCTCGGCTCCCGACTGGCCGGCGCGAGGGAGAGCGCAGCACCCACCGTCGTCCCCGTCCCGCAGGCCGTGTTCACGGACCCGGAGGTCGGCTCGGTGGGCATGACCGAGCGGGCGGCGCGGGAAGCGGGCCACGACGTCGTCGTGGCGGAGTCCCCGATGACCGGCGCAGCGGGCGCCGCGCTGCTGCGTGACGACGTCGCGGGACGGGCGAAACTCGTGGTCGAGGCGGGTACCGGGCACCTGCTCGGCGCCACGTTCGTGGGGCCCGACGCCGCGGAGCTCGTCCACGGGGCCACGATCGCGGTCGTGGGCCGGGTGCCGGTGAGCATGCTGCGCCACGCGGTCCCGAGCTACCCCACGGCCTCCGAGATCTGGCTCCGCCTGCTCGAGAGCCTTCCCGCGGAACTGCGCTGAGCGGCGGTCCGGGCCCGCGTCCCAGAATCGTGGCGGCGTGACGAGCCACGTAGTGTGTCCCGCGAGACGAACAGGGCCAAGCGCATGGAGTCCCCGCCGTCACCGCAGCACGTCCCGCATCGGAGCGCCGCGGCATCGTCGCCTCCGGGCTTCCGCCCACGCACACGAGGGAGTGTCCGTCCGCCCGACACCTCCCGGAAGGACGCGCACGTCATGAGCACACCACTGAGCAGACGCAACCTGATGACCTCGGCCTCGTTCCGACTGGTGAGCTCCATCGTCACGGGAGCCGCCGCGTTCCTGGTGGCGGTGAACTTCCTGGGCACGTCCCTCTCCCTCCTCGTGGGGATGTGCACCATCTCCCTGCTGTACGTGGGGGTCTCCGCGGGAGTGCTCTGGTCCATGGACCCCGACCGCACCCGGTACAACGCCGGCCGGGAGGACTTCCACCCGTTGATCCAGGAGCTGATCGGGGTGACCCTCGCGGTGGTGAGCCTGGTGACCGTCATCAGCGCGCTGGTGGGGGGCTCCCACCAGCCCCGCACCCTGGCCGCGGCACTGGGACTCGTGACCATCTTCCTCACGTGGGCAGTGCTGCACCTGATGTACGGCGCCCGCTACGCCCACGAGTACTACAAGGACCCGGCCGGGGGAATCGACTTCAACACCCAGGACGCGCCGCGCTACGTGGACTTTCTGTACTTCTCCTTCAACCTGGGCATGACGTTCCAGGTCTCGGACAACAACGTGGTGACCACGGGCCTGCGCGCCATCATCCTGCGCCACTGCCTGCTGTCCTACATCTTCAGCACGGTCATCCTGGCGGCCACCGTGAACCTCGTCATGGGTGTCCTGCCAGGATGACCGCGCCGGCTCCCTCTCCCCGCGTGTGCAGCCCCGTCTGCAGCCGTGGTGGGGGGCGTCAGCCGCCCACCCGGATGGACTTGAGGATGGCGTCCACGGTGCCCGCGTCCTCCGTCTGGTTGATCTGGTTGACCAGCTCCACCCCTTCACGCTGGGGCAGGGGCCGGTGGCCCTCGTTCACGGGGGAGTAGTAGAACTCCGCCCACAGCTCGTTGCGCTTGCCGCCCCCGGGGATCGAGACGATGCCCCGTTTGTCCCCCTCCGTGAGGCCCCACAGCACGGAGTCGGCCTTGTCGCTGCGCGGCGGTGCGGGCACGTAGGTGGAGTACGTGGACACCTTCTCGCGCAGCTGCTTGGACAGCTCCGTCTCGTCACCGATCAAGGGATGGATGGGCCTGGTGAACCACTCGCCGCGCGGCGCGCGCGTGGCGGTGGAGGCCACGTTGCCCTTGACCTTGCCGTCTGGGTTGCTCAGCTCCAGATAGCCGCGGTTCTCCTGAGCCTTCCAGCTCTCGGGGTACTTGACCGTGAACAGGCCGTCCGGGTCCGTGTAGGTCTTGGTGAGCTCGTAGGTGGCTTCACTGCTGTCCGGGCTCGCGGTGGTGCCCGTCTGCGTCGCCCCGGGCTGGGCTGCTTCGGTCGAGGTCGCCTCGGACGAGGCCGCGCCGGACGGGTTCGACGACGCCGCGGCGTCCCCGCCGGAGCCGCTCGGGCTTGCTCCCTGCGCGTCCCCGGAGACACTGGGGGGGTCCCCGGCCGAGGGTGCTGCACCACCGCAGCCGGTCACCGCGAAGGCCCCGATCAGGGCACACCCGGCCACCCACGTCTTCACTGAAGTCCTGTTCGCCATAGCAAACAGGGTGACAAGAAGACCCGGGCGAGGCAACGCACAAACGGCGATGTAACCGTCTCGTGATTTTGCGTCTGCATGCAGCCCGGTCTCGACGCACGTCAAACCTGTGTTGACGTGCGGAAACGTTCACGCAAGACGGTTTTCCCTCTTCTGGGGACAGGCGGCTCCGAACGGCTGAAAAACGGGGAATGTGGCGCGATTGTTACGCACCGGGCAGTCCTCCTCGTCCGCTGCCAGCGCCTCGGCGAGGCGGGCCCACCCCGGCCCGCGCGGGTCCATTCCCCGGGGACGGAAACGCCCGGTCCGGCGGGTGCCGGGCCGGGCATGAGAGATCACGCGAGCGTTCAGCCGGTGGGGTTCTCGTCCGTGGGCGTCAGGTAGCGCTCGCCGTCCTCAGTTGTCTGGAGGTCGTAGTCGCGCGCCTGCGCCTCCACGCGCTCCTCGACCGGGACCGAGTGGCGCACAGGCTCCACCACGGGGATGTCCTCGGCGCGCTCGTAGCCCGCGGCGTCGCCTTTCGAAGCGGGCGGGTTGACGTCCTCCCGGTTCGCCGGGTTGGCCGATACGTTGGGGTTGTCCGCTCCGGCCGGCGGCTGGAACTTGCGGGTGCCAGCGAGCGCCTCGGAATCGACCTGGCGGGCGCCCTGGGCGTCCACGGTTCCCTCGGGCACCACGGGGAGGCCCGTCTCTTGCACGGCCTTGGGCGGCTTGCCTCCGGTCGTGCGGTCCGCGGGGCGCGCATCACGGGCGCTCGCGTCTCCGTGCACCGGGGTGAAGCGGGGTTGTTCGGGGTCCCCGTCCGCCGCGTCATCAGGCTGGGTGTCCCGCCCGGCGCGGGAGTCGTCCTGGCCGGCCACAGTGGTGGGCTGGTCCGGATCGTCGATCTGGTCGGCGGACTGGATGGGGTCCGGGGTCTCGGGCTGCTGGGTCATGATCGTGCCTCCTGCGTCTGCATCGTCGCTGTCGGACTTTCATCTTGGCACTGCGCACGGGAAACCGTAAGTACCCGTCCGGGAGTCTCAGGCCGCCGGACCGGGCTCCGGGGAGGTCTCCACAGGACGGTCCGTGTGCGAGTACTGGGACCAGCTGCCGGGGAAGAGCCGGCCCATCCCGAGACCCGCGTGCTCCGCCACGAGCAGGTTGTGGCACGCCGTCACGCCGGAGCCGCAGTAGGAGATCATCTGGTCCGCGTCCGTCACGCCCGCACGCTCGAAGGCATCGCGCAGCTCGGCGGTGGGGCGCAGCGTCCTGTCCTGGGTCAGGTGGCTGCGGCACGGGATGTTGACCGCGCCCGGGATGTGGCCCGAGCGGGGGTCCACGGGGTCCGGCGCGTTGCCCGCGTACCGGGTGGCGTCCCGGGCATCCACCACCGCGGCACCGTGCGCGGCCTCGTCAATGGTCGCCAGGGCCTCTCGCGGCCACGGAACCGGGGCGAAGTCTGCGGCGGGCAGCACGGCCCGCTTCTTCTCGAGCTCGACGGCGGTGTCCAGGCCGCCGTCGAGCAGCGCGGCGCGGTGGCCGGTGGTGCGCAGCAGCCACACGAGACGCGCGGCCATCACGCCGCCGACGTCGTCGTAGGCGACCACCACGGCGTCGTCCCCGATGCCCGCGCGGGACATGGCCGCCGCGAAGTCCTCCGGCGACGGCAAGGGGTGTCGCCCGCCCTCCGGCGAGGCCGGTGCGGCGAGGTCCGCGCCCACGTCCACGAACACCGCGCCCGGCAGGTGCCCCTGCAGGTACTCGGCCTCCGCGCTGCGCCCGTCCAGGTACATGCGCGCGTCCGCGAGCACCACCTCGTCACGGTGCTCGGCCAGCCACTCGGGGGTGACAAAGGGGTCCATGAGCGTCTCCTCGTTCGGGTTCGTCCGCCGCGTCCGGCGACGCCGCGTGGGCCGGTCCCAGGGTAGGTCGCGGGAGTGTCACGGACCAGGGTGGGCGGTCGTTGGGCCGTCCCTGGCCACGGCGGAGGCGCCGGGCCCCGGCACCGGGCTGCCCACGGCACATCGGCGGGGCGGTGGACGGCGGGATCCTGCGGCTCACGGGCGAGCAGCTCGTCGCAGCGGACGACTACGAGGTCGCGGACCATGCGTGCCGCCGCGTGCACCTCACGGACGGGGCGATGGCGTGGGCGTACCTGGCCGCTGATCCGCTCGTGGCCGTGGAGCGCAAGGCTGCGCTGCTGCACTGGGCGGCCGCCACGAACCGGGACCTCCTCGACCCGTGGAACGCGCTCGCCGGGCGCTCCGACCTGCTGGCGGACGGCGTGCATCCCACGGCAGAGGGGGACGAGGTGGTGTGGGAGTGGCTGAATCCCCACGAGGTCTGACGGCCCGGGCGCCGGGGAGGACAGGAGCGGCGCCGTCGCCCCGTCGGCTACTGCTGGGTACGGTGAGGGCATGGGAAAGAAACTGATGACCGCCCGCCGCAGGGCCCACCGCTCCGCCGTGTTCTCCGGCCTGGCCCTGACCGGGATGGGCGTGCTGCACTTCGTCCGGCCCGAGGGCTTCGACGCTCTGGTCCCCGAGCAGCTGCCCGGCACCCCCCGGCAGTGGACCCTCGGGTCCGGCTGCGCGGAACTCGCCACCGGCGCGCTGCTGCTGGTCCCCGCCACGCGACGGATCGGTGGCGCGGCGGCAGCGGCCCTGTTCGTGGGCGTGTGGCCCGGCAACATCAAGATGGCGTGGGACTGGCGCCACGAGCCCGCCTCCAAGCAGGTGATCTCGTTGGGGCGGCTGCCGCTTCAGATCCCCATGATTGTCAGCGCGGTGAAGATCGTCCGCAACGCCTGACACGCGGCGCTCGCTGCCCTTCTCCGAGGGGACCTCTGTCCCTGGTCCTGCCGCGTGTCCGCGGACGCGGCCCGCCCTTTCGGCGCCGGTGTGCCCCGTCTAGGGTGACTGGCATGCGTATCGCACTCGGACAGCTGCTCAGCACCTACGACCCGCCGCAGAACCTGGAACGCGTCGCGGACCTCACGCGGCGCGCGGGCGAGGACAGCGCGGATCTCCTGGTGCTGCCCGAGGCCACCATGTTCGCCTTCGGACGCGCTCTCAAGGACGTGGCCGAACCGCTCGACGGCCCTTGGGGCACCGCCGTCTCGGATCTTGCGCGCAAGCACGGCGTGGCGATCGTCGCGGGCATGTTCACCCCGGGCAACGGCGAGCGCGTCCGCAACACCACCGTGATCGCCCTGCCGGACGGCACGGTGCGCGGCTACTCCAAGATCCACCTCTTCGACGCGTTCGGCTTCCTCGAGTCGGACACCGTGGACCCCGGCGAGGATCCGGTCACCTTCGTGGTGGGCGGCACCACTGTGGGCGTGGCCACCTGCTACGACATCCGCTTCCCCCGCCTCTTCACCCGTCTGGCGCACGACGGCGCCCTGGTCACCGTGGTCGGCGCGTCCTGGGGTGACGGCCCGGGCAAGGCCGAGCAGTGGGAGCTGCTGGCGCGCGCCCGAGCCCTCGACACGACGTCGTACGTGGTGGCCGTGGGCCAGGCGAACCCGCTCGCAGTGGGGGAAGAGAACCCCGAGAACGCGCCGCGCGGCGTTGGGCACAGCCTGGTGGCGGCCCCTGACGGCACCGTGGTGGCGTCCCTCGGGGAGGCACCGGACTACACGATGGTGGACCTGGACCTGGACCTCGTGGAGCGCACCCGCAAGTCCATCCCGGTGCTGAAGAACGCGCAGGAGCTGTGAGGAGCAGGATCCTCGCTCCAGTGCCGGCAGCCCAGCTGCAGGCACACCACCCCATGCGTGCCTAAGATCAGTCAACTCGGCACGGGCCAGGTGGGCGCACGGGCGGTCGGCGGGTCGATGTGGTGACCGGTGCCGGCCGTCGACGAACGGGGTGTGCGGACAGCGACTGCAGTGTCGATTCTCGTGCGGGCGGCATCAGCCGTCGTGATCGTGGTTCTCCTGGCGGTCGCTGGCCTCTGCGCGGTGGGTGAACGCGCCCTGACAAGCCCCGGGAGCCGGTCCTAGAGTGAAAGACGAACACGTCAGAAGCCCTCGGAGGTCATAACCATGGTTGCCACCGTCCCGAACGACCGTCCCGTCCGTTTCGCCGTCGTGGGCGTGGGACAGATCTCCCAGCAGGCGTTCATCCCGGGCCTGTCCCGGATTGACGACGCCGAGCTGGCCGCTCTCGTGACCTCGAGCGCCGAGAAGGCCGAGGAACTGGGAAAGGAGTACGGCGTGGCCGCCTACTCCTACGACGACTACCCGGCGCTGCTGGATTCCGGCGACATCGATGCCGTCTACGTGTCCACCCCCGTCTTCCGGCACCGCGAGTTCGCGGAACCGGCGTTGCGCAAGGGAATTCACGCACTCGTCGAGAAGCCCCTTGAGACCTCCGAGGAGGACTGCCAGGCAATGATCGACGCCGCGCAGGAGAGCGGGGCGACCTTCATGGTGGCCTACCGCCTGCACCAGGAGCCCGGGACCGTGGAGATGATCGAGAAGGTCCGGGACCAGAAGGTCATCGGTGATCCCCGCTACTTCTCCTCCGTGTTCTCGCAGGACATCACCGTGGAGAACCACCGAGGGCACTCCGGCTTCTGGGGCGGGCCCATCCCGGACATGGGCACCTACCCGCAGAACATGGTCCGCAACCTGTTCCACGACGAGCCCGTGGAGGTCTACGCCAAGGGCGTACGCACCCCGGGTCGCGAGTTCAACTTTGACGACACCGTGGCCGTGACCCTCACCTTCCCGGGCGACCGGCTCGCGCAGTTCACCATCTCCTACGCCTCCGAGTCCGCGGAGCAGTTCACCGTGGCGGGCACTGAGGGCGAGATCACCGCGCAGCCGTGCTTCGGATTCGGTCCGGACACCGGCATCCAGTACACGCTCACCAAGGACGGCTCCTCCGAGTCCTTCGCCCACGACCCCGTGGAGCAGTTCGGTGGCCAGGCCCAGTACTTCGTGGACTGCGTCCGCAGCGGCGTCTCTCCAGAGGCCGACGGCGAGGAGGGCCTGCTGGACGTGCGCGTCAACGCGGCCGTCCTGAAGTCCCTCGAGACGGGCGCCCCGGTCACACTGGAGCCACGTCGGC
Organism: Kocuria sp. UBA5001; assembly: GCF_002398425.1. Taxonomy (NCBI): domain Bacteria; kingdom Bacillati; phylum Actinomycetota; class Actinomycetes; order Micrococcales; family Micrococcaceae; genus Kocuria; species Kocuria sp. UBA5001. The sequence continues at coordinate 127,418 of NZ_DGYR01000002.1, forward strand.
GTGAGCGCGTTGTCACCTCAGAGCAGGTTCGCAGGATCTCCCCGGCGGACGAGCCGGGGGACGACGAGCTCGTGGACCAGATTCCGCAGAACGGCTGAGCCTCCCGCCGCTGCGCGCACCCGGACAACTCCTCCTTGGCCCCTTCGATGAACGGACGGTACGACCGTGACCCATCGCTTCACCCACGAAACCCGCGTTCCCCAGCCCCGTGAGAAGGTCTTCGCGTGGCACGAGCGCCCCGGTGCGCTGACCCGCCTTACCCCGCCGTTCGGTGGAGGCCCCGACCAGGTGCGCCAGGCGCCCTCGGACGGGATCAAGCCCGGCTCGGAGGCGAGGCTGGGTGTCTCCGTGCCGGGGACGTTCGGCACGGTGCACCTGCCGTGGACCGCCGAGCATGGCGAGTGGGAGCCGCCCCACTTCTTCACCGACCGCATGGTCAACGGACCACTGGGGGAGTGGGAGCACCGGCACGTCTTCGAGGAGTCGCCGCGGGGAGGCACGGTCGTGCGGGACGAGGTGACCGTGCGCCCCCTGCCGCAGTGGGCGGGAAAGCTCAACGATCTCGGCGAGCGCGCCATGACCCCGCAGCTGGAGCGGATCTTCGCGTACCGGGACCGGCAGCTGCGGGAGGACCTCGCGTTCCACGACCAGCACGACGGTCCCCGCCTGACGATCGCGGTGGCCGGCTCCTCCGGGCTGGTGGGAACCCAGGTCTGTGCGCTGCTCGAGACCGGTGGGCACACCGTGCTGCGCATGAAGCGCGGGGCCACCACCGGTGAGGGCGTGATCGGCTGGGACCCGGCCCGGGGCTTGCTGAACCCCCGGGACCTGGAGGGTGTCGACGTCGTGATCCACCTGGGCGGGCAGAGCATCGTCTCGCGCTTCACCGAGCAGAAGAAGCGCGAGATCCTCGACTCGCGCGTGGACAGCACCGCACTGATCGTGCGAGCGATGGGCCAGCTCCCCGCGGAGAAGCGGCCGCGCGCGTTCGTGGTCTCCTCCGCCGTGGGTTACTACGGAACGGGCCGCGGAGACGAGGTGCTCACTGAGGACTCGAGTTCCGGCGAGGGCTTCCTCGCGGAGGTCTGCCGCGAGTGGGAGAGTGCCGCCCACGGTGCGGCGGCCCACGGCGTGCGGGTGGTCAACGTGCGCACGGGGCTGGTGCTCTCGCCATCGGGCGGTCTGCTCCGGGCCCAGTTGCCACTCATGGAGGCGGGCCTGTCCGGACCGCTGGGCGGTGGGAGGCAGTGGCAGAGCTGGATCGGGCTGGACGACATGGCCGGCGCCATCGCCCACCTCGCTCTCACCGAGGACGCGGAGGGGCCGTTCAACGTGGCCGCACCGAACCCGCAGCGGCAGAAGGACTTCGCCAAGACCGTGGCGGGAGTGCTGCACCGGCCCGCCGTGGTCCCCACCCCGCTGGCCGGGCCGAAGGCGCTCCTCGGGGCGCAGGCCACCGAGGAGCTAGTGGCGGCCAGCCACCGGGTGGACGTCTCCAAGCTGCTGGGAACCGGCTACCGCTTCCGCCACGAGGATCTGCGCAGCTGCGCTGGGCACCTGCTGGGCCGCACCGGTTGAACCCGGGGCGGCCTGCGAGGGGCGGGGCTGGATTCGGTATCCTGTTCTCGTGACATCTCACCACAACCGGCCCGCGGCGTACCTCGGTGCGCTCGCCTCGGCCGACGACAAGGAGTCGGACAGTCCCGGGCAGCGCCGCTGCTCCCCTGATCCCCTCCCCACAGACCCCTCGTCCTCCCTCCTGCTGAGCAGGGCCTCGAGCGGGGTGAGCCAGTGCTGAGCGCCTGGCTCCTGCTGCTCGTCTTCATCCTCCTGGTCCTCGCCAACGGCCTCTTCGTGGCCGTCGAGTTCGCCTTCCTCACCGTGGATCGCCAAGCCGTCCAGCGGGCGGAGCAGGCCGGTGACAAGCGCGCCGTCGTGATCGAGGAGAGCCTCAAGAAGACCTCCACCAACCTCTCGGGCGCCCAGCTGGGCATCACGGTCACGAGCCTCATGTCGGGTTACATCACCGGGCCGAGCCTGGGAACCCTCTTCGCCGAGGGCCTCGGCTGGGCGGGCGTTCCCGACGCCGTGGCGGTAGGAGTTGCCACGGTCGCCGCGTTCATCGTGGCCACCTTCAGCCAGATGGTGTTCGGCGAGCTCGTTCCCAAGAACTGGGCCATCGCGGACCCCATGCGCGTGACCCACGCCGTGGTGCTCCCGCAGAAGTTCTTCATGACGGTCTTCGGCTGGCTCGTGTCCATGCTCAACAGCTCCGCGAACTTGGTGCTCAAGGCGCTGGGCTTCACCCCCACCGAGGAGGTGGCCAACGCCCGCACGGCGGAGGAGCTTGCCTCCGTGGTGAGCCGTTCCGGGCGCGAGGGTACCCTGGACGCCGGCACCGCCGAGCTCGTGGCCCGCTCCATCGAGTTCGGCGAGCGCACCGCGGCGGACGTCATGCGGCCCCGTCCCCGCGTCACCTTCCTGAACGCCGAGGACTCTGTGAAGCACATGCTGCTCACGGCATCGGAGACCGGGCACTCCCGCTTCCCGGTCACGGGCGAGACCGTGGACGACATCGTGGGCGTGGTGCACTACACCCACGCGCTCGCGGTGCCGTTCGACGAGCGGGGGGTCGTGCGGGTCGCGGATGTGTGCGTCCCCGCGGACGTGGTCTCCGAGTCCATGACCCTTGACCCGCTGATGCGCCAGCTGCGCGTGAAGGGCCTGCAGATGGCCGTGGTGGTGGACGAGTACGGCGGCACCGCCGGGATCGTCACACTGGAGGACCTCATCGAGGAGATCGTGGGCGAGATCGACGACGAGCAGGACACCCGCGTGCAGCGCTTCCGCCGCACGCGCGACGGCGGCCTGGTGGTCTCCGGGCTTCTGCGCCCGGACGAGCTGGGCGACGTGCTGCGCGTCGACATGCCCGAGGGCGAGGAGTCGGACACGCTGGGCGGTCTCATGGCTGAGGAGCTGGACCGGCTGCCCCGGGTGGGAGACACCCTCACCGTGGAGGCCGTGGACCACTTCCACCGCGACGACGACGACCTCCCCACCGAGGCCGAGATACGTATGGACGTCATGCGCATGGACCAGCACCGCGTGGACCGCATCCTGGTGCACCGCGTGGGCGGGAATCCGGACGAGCGCGGCGGCTCCACGACGTCGACGGCGTGGCAGCCGCCCGGCAGGCCGGACCCGCTGGGCGGGGACAACCGGGAGCCCGAGACGGCGGAGGAGTTCCGCCTCTCGCAGGGTGAGAACAGGGGAGCCCCTGGCTTCCACCGTGACGAGGACGTGTCGGACGTGGATCCCGGGGAGGAGCAACGATGACCACCAGCACAGCCATCATCATCCTGATCCTGCTGCTCGCGGGGAACGCGTTCTTCGTGGCGAGCGAGTTCGCCGTGGTCTCGGCCCGCCGCGACCAGCTGGAACCGCTGGCTGCGCGGGGCTCCAGCTCCGCGAAGTATGCCCTGAAGGGCATTGAGAACGTCTCCACGTCCCTGGCCGCCACCCAGCTCGGCATCACCGCGTGCTCGCTGCTGATCGGCGCCGTGGGCGAGCCCGCGATCGCTCACCTGATCGAGGTCCCCATGGAGGCGGTGGGCGTCCCCGAGGCGCTGCTGCACCCGATCGCCCTGGTCATCGCGCTGCTGATCGTGACCTTCCTGCACATGATCCTGGGCGAGATGGTGCCCAAGAACATCGCCATCGCGGTCCCCAGCCGCGTGGCACAGGTGCTCGGCCCCGTGCTGCACGGCTTCGTGGTGGTCTTCCGCCCCACCATCTGGGTCATGAACGAGACGGCCAACCACCTGGTGCGCTGGCTGTTCAAGGTGGAGCCCAAGGACGAGGTGGCCTCCGCGTTCACCTCCGACGACGTGCGCGGGTTCGTGGCGGAGTCCGGGCGCGAGGGGCTGCTGGACAACGACGAGATCCGGCTGCTCACCGGCGCCCTGAACTTCGAGAACAAGACGGCGGCGGACGTGGCCCTGCCCCTGACCGGCATGCGTACCGTACCGTTCGACATCACCGTGGCGGGTGTCGAGGAGCTGTGCGCGGAGACGGGCTACTCGCGCTTCCCCGTGCGGGACGCGGACGAGCGGCTCATGGGCTACATCCACACCAAGGACGTGCTGGGCCTGCCGGAGACGGCGCGCGAGCAGTCGATCCCCCCGGCCATCGTGAGGCGCTTCGCCCGCGTGGCACCCGAGGACAAGCTGCGCAAGGTCACCCGCACCATGCAGGCCAAGGGCGCGCACTTCGCGCTGCTGGGTGAAGTGGCACGGGACTCCCGCACTTCCGACGAGTCGGTGTTCATCGTGGCCCTCGAGGACGTCCTCGAGGAGCTCGTGGGCGAGGTCCGGGACGCCACCAGCAAGCCGGAGCCGGGCACCGCGGCCTGACGCGAACCGGCCGTCGCCCCG
>NZ_DGYR01000002.1:131942-150627 GCF_002398425.1 Kocuria sp. UBA5001
CGGGGCGACGGCCGGTTCGCGAGGCGCCGAACTCACTGGGTGGGCTGCGCAGGGTAGGAGGGCTGCGCAGGGCGCTCCAGGGAGGCACCCTCCACGTCCACGTCCGGGACGATCCGCTCCGCCCACTTCGGGAACCACCAGGCCTTCGCGCCCATGAGGTGCATCAGCGCCGGGATGAGCGTCATGCGCACCACGAAGGCGTCGAAGAGCACGCCCGCGGAAAGCACGAAGCCGATCGAGGCGATCATCGGGTCCCCGCTGAACACGAATCCCATGAACACACCGGTCATGATGAGCGCGGCGGCCACGACCACCCGGGCGCTGTGGTTGAAGCCCACGACCACCGCGGTCTTCCCGTCCCGGCCGTGGCTGTACGCCTCGCGCATGGCCGAGACCAGGAACATCTGGTAGTCCATGGCCAGCCCGAAGAGGATCCCGACCGCCAGGATGGGCAGGAAGCTCAGGATGGGCCCGGGCTCCGTGATGTTGAACAGATCACCCAGCCAGCCCCACTGGAACACGGCCACGGTGGCGCCGAAGGCCGCGAGCAGGGAGAACAGGAAGCCGATGGTGGCCGACAGGGGCACCCAGATGGAGCGGAAGACCAGGATCAGCACGATCAGGGACAGCCCCACCACGATCGCCAGGTACACCGGCAGCACCTTGAAGAGGTTCTCTGAGATGTCGATGTTCATGGCCGTCTGACCCGTGACGCCGAAGCTCGCCTCCCCCTCGGGGGTGTCCAGGCGCAGGTCTCGCAGGCTGTTGACCAGATCGGTGGTGGACTCGGCGCTGGGGCCCTCGTCCGGGATGATCTGGTACAGCAGCATGGAGTGGTCCTTGCTGATCGCCGCGGGCACCACGGCGGAGACGTGGTCCTGCTCGCGCAGCTGCTCACCCAGGTCCACCTGCAGGTCCTCGGCCTGCTCCTCGGTGGTGCCTTCCGGGAGGTAGGCGGCGGCGACGACGGTGCCGTTGCGGCCCGCGCCGAACTTGTCCTCCACGATCTTGTACGTCTTGTACGCGCCGGAGTCCGCGCTCTGGCTGCTGCCGTCCGGAAGGCCCAGCCGCAGCTGGGTCATGGGGACGGCGATGATCCCGAGCACGGCCACAGTGGCCAGGATGGTCAGCACCGGCTTGGCGAGCACCACCTTGAGCCAACCGCGCGGGGTGGTGTCCCGCTCGGCGGTCAGGGCGTGGGCTCGGTCTGCGGTGTGCTGCTCGTCCTCGCCCACGATCTCGGCGGCGTCACGGCGCAGCTGCGCGCGGCGCTGGATGGCGTCCCAGCGGCGTCGCGGCATGACCCGGCGCCCGATCAGGGACAGCATGGCCGGGGTCAGCGTCACGGCGACCACCACGGCCATGACCACGGCGAACGCGGCCACGTTGCCCATCACAGACAGGAACGGGATGCCCACCACGTTCAGGGCCAGCAGCGCGATCACCACGGTGGTGCCGGCGAAGAGCACGGCGTTGCCGCTGGTGCCCGTGGCCAGCGCGATGGACTCGTGCATGCCCATGCCGCGGCGCAGGTTGTTGCGGTGGCGGTTGAGGATGAACAGGGAGTAATCGATGCCCACCGCGAGGCCCAGCATGGAGCCCAGTGCGGGGGTGGTGGAGTTCATGTCCACCACGTCCGAGAGCGCGAACGCCCCCAGGTAGGCCGCGCCCACGCCCACGAGCGCCATGAGCACGGGAAGTCCGGCCGCCACGAACGTGCCGAGCATGATGAGCAGGATGATCAGGGCGATCACCATGCCGATGATCTCGGAGGTCACGCCCATCTCGGTCATGCCCTCGAGGTTCTGGTCGAACTGCACGTCCAGTCCGTGCAGGTCCGTGTCCTCGAACGCGGAGCGGACTTCCGCGAGGGTGTCCGAGGAGACCTCGTTGATCTCGTGCTCGAACGTGACACCCGTCAGCGCGGTGGTGCCGTCCTCGGAGATCGAGCCGTACTCGCTCGTGAGATCGAGCTTCTTCTCGTTGCGCTCGAGCTCCGGCTTCTGCTCGTCGATCTTCTTCTTCTGCTCGTCCAGCTGCGCCTGCTGCTGGTCGATCTGCTGCGTGGCCGAGGCCGGGGCGTTGGCCGGGATCTTGGAGCGGGCGGCGTCGATCTGCTGCTGTGCGCCCGCCAGCTGCTTCTCGCCCTGCTCGAGCTGGGAGCGGCCGTCCTCGAGCTGTTTTCGGGCGTCGTCCACCTGCTTCTGCTGCGAGAACGGGTCCGTGGTGGAGTCCACCCCGTCGATGCCGTCCACCTTCTTCAGCGCGGCGGCCACCGCCTTCTGCTGCTGCTCGGTAATCTTGCTGCCGTCCGTGGTGGAGACGATGGCCTGACCCACCCCGGCGTCCGCGTTGACGTCGAACGCGCCGGCGAGGTCGTCCTGGACCTGGGCAGCCTTGGTCCCGGGGATCGTGATGCTGTTGCTCAGCTCGCCCTTGAACGCGAAGAAAGCGCCCCCCAGGGCTAGCAGGATGACGAGCCAGGCGGTGATGACCACCCAGGCCCTACGGGCGGCGAAGCCGCCGATTCTGTACAGGAATGTCGCCATAACTCACTTATTCGGTCTCGGGAGCGGGTCGGCGGGCCCTTGCGGCCCCGCCGGTGGAATGGGGTGCGTTGGACGCGTTACAGCTGCGGCAGCCCGGCATCCACCTGCTGGAAGGCCCACTCGATGTGGGGGACGAGCTCTTCCGCCGGTGGGATGCGGTCCTTGACCTCCAATGGGGTCAAGGTTTCGCGGGGCAGGTGGTGGAGTGCGGGGCGTGCCAGGCCCAGGCCCAGGCCCAGGGCCAGGTTGGTCAGGTAGAGCCGCAGGCGCATCTGCTGCTCCAGGGAGAGCTGCGGATGCTCCGCTTCCACCTCGGAACTCGCGAGGCTCCCCTTGCTGGTGAGCGTGAGGACCACGTGGCGGGTCAGGATCTCGCCGGAGTCCGGTGCGAGAGCGGCGGCCAGATGGACGAAACCGGTGAGGCACTCCAGCCCGGCTGGCGTGGCGAGGCGGATGAGGACGCGGTCACGGACGGCCGTGGGAAGCTCCGCCACGGGGGTGTCCGCGGGGACGTCCAGGCCGGAGAACAGGGGGGTGAGGTACTCCTCGATGCGCGTGAGCGCGGTGTCCTCGATGCTGTCGAAGTGGTTGAACACGGTGCGCTCCGAGACGCCCGCGCGGCGCACGAGGTCCTTGGTGCGCAGCCCGGCGAGACCGTTCTCCAGCACCAGCTCCTCCGCCGCGGCGAGGATGTCCCGGCGCGTGGCGGTGCGGCGTGTGCCCCGTCCGTCCTGTGTTCTCCCGCTGTGCGTGCATGGCCCGATCACGGTCTGAGAGTAACCGTGTTGGTGCAGTTACTGCAAATTTCTCGTGGGCCGACGACGACGTGGTGCGGGCTCCCCGCCGGATAGTGTGCTGCGGTGATGGTTCTGCACCTCAGACTGGCCCAGTGGATCGAGAACCACCCTCACATCAGCAATGCCCTGCTGGTGCTCGTGGGCGGCTTTGTCACGATCTTCTTCACGGTGTCCGCGCTGTGGGACGGGGTGACCTGGTGGTGCATGCTCGTGTGCTGGCTGCCACTGTTCTTCCGCCGGGCCGCACCCACGGTGGTGGCGTACCTCCACGGGGCACTCGTGCTGCTGAGCCTGCTCGCGTTCAACGTGGCTCCCGTGGGTCTGTGCCTGTGGTCCGTGCCGTGCGTGGTCTACACCGCCGCCATCCGCTCGCCCCGGCGGGCCCGGCGCGGCGTCTACCTCGCGGCCCTGCTGGGCAGCGCGGTGCTGGGGTGGCGCAGCAACCACTGGTTCCTGTTCCTCCCCGAGAACTACTCCACGGCCGAGTGGGCGATCGTGGGCACGATGTTCGGTGTCAGCTCCGCGGCCTGCATCACGGTGGCGTACCTCGCGGGAGACCTCGCCCGGGGCCGGCGGCAGCGGCGCGAGCAGCTCGAGGACCGTGCCCGCAGGCTCGAGATCGAGCGAGAGCAGGAGGTGCGGATGGCGGCCCAGGACGAGCGGGCAAGGATTGCCCGGGAGATGCACGACATCGTCGCCCACTCCCTGTCCGTGGTGATCGCCCAGGCGGACGGCGCGCGGTACGCGGCGGCGTCGGACCCCGGCGTGGCCGTGGCGACCCTCGGCACCATCGCGGACACCGCACGCGGCTCGCTCACCGAGATGCGCAGACTGCTGGGCGTGCTGCGCACCGAGGACGCCACGGGGACCTCGCCGGTGCCGCAGCTGGAGCAGATCGAGCACCTGGTGGCGTCCGTGCGGGACGCCGGGCTGCCCGTGGAGCATCGCGTGAACGGGGAGCCGGCCCTGTCCGCCGGCGCGCAGCTCACGCTCTACCGGGTGGCCCAGGAGGCCCTGACCAACGTGCTGAAGCACGCGTGGCAGGCCTCCTCCGTGCGTATCGTGGTGGAGCACCGCCCGGACGGTTCCTGGGCCGAGATCACCAACGACGGCGCCGCGAGCACCAGCCGAACGCCCCGCGGGGGCTACGGGCTGCAGGGGTTGCGCGAACGTGTGGACCTCCATGGCGGCTCCCTCACCGCGGGCCCGCACCCCGATCGTCCGGACGTGTTCGTCGTCCGGGTTACCCTGCCCGGGGAGGAGAAATGACGACAGCGCCGCCCGTGAGGGTTCTCATCGTGGACGACCAGCCGCTCGTGCGCGGCGGCTTCCGCATGCTCGTGGACTCGCAGCCGGACCTCACCGTGGTGGGGGACGTGGGCGACGGCGTGGCGGCCGTTGACGCCGTGCGCCCCGGGCTTGCCGTGGCTGGGGCTCCGGACGTGATCCTCATGGACGTGCGGATGCCACAGATGGACGGGATCGAGGCCACGCGCGAGATCCTCGCCCTCGCCCCGCAGGTGCGGATCATCGTGCTCACCACGTTCGACCTCGATGAGTATGCACTTGAAGGCATACAGGCTGGTGCGAGTGGTTTTCTGCTGAAGGATGCCCGCCCCGAGGAGCTCTTGGACGCCGTCCGCACGGTTGCGCGCGGGGACGCGGTGATCGCGCCGTCCACCACGCGGAGGCTGCTCTCCCACCTGGTCTCGGGGGCGGGCCGCTCGGTCGCCACCACGTGCGAGTCGGCCGACGGCCCGGGTGGTCGTTCCGGCAGCGCGGGTGCTGTGCCCCCCGGGGACGGTTCGGGTGGCACGGGTGGTTCAGGCGGTGCGGCCGGCGGTGCCGGGGCGTCCGGTGGCTCCGGGGTGCCGGGCGCGGACGTGATGGTGGGTCCGGGCGGCGTGGTGACGAGCGCCGGGAACGATCCGTGGCGGGACCCGCGGTTGCAGGGCCTCACCTCGCGCGAGCGCGAGGTCTTCGAGCTGATCGGCGCGGGGTGCTCCAACGCGGAGATCATGCAGCGGCTCTTCCTCTCCGAGCCCACGGTCAAGACGCACGTGTCCCACATCCTCTCCAAGCTGCAGGCCCGGGATCGGGTGCAGGCAGTGGTGATCGCCTACGAAACCGGTGTGGTGCTGCCGGGCTGAGTCCCGGGCGGGGCACGGCCACGACGGGTGTGGCGCCGCCCGGCTGGGTCCGGGCCTCATCCCCGGGTATGAGAGCCGCGGGCGCGCTGTGGCTCACGCCACGGCACGCAGGGCGCAAGCTCGTACCCCCGTTCGATGAACGGGCGGATCCGGCGCACCACAATGACGTCATGACTTCTCCTGAGCCCTCACTCGCCCGCTACGACAACCCGCCCTGGTCCGAGACCAGCCAGCCCGCCCAGACCACCCAGCCCGCCGCGAGCGCCCCGCGGCGCATCGCCGTGAGCGCCGCGCACGTCTCCCGCACCTACGGGACCGGGGGCACCGAGGTGGCGGCCCTGCGGGACGTGAGCCTGGAGATCCCCGCGGGCACGTTCGTGGCCGTGATGGGTCCCTCCGGCTCCGGCAAGTCCACGCTCGTGCACTGCCTGGCCGGCCTGGACTCCCCGGACCGCCACCCGGAGACGCGGATCGTGGTGGGCGGCCAGGACATCGCCGGGCTCTCCGACGACCAGCTGACCCGCTTCCGCCGCGACCACGTGGGCTTCGTGTTCCAGGCGTTCAACCTGGTCCCCACGCTCACCGCCCGGCAGAACATCGAGCTGCCCCTGGCACTGGCCGGCAAGAAGGTGGACACCCAGCGCCTCGACGCGCTGGCCACCACCCTGGGCATCACCGAGCGCCTGGACCACCGTCCGGACGAGATGTCCGGCGGTCAGCAGCAGCGTGTGGCGATCGCCCGTGCCCTGCTCTCCCAGCCGGACGTCGTGATTGCGGACGAGCCCACCGGCGCGCTGGACTCGGCCACGTCCCTGGAGGTGCTGGCCCTGCTGCGCCGGTGCGTGGACGACCTGGGCCAGACCGTCGTCGTCGTCACCCACGACGCCACCGTGGCCGAGGCCGCGGACCGCGTCCTGCGTGTGCGCGACGGTGAGATCTTCTCCGACGACGCCCAGGAGGCCAACTGATGCTGCGCGTGGTTCGATCACGGCTCACGCAGCAGTGGAGCCGCTACGTCCTCGTGGTGATCTGCGTGGCGGTGTGCGCGGCCTTCATGACCGCCGCACTGGGCCTCGCGAGCACCCTCTCCGCGAGCCTCGCCTCGAGTCTCGCGGCACCCTACAAGAACGCCGACGCCGTGGTGAGCACCCCGGACAGCGAGCAGGCGCCCGCCAGCGCGGACGCGCAGCAGCTGCAGACGATCGAGGCGCTGCCGGACGTGAAGAGCGCGTGGTCGCCCACCACCAAGATGGTGCATGCGAAGTCCTCCGGGACGGACACCGGCGCCACCCAGGTCAACGACCTCCCTGCTGACACCTCCCTGGTGCCGGCGGGCCTCAAGGACGGCTCCTTCCCGGACGCCGCGAACCAGATCTCGGTGTCCGAGGGCACCGCCAAGGCCATGAACGTGGGCGTGGGGGACACCGTCCAGCTGGAGCAGTACGGTTCGGAGGACGGCACCACCGCGGACTACAAGGTCAGCGGCATCACGGACCAGACCGCCTCCGGAGGCGTGCCGGACTGGTACGTCACGGCGGCCGGGCTCAAGACCGTTCCCGGTGAGGGCATGGACATGGGCGGTGGGATCCTGCTGCGCACGGACGGCACCCCGGACGAGGACCAGCTGGCCCAGTTGGCCACCGAGATCAACCGGATCCTGGGCACCGGTCAGGGCGGTCAGCCCGCGCTGACGGTGCAGACTCCGGACCAGATGGCGCAGGACCTCCTGGACGACATGTCCCAGGGCACCGACGTGCTGGCCATCTTCCTGGCGCTGTTCGCCGGGCTGTCCGTGCTGGTGGCGCTGCTCGTGGTCACGAACACCCTCTCCGTGCTCACCGCCCAGCGTGCCCGCGAGCTCGCCCTGCTGCGGTGTGTGGGGGCCACCGGGTCCCAGCTGCGCCGCGCGGTGCTGCTGGAAGGCCTCGTGCTGGGCGTGGTCTCCTCCGCGCTGGGTGTCGGTGCGGTCACCGCCCTGGTCGTGCTTGCCCGCACCGTGGTCTCCACGGGGTCGCTGGAGCTCACGCTCACCCCGCGGGATGTCGTCGTGGGTCTCGTGACGGGCGTCCTGCTGACCGTCGTCGCGTCGCTGGGCCCGGCCCGGCGTGCCCGTGGCGCCTCCGCCCTGGACGGGCTGCGCGGTTCCCGGGCGGCGGACGGGCTGCCCGTGGTGCGCACGGTCTTCGGGGCGGTCGTCCTGATCGCCGGTGCCGCGGCGCTCGTCTTCGGTGCCACCCAGCACAGTGCCGGGTGGGGCATCGCCGGTGGTCTCGCGGCGTTCCTCGGCGTGGTGCTGACTTCCCGCGCCTACATCCCCTCACTGGTGCGCGGGGCCGGGAAGGCACTTCCCGGCGGGATCCCCTCCCGCCTGGCCGCCGCCAACGCTGCGCGCTACCCCACCCGCACGAGCACCACGGCCACGGCCCTGCTGATCGGCGTGCTGCTTGTCTCCACCGTTCTGACCGGTGAGCACGTGGCCCGCGTGAACCTGCTTGAGCAGCTTGATCAGGAACGGCCCGTGGACATCTCCGTACCGGCGCAGGTGGGTGAGCTCAGCCAGCAGCAGGTCCACGACCTCGGGGCCCTGCCCAACGTGCTGGGTGTGCAGACCGGCGGGAACCTGCCGGACGGAGCCAGCGCGAGCGTCGACGCTGCGCAGTACCTCAACGTGCAGCAGGCCACGGACCTGCGACGCTCTGTGGCGGACGTCCTGCATGTGAGCAGCACCCAGCTCACCGGCGCCCTCATGGAGAAGGCCGGCTACGTGGCCGTCCTGGACACCATGCTCACCGTGGTGCTCGCTCTGCTTGCCGTGGCCGTGGTGGTCTCGGTGCTGGGCATAGCCTCCACCACATCCCTCTCCGTGCTGGAGCGGTCCCGGGAGAACTCGTTGCTGCGGGCGCTGGGGCTGTCCAAGCGCCAGCTCGGGGCCCTGATCCGGCGCGAGGCGCTCGTGATCTCGCTGGTGGCCGCAGTGGTCGGACTCGTGGCCGGGTGGCTGTTCGGTGTGCTGGGCGTGATGTCCCTCTTCACAGAGGGCATGACCGTGCGACCGGTGGTGCCCTGGGGAGGCTTCCTCCTGATCCTCGCCGGGGCCGTGGTGGTGGCGGTGCTCGCCTCCGCCCTGCCGGTGCGCAGGGCCACCAGGCTCAGCCCGGTGGAGGGCATGGCCCGGGCGGACTGAGAAATCTGCGGGCTGGCCGAGTGGCAAGGGGGCGGTCACTCTGTTCTTCAGCTCCCTCACTCCCAGGCTGGACGGTAGGCCCCGTCAAAAACAACACCACAGAACAAAATGAGGAAGAGCTGAGGGCAGGAAAAGAATGAGGGTGAGCGAAGCGAGCTCCATTGCCCGCCTTGTGAGTCACTCTCTAGGCGAGTGCCGGCTTCGGGTAGGTCTCATCGAACCAGTCGATGAACTGCTTGACCGTTCCTACCTTGGAGATTCGCTCGTGGATGGCTTTCTGATCGTGGCCTGGCAGGAAGTCACCTCGACCGACGGCCTTGCCGCATCCGCACTCGCACAGGCGCTCATCGAGGGGTGAAGTGATGTACCCGACCGGGTTGCGCTGGCCCTTGATGGGTGCATCTCTCCCTACGTACTGGTCGTAGACGGGATGTCCCGGAGCCAACGGGTGCCCCGTCAATGCCCGTCGTGTAGGAGTCGGAACGATCTCATCGATCTCCACGGCGAAAACCACTTTCCCGTCATGAGAAAAGAGCGCGTAGCTCTCCCGATCGGCGCGCCGGCCCAGCACCCAGCACGAGCGATTGACGTCGTACAGGGCCTGTGGGCTGGCCTGCGGGTCGTACCCGTTCCATGTGCGCTCCATCTCATCGACGGCGGGATCCAGCTCGCGCCGGGGACCAAGAGTGAAGTGAAGCATCGAACATCCTCCATCATAGGTAATACCCTTGTTTACCGGGGTATGCGGTTATCGTAACGCATAACCGCTCACCCCGGGGTCCGCGGTTATTGCCCTAGGGGCTCGGGGCTGCCCCTGCTCTGTCGAGACCCAAGGGCGTGATCGTCTTCCGCTGCGCTGCAGACGATGCGTGGTGGTGTCCTGGCCCTGGCTCTGTCCTCCTGCGTTGGTCAGGCCCAGAACCCCACCACGCCCCCCGTTCCAGCGCGCTGTGATCCTCCTTCGTCGGGGCGCTGAAACGGAGATGTTGGATATGATTGTCCGTAACGGAAAACCTGGCGCACCGCTCGTTCCTCGCTGCCAGGTGTTCCCGTTCCGGTCAATCCCCTTGCTCCTGCGGAGGGCTGGTCTCGACCCCTTGGCGGGGTCTCGGAAGGGTGGTCCCGTTGGGCTTGTTCTCACGTCGTTCAACCTCGCCGGGCACGGTCCCTTCGGGGTCCGGGAACCGGTGGGAGGAGCTGCTCGAGGAGCAGCCCCTCGCCTCACCGGACCCGGAACCGACTGCTGCGGAACCGGCGCCTCGGGTGCGGGGTGCTGGTGGGCGGCCGGTGGCGGTGGAGCCGCGCACCCGGCGGGTATCGATGTCGTTGACCGAGGCCGAGCACCGGGCATGGACAGAGGCCGCCGGCGGGCAACGGGTCTCGGTGTGGGCTCGGGAACGAGTCCAGGAACAGCTCGAGGCGAGCACCCCGGGGGCGGGTGAGGTGCAGGAGTTGGCGAGGATCCGGGCGGATCTGGCGCGGGTGGGGTCGAATCTGAACCAGTTGATGCGCGCGGTGAACCAGGGGCAGGTCGTCCCGACCCCGCAGCTGCACGAGGCCGTGGAGGCCCTGGCTCGGGAACTGGGCGCGTTACGGAGGGCGTTGCCGTGATCGCGAAGATCACCCGGGGGTCGAACCCGGGCAACATTGGTGCCTATCTGCATGGGCCGGGGCATGCCAATGAGCACTTCTACGAACGCAACGGGGGCCGGTATGCCGGTGGTGTGGTCGTGGGCGGGAACGTGTTCGTGACCGGGGATGCGGATGAGAAGGCGTGGGTGAAGGAGATGCGCGCGGCGATGCGCACCCGCCCGGAGATTACGAAACCGGTCTGGCAGGCCTCTTTGCGCAACACTGTCGAGGATCGGCGGTTGACGGATGCGGAGTGGGCGCAGGCAGGACAGACGTTTGCGGAGTCGATGGGCTTCGCGGAGCACCCGTGGGTGATGGTCCGTCACGCCGATGACCACGTGCATGTGGTGGTGTGCCGGGTCAGTGACGAGGGGACGGTGTGGCACGGTCGCAACGACCGGCGTGCGGTTCAGAGTGCGTGCACCCGCCTGGAGTTGGAGCACGGGTTGCAGACCGCGCCGCGGCGCCGCGCGGCGGGCCGCGGTAAGCGCTCGGTGGCCGCGGTGCGTCAGCAACAGGAGCAACAGGCGGAGGTGGTGGCGGCCCGCCGCGCGGAATGGAAGCAGATCCGCAAGTTCGTGAAGCTGGACAACCCGGCACCCCGGAAAAGAACCCCGGCACCCCGGCCGCAACAGCGGGTAGCCCCGCCTCATCCGTTGGAGCAGGCGCAGCACCTTCGTCGCCCCGGCCCCGGCCGAGAGGACCGTGGACGGGGTCTGTAGCTGGTCTTAGAGGTCGCGCGGGTAGGGCGCGGCTTGTCGGGGATGTGACGCAGGCACGGGATGTCCGCTTCGATGTGGATTGCCTAGATCTACGTCGTCGCGAGGAGTCCCGTGCCTGCGGTGCCAGCATCGTTCATCGAGCCGTTGTGGGTCCAGTTCGAGGCCCTGATTCCTGCGCGGGTCGACACCCATCCGTTGGGGTGTCACCGGCGGCGGATACCGGACCGGGTGGTGTTCGACAAGCTCGTGGCCCGGCTCGTGCTGGGCGGCTCTTACCACAGGCACGCCGACGACCCTGCTTCCCGGCGAGATCCGCTCCTGAATCCGCCCCAGCGGTGAGTGTCGGGGGAGCGCAGAGGGCCACGGCCCTCAGCACTTACTCGGGCGTGGGCCAGCACCCGGTCCGGGCCCGGGCCTTTGGCGGTCAAGTCGTGGGATGGCTGGCGTCGAGCTTGGCCGTGGCCGCCTCGACGTACTCGGCCTCCACGAGGATCTCGTAGGAGGACGCCTCCAGGCCCTGGACGCTACTGAAGTCCCGGCGCCCGCCGGTGGCCGCGTGACCCAGCAACCCGAAGATCAGCCCCCACACCGCGCCCAGGAGCACCGCCCACAGGATTACCGACAGCCACCCCACGACCGTGAAAAGACCCAACAGCAAGCCAATGAGCAATCCCAGCCAGGCCCCGGAGGCGGCCCCGTACAGGGCGGCCTTGCCGTAGGTCATCCGCCCGGTGACCTGCTCAACCAGGCGCAGATCGGTGCCGACCAAGCGCACGTGCTCAACCGGGAACCCGGCGTCGGAGAGTCGATCGACAAGGCGCTGAGCCTGGTCATAGGAGGGCACTGTGCGCAGGACCTGGTAATGAGCCGAAGCAGTAGGTGGAAGAGGGGAGGGATGGGACATTTTCATCGTTTCCTGTTCGTGGTGACGATCCGACCCGGACGGTGGCCTGCACCCGGGGTTGCCGGGCACCTGGGTCGGGAGTGGACTCTCAGGGCCTTACAAAATGTCGCAGACCTTACCAGGATAAGCATATTTATCTCTGCAGTAAACGCCCGGCCCGTCTTCGGCGCCTCGTGCCACACATGCCTTCCCGCTCGGGTTGCGGCGGGCCACAATTCGCCTTTCACGTGCCCGGCTTGCCGTCTTCGGAGCTGGGCCTTGACACCCCTGCACCGGGTACCCCCGCATCAGTACCGCACCTGCCGCTGGGCAGTCGATGCATCACCTGTCCGAACGGAATCGACCGGCCCCACGCTGATCACTGCTCCCACACCGCCGAAGCACTTCAACCGATCCGTCACTGCAGCATCATCGAGAAGCCGTCCTCGACACCGGCAGGTCCCGGGCCCGCTGGCTGTGATGTCTTCGCGCTGGCGGCGTCGGCGGGGAGAGGATTTCGCAGTGAGCAGCACCGCTCTTTCCGAGATCGAGGCGACCACCGAATCCGGCCCGCGGTGCTGCACGAAACCTTGGGGGCTCCATCGAGCCAGTGGCAATCCGGCCCGTGGTTGCCTCACAATGGAGCGGTGACTGCTGAGCGTTGCCGATCCACCGCCGATCCTGCCGAACCCCTTTCCGATGCCGAGCTGCTCATCGGCCTGGTGGTCTCACCATCCCTGAGTGCGGTGCTCGGCCCCGAGGTCACCACCTCGGTGCGCGAGATTTTGGTGCAGCGGTATCCGGGAGTGCGCTGGCAACTGAAGATGGCCGAAGACCGGCTGGTCGATCCACCCACCGAGACCTTGGACCTGCTGGAGGCGGCCCGAAACCGCGTGCTGGAGGAGAACTGGGATTTGGCCGTGGTGCTCACCGAGATCCCCCTGAAGACCGGCCGACGTCCGGTGCTCACCCAGCTCAGCCCCGTGCACGGGGTGGGACTGGTCTCCGTCCCAGCCCTGGGAGCCGTGCACGTGCGGCAGAAGGTGCAAGAGACCACCGTGCACGTGGTCGGGCAGCTCCTGGGCTACGACGCCGAAGACCTCAACGCCCAGCGGGATCTTGCTCGAAGAGCCCACCAGCTGTCCACCGATCTCGACGAACGCCCGGATGACAACGTCGTGCAGTTCACGGCCCGAGTGCTGAGCAGCAACGTGCGGTTGCTGCTGGGCATGATCCGCGCCAACCAGCCTTGGGCCTTCGTGACCCGGCTCTCCCGGGCGCTGGTCGTGGCAGCGGCCACCGGCATGCTGACATTGGTGGCCTCGGACCTATGGGTACTGGCCATGGCCTACGGGCCGGTGCGCCTGGTCCTGCTGGCGGTGATGGCGATCGGGGCGGTGAGTGCCACCCTGATCCTGGGAGCCGACTTGTGGGAGCGCCCACGGCGGCGAGCCCAACGTGAGCAGGTGATCCTGTTCAATTTGGCCACCACCGCGACCGTGGCCATCGGGGTTGTGGTGTTCTACCTCGTCTTATTCATCCTGTCCTGGGTCGGCGCGCTGCTGCTCATCGACGAGCAGGTACTGGCCGGTGTCGCCGGTCACCCAGTGAACGCTTTGGACTACGCGAAGATCAGCTGGCTCACCGCCAGCCTGGCCACCGTGGGCGGAGCACTAGGAGCTGGACTGGAGGACGAAGATGTGGTGCGCGCCGCTGCCTACACCCGGTCCAGCACCTGACACAGCCCCAGCACAGAAGAAACTGAAACATCTACGCGTTGATGCCACGTCTATGCAGGTGTCATTGCCGGTCGCGATGACTTGGTGGGCTCAGCGCAGTGCGCTGCCTCGTACTCGGCGGGTGGGGCGTTGCCGAGGCGGGTGTGCGGGCGGGCGCTGTTGTACCTGTCGATCCAGGCCAGGGTGAAGCACTCGACGTCGTCGACGGATCGCGGCGGTCCGGGCTGAAACCGGGAATGATCCCGGACCGCTTCGTTTGACGAACGCAGGAGGTGTCTAAAAGTGCGCTGTCCGCCGTGGGAAGCGACGATCTTCTCGCGACTGGTTACCGGCGCCTGGTCATTGCCAACATGCGGCAAAGCCTTGTGGTATCCGTGTAGGGCGATGACCACCTGCGCCTGGCCGTGGAGGATGAGTAAGAGGTTCCGCCATTAGGTCATGGTCGTCGGGTCGGGCGGGTGGCCTAGCGGTGGGTGGTCCAGGCCTCGCGGAGGAGCCTGCGAGTGATGATGATGGCGTTGGCCAGGGCGATGAACGCCTCGATTACCCGGATACGTTTCTCGGTGCAGACGGCCAGCTTCTGGAACCCGCGGTTGTGCCAGGAGTTCGTCCGTTCCACCACCCACCTGGACGTGTTCTGGATCGGGGCGGGCACGCCCTTGGCCGCGATCCTGGCTTCACAGCCGAGCTCGGCGAGCAACCCCCGGGTGCCCTTCGAGTCGTAGTCGGCGTCCAGGTGCACGGTGATCCGCTCCGGCAGGTCGAAACCGAACCGGGACAGCGTCTCCAACGTCGGGCGCAGCAACGGGGAGTCGTGGCGGTTGGCCGGGGCCACCACGGTACCCAGCGGGATCCCGGCGCCCTCGACCAGCAGCGACCGTTTCGTGCCCTGCTTGCCGCGGTCCACCGGTGACCGCCCGGCGGCCTCGCCACCGCACGGGGCCTTGGTGATGCACCCGTCCACGGCCAAGTTCTCCAGCTGGAGCCCGACCATCTTCTCGTAGCCCTCCAGACAAAACTGTTCCAGCTCCTTTAAGGCTCCGGCCTCGATCCACTCATCACGCCGGCGGCGGATCGTGGTAGCCGAACACGTCGTGTCGGAGATCCTCTCGTAGGCGGCCCCGGGGACGAGGACCTGGACCAGCTTGTCGAACACCACCCGGTCCGGGATCCGTGGCCGGTGGCAACCCAATGGATGCTCGTCCGCCACAGCAGGGATCAGCATCTGGAACTGGTCCCAGATGGGTTCGATGATGCACGATGGAACGGCAGGCACGAGTGCTCCTCGTCAACACACTGATTCTCAACAAATCCGTGTTTACCAGGCCTCGTGCCTGTCTCATGCCACCGCTCCACCACACCTATCGGCGGAAGCTCTTAGGCCGAGAAGATGCGGGAAAAGAACCCGCGGCGCGGCTCTTGAGAGGTCACGGGTGTGGTGGGTCCCGGGGATGCTTCCGGCTCCTCGGCCGGCCTGGCACGAGCAGGCTCGGGAGCCGTAGGAGCCTGTGGGGTGTGGGAGCTCTGCCCGGTGAGCATCCGCAGCGCTATGCGTTCGGTTTCGTTGGCGATCTGGAGGGCATCGAGAGCTCGGCGGCGTTCTTCGGCTCGTGCTTCAGCAACTTCGGCGCGCCGTCGCCATTCCTGGACCTCAGTTTCCAACTCACGGACGCGCTCGAGCAGATGCCTGGTGCTCTCCG
Source organism: Kocuria sp. UBA5001 (assembly GCF_002398425.1). NCBI lineage: Bacteria > Bacillati > Actinomycetota > Actinomycetes > Micrococcales > Micrococcaceae > Kocuria > Kocuria sp. UBA5001. Next base: position 147,299 of record NZ_DGYR01000002.1, read on the forward strand.
ATCCCTCCGAGGGTTGAGCAGACGGCGTCGATGGTCTGGCCTGTGAGGCGGGGCGGAACCCCTCGCCGTGGATGAGGCCCACAGCGATAAGTGCGGTCATGGGCACCTGCCACCCGGCGGAAGTGATGGTGGCCCCCGCTTCTTCCAGCTCGGCGCGTCGTCGGCGGAGGGTGCTCACGCTGACACCTGCCACATCGGCGGCTTCCTTCATCGTGAACACCGCACTGGAACCCCCTGATACCCCTTCCTGGCTAGGGGCTTCGTTGCTGGGGGCGTCACCGTGAGTGGTCATGACACCCATTCTGACACCCCACCGTAGGGTCTCCTGATACCCCGGGTCTTTCCACCCTTTGCAACCACCCAAAACGCGCAGGGACATGTGGCCCCTCTTGGCACCTTGTCATGAGGCCCCCTGATACCCCCAATTGAAACCCCGAGAGAGACTTCTGCACGCAGATGCCACCGCTGCACTTGGGCCTCTACCTCACCCCTAGGAGCAAGATGCGGGGAGAGCAAGGTAGAGCGTGCAGGGGAGGGGCGAAACGGGTCCTGATTCCTTGCGGGAATGGGCCTGTGGAAGAGGTGCCCTAGGCTGCGGTGACCAGCAGACCTGGGGCCCATCCAGTGATTTTGGATGCGGTCAAGGAGACCGGCATGCCCTGCGGCAAAGAGAGCAAGCCACCGTTTGCCGTGATCAAGCCCGCCCCGCAGAGATGAAGGAAAGATCCGCCATCAATCAAAGAACCCTCTTCTTCGAACGCACGGGCTTTTTCAGCGTTGTAGCCCAGAGAACGGGACCAGGCAGTATCGGACTGAACAGGGCAACGGCTAATCACGCTACTTTTTACCCCCTGCAGGTACTCAGAAACCGGGATGAGCTCGCCCTGGATAGTGGCCCCTCCGGTGAAGAGCGTGACTTGTGTTGGCCCGCCGTCCATGCTGGAGCGGATGAAGTGTTCCAGAGCTGGGTCGAGTCGCCGAGCTGATGTCCTTAGTCAGGAATTTTGGTGAGTTCCCTCACCTGGGGTATGAGTAGAGGCCCCTCACCATTCAGGTAGGGGCCTCTACTTGCCGACCGGGGAGTAGGGATCCTACTCGCAGGTCAACCTGCCACGAAGTGGGTCAGGACAGAACGGAGATGTTCGTGGCTTGGAGGCCGCGATCACCGTTCGTGACGTCGAACTCAACCTTGGCGCCTTCGTCCAAGGAACGGTAGCCGCCGGAGTTGATGCCCGAGAAGTGTGCGAAGACGTCGTCAGAGCCGTCGTCGGGGGCGATGAAGCCGAATCCCTTGTCAGCGTTGAACCATTTAACGGTGCCAGTAGTCATGTGAGACCTGTCTTTCTGTCAGAAAGGGAGCGTGCCCTGAATTTCAGGGGCTCAGGCGTTGCGATGCTTGCCATAAACGTTTCTTCAGAAAAACAACCGGCCCAGGTGGGCGGGCAAAGCTCAACATAAAAACGAAACTTCAACAACTAATAATCAATCTACGGCCTGGGCGAGGTGGTGTCAAATCCTGGGCGATCATCGGAAAAATCGTTGGAAATGCGCGTAGCTCTTCGGTCCCGTAGGTACCGGGGGAGGGCCACCGCGATCAACACGGTCGTGCCCAGGAGGTAGCCACTTACCAATAACAGGACGCTGAGGAGGAGGGGGTGAGGATGTCTGGGTTCGCAGGGTTCATATGCCGGGAAGGGAGAAGCGGGAGGATCTTCTGGGTGCCCCTACATCCTAGAACGGTGGTCTTCTGACCTGTAAGGCATAGGTTGTGAGATCCCATCGGTACTTTTTGGTTTTGCACGACCGTTACGAGCCTGGGCAAGCCCCCCAGAACGCGGATTCGTCCAGGACGCTTCCCTCCCCACGAGGCCCCTGGGGGTCGATTTAGCCTGTGAGAGACTTGTGGTTCACTTAGACAAGCCTCAGGACTGGGGCTGGACCGAGTCTCCCCGGGCCCCGGTGTGAGAACTCAAGAAGGAGTGAAGAACATGGCAGGCAACCGTTCCGTCGTCTTGCGCGGCGTGAAGAACATGCAGGTTGAGGATCTGGACTTCCCGAAGCTCCAGATGCCCAACGGCAAGAAGGCACCCCACGGTGTTGTCCTGAAGATCGTGGCTTCCAACATCTGCGGTAGTGACCTCCACATCTACCGCGGATCCTTCCCCGCCCCGGAAGGCATGGTCATGGGGCATGAGATGACCGGGGAAGTCGTGGAAATCGGCTCTGACGTCGAGTTCCTGAAGGAAGGCGACCTGGTCTCGGTTCCCTTCAACGTGGCTTGCGGCCGCTGCCGCAACTGCCGCAACGGTCGTACCGAGGTCTGCCAGACCTGCAACCCGGACGCCGATTCCGCTGCCTACGGCTTCAACCTGGGCGGCTGGGACGGCGGACAGGCCGAGTATCTCTTTGTTCCCTATGCGGACTTCCAGCTGCTGAAGTTCCCGGACCGTGACCAGGCCATGGAGAAGATCCGCGATCTGGCGCTTCTCTCTGACATCCTCCCGACTGCCTTCCACGGCCTCATGGAGGCTGGCGCCAAGCCCGGGTCCACTGTCTACCTCGCGGGGGCCGGCCCCGTGGGCCGTTGCGGCGCCGCAGCTGCGCGCCTGCTGGGGGCGTCCTGCATCATCGTCGGCGACCATGACAAGGATCGCTTGGCCCTGATGAAGCGCAACGGTTGCGAAACCATTGACCTCAACGAGGATGTCCCGCTGCAGGACCAGATTGAAAAGATCCTTGGCGAGCCGATGGTCGACTGCGCCGTGGACTACGTCGGCACCGAAGCTCACGGCATCGGCAAGGACGCGGACAAAGAGGATCCGGCCTATGCGATCAACCAGGTGATCGACGTTACCCGCGCGGGAGGCGCCACCGGCATCATCGGCATCTACGGGCCTGACCCCCTGGCGGAGTCCAAGGACGAGCAGAACGGCATCTACCCGATTGAATTCGGCAACGCCTGGATCAAGTCCCCGAAGATCACCGCTGGCCAGGCGCCGATCATGCATTACAACTACGAGTTGATGCAGGCGATCCTGTGGGACCGCATGCCGTACCTGTCGGACATGCTGCAGACCAAGGTCATCAGCCTTGACGATGCTCCTCAGGCCTACGCGGACTTCGACAACGGCTCGCAGGAGAAGTACATCATCGACCCGCATGGCATGATCGCCTGCTGATCTTGCTCACCTGGTAGTGAGGCCCTGGCAATTTGCCAGGGCCTCGCTACCGCCAGGACGCGCCCCAAGCTGAGGGCGCCTTTTCGTTCTCTTCTATGGCCGGTCAGGAAAAACAGCTGGCCGTGAACCGGCTCTTCAGGATCCAGGGTG
>NZ_DGYR01000014.1:0-18530 GCF_002398425.1 Kocuria sp. UBA5001
GGGGGGGGTGTCTGCCACGGGCGCCCCCGGGGGGGGGGGGGGGGCTTTCCCGGGGGTTGGCCCCCCCCCGCCCCCCCCCCCCCCCGGGGGGCCCCCCCCCCCCCCCCCGGACGACCACGGTCCCCGCACCGTCCGGAGACAGTGCGGGGACCGTGGTGGCGGGTTCTCAGCCCGGGCCGCTGCCCCGGGCCGAACGCCGTGGGGCGCCCGACGCCGCCGTGGCGGGTTCCCGGTCCGCGGTGCCGCCGGACCGCGCCGGGCGGTAGAGCATCAGCGCCTGGGAGACCTTGCGGGGGGCGCGGCGTCCCCCGCGGGCAATGCGCACCACCTCCCCGCCGGAGCCCGCGATGAAGATCTTCTCCCGCTCGCTGCGGGCCTGGCGCTCGTTCTCCAGCTCCTCCGAGAGCTCGGTGACGCGCGACTGCAGCGCCTGCACCTGGTTCTCCAGCTGCATGATCCGCTTGATCCCCTCGAGGGACACGCCCGCCTGGGAGAGCTCCTGGATCTGGCGCAGCTTCTGCACGTCCAGCTGCGAGTAGCGCCGTGCCCGCCCGGAGGCCCGCGACGGCGTCACAAGCCCCAGGCGGTCGTACTGGCGCAGGGTCTGCGGGTGCATGTCCGCGAGCTCGGCCGCCACCGAGATCACGAACCCGGGCTTCGTGAAGTCCACCGCCATCTCAGACGGCCGCTTGCGCACCCAGGTCCGCACGCGGGTCGAAGTCCTCCGTGGCGGCGGCGAAGTCCTCGAGTGCCTGCCGTGCGGCGTCGTTGATCGTGGCGGGCAGCACGATCTGCACGGTGACGATCATGTTCCCGGTGCTGGACCCGGACGTGAAACCCTTGCCCTTGACGCGCATCCGGCGCCCCGAGGAGGTGCCGGCGGGAACCTTCACGTTCACGTGGCCCCCGTCCAAGGTGGGGACCTGGACGGTCGCGCCGAGACCCGCCTCCGCCACGGAGACCGGAACGGTGACGTGCACGTCCTGGCCCTCGCGGGTGAAGAACGGGTGCTCCTTGACCTTGACGGTCACGAAGAGGTCCCCGTTGCCGCCCGGGCCGGTGTGGCCCTTGCCCGCGATCTTCAGCCGCTGACCGTCCTTGACGCCCTTGGGCACGCGCACCGTGGTGGTCTGGCCGTTGCCTCGGCGCAGCTTCACCGTGGTGCCGTTGTACGCCGAGCGCAGCGGGATGGTGGTGGTCGTGTGGATGTCCTCGCCCTTGGCGGGCGGGGCCTGGTAGCCGCTGAAGCCACCCTGAGCGCCGAACCCGGACTGGCCGCCGAAGCCGCCGCCCTGGCCCCCGCCGAACTGGGCGAAGATGTCCTCGAAACCCCCGCCACCGCCGCTGGAGGTGGTGTAGCGCCGTCGGCCACCACCGCCGTTGAAGATGTCTCCGAAGATGTCCTCGAAGCCCGCTCCGCCGGCGCCGCCGGCACCCTCCGGACCGCCGGCCGTGAAGCGCGCGCCGGAGCCCATGGCCCGGATCGCGTCGTACTGCTCACGCTCCTCGGGGTCCGAGAGCACCGAGTTCGCCTCGGTGATGTCCTTGAACCGTTTCTCCGCAGCCGCATCCCCGGGGTTCTGGTCCGGGTGGTACTTGCGGGCCAGCTTGCGGTACGCCTTCTTGACGTCAGCTTGGGATGCGTCCTTGGAGACGCCCAGGACGCTGTAGAAGTCCTTGTCAATCCAGTCCTGACTGGCCATGACGCCTCCTTTCTCTTCGATGTGCTGTGATACGGCTCGGGGCGGGTCCCGTCATGTGGACCCGCCCCGAGTTCACGGTGTCGCTACGGCTGCGTCGCCACGGCCACCTGGGCCGCTCGGACGACCTTGTTGCCCACCTTGAAGCCCGAGCGCAGCACCATGGACACATGATCCGGTGCCACGTCCTGGGTGGGCTGCTGCAGAACGGCCTCGTGGATGTTCGGGTCGAACACCTCACCCACCTCGCCGATCCGCATGAGCCCCTTCTTGGTGAGGGCCTCCTCGAGCTTCGCGGCGATCGCCGCGAACGGGCCCTCCTCGAGGTCCCCCGCCTTGCGGGCGGCGTCGACGTCGTCGAGGACCGGCAGCAGCGCGGCAACCATCTCGCCGGACACGAAGTCCCGCAACTGGTCCTTCTCACGCACGGTGCGGTTCCTGAAGTTCACGAACTCCGCCTGCAGCCGGCGGAGGTCCTCCAACCGCTCGTCCGCGAGCTTCTGCGCCTCGGAGCCCTGGGCCTCCGATCCGCCCGCCGGGGCGGCGTCGCCCTGGAGCGACGCCGCGTCCGCGGCCCCGGCGTCCTGGGACTGGGGGGTGTCGAGGATGTCGTCCACGGTCAGACCCTCCTGCCCCTGTGCGCCGTCGGCCTGCTGGGCATGCTCAGCCGAGTGGTCCGGGTCCTGCGGCACGGACTGGCCGTTGCCCGTCGGGTTCTCGGAATCGCTCATGCTCACTTCTTCCCGTCGTTGTCGTCGTCCACGACCTCGGCGTCGACGATGTCGTCGTCGTCCTTGGCCTGGGCGCCCTCGGCACCGGCAGCACCCGTCTGGGCACCCTCGGCACCCTCGTTCTGGGACTGCGCGTACAGCGCCTCGCCGATCTTGGTCTGTGAGGTCTGCAGCTTCTCGAACGCGGTCTTCACAGCGTCGTCGTCATCGCCCTCGAGCGCGGCCTTGACGGCATCCACGTCCGCCTGGACCTCGGTCTTGACGTCCTCGGGGATGGCGCCCTCGTCGTCCTTGATCAGCTTCTCCACCGAGTACGCGGTCTGCTCCGCGTTGTTGCGGCGGTCCGCGGCCTCACGGCGCTGCTTGTCGGCGTCCGCGTTGGCCTCGGCGTCCTTCACCATGCGGTCGATGTCCTCCTTGGACAGCGAGGTGCCGCCCGTGATGGTCATCGACTGCTCCTTGCCCGTGCCCTTGTCCTTGGCGGACACGTGCACGATGCCGTTGGCGTCGATATCGAAGGTGACCTCGATCTGCGGCATGCCGCGCGGGGCCGGCGCGATGCCGGTCAGCTCGAACGTGCCCAGGTTCTTGTTGTCCCGGGTGAACTCGCGCTCACCCTGGAAGACCTGGATGGACACGGAGGGCTGGTTGTCCTCGGCGGTCGTGAAGGTCTCGGAGCGCTTCGTGGGGATGGCCGTGTTGCGCTCGATGAGCTTGGTCATCACGCCGCCCTTGGTCTCGATGCCCAGCGACAGCGGGGTCACGTCGATCAGCAGCACGTCCTTGCGGTCACCCTTGAGCACGCCGGCCTGGATGGCGGCACCCACGGCCACGACCTCGTCCGGGTTCACGCCCTTGTTCGGGGCCTTGCCGGCCAGCTGCGTGACCTTCTCGACCACGGCGGGCATGCGGGTGGAGCCACCCACGAGCACCACGTGGTCGATGTCCGAGACCTTGATCCCGGCCTCCGCGATGACGTCCTTGAACGGCTTCTCGGTGCGGGCCAGCAGATCCTTGGTGAGGTCCTCGAACTTGGCGCGGGACAGCTTCTCGTCCAGGTGCACCGGACCCTCGGGAGTCACGGACAGGTACTGCAGGGAGATGGTGGTGGAGGTGGCGGAGGACAGCTCCTTCTTGGCCTGCTCGGCCGCCTCCTTCAGGCGCTGCAGGGCGATCTTGTCCTTGGACAGGTCCGCACCGGTCTTGGACTTCACCTGCTCCAGCAGCCAGTCCACGATGCGCTGGTCCCAGTCGTCGCCACCGAGGCGGTTGTCACCGGCGGTGGCGCGCACCTGGATGGTGGAGAAGTCGTCCTCGTCCTTGCCGACCTCCAGCAGGGAGACGTCGAACGTGCCGCCACCGAGGTCGAAGACCAGGATGAGCTCGTCCTCCTTGCCCTTCTCCAGACCGTAGGCCAGGGCCGCGGCGGTGGGCTCGTTGACGATGCGCAGCACGTTCATGCCGGCGATCTCACCGGCCTCCTTGGTGGCCTGGCGCTCGGCGTCGTTGAAGTACGCGGGGACGGTGATCACGGCGTCCGTGACCGTGTCGCCCAGGTAGGACTCGGCATCCGCCTTGAGCTTCATGAGAATGCGGGCGGAGATCTCCTGCGGGGTGTACTTCTTGCCGTCGATCTCGGTGGTCCAGTCGGTGCCCATGTGGCGCTTCACGGAGGCCACGGTGCGGTCCACGTTCGTCACGGCCTGGCGCTTGGCCACGTCACCCACGAGGGTCTCGCCGTCCTTGGAGAACGCCACGACGGACGGGGTGGTGCGGTTGCCCTCGGCGTTCGCGATGACGACGGGCTCGCCACCCTCGAGAACCGCCACCACAGAGTTGGTGGTGCCGAGGTCGATTCCTACTGCACGGGACATTGTCGATCCTTTCGTTGATGCCATGCGGTCCGCACGAGGACCGGATCCTCGTGTCTCTCGAACCTTGAAGACTTGAGCTTTCGAGACTCAAGTTTACACCTCGTACCATCCGTGTCAACAGAGTTGAGCAGGATTCACTCAACTTTTTTCCGGCTGCTCCCCACGTGGCGGCTACTCTCCGGTTACCCTCCGCGCGATTCCGGGTTACACTGAAGGTTTGTGCACCCAGAGCGACATCGTTTGCCCGCGGCGCAGTCCACACGTCACCGACACGGGAGTTCCACCGCGCCTCCACCCGTCCCCGATCACTCACCGCCACAGTCAGGAGAACTGTCTTGAGCACCCCACCCCATTCCGAGGACCGACGACCGTCGGACTCGACGACCACCCCCGGCTCCACGGGCACCCCCACCCGCAGCCGCCCCCGGAAGATCATCGACGAGCTCACCTACCCCCACGGCATCCACCCGGCACTGGTCCCGGGCGTCGGCGTGGAGGACCGCAAGGTCAAGTTCGGAACCGACAGGGTGGTCTTCGCGATCACCGCGGTCCTCGTGGTGGGCTTCATCGCGTGGGGCGTGCTCGGCACGGACAGCCTCTCGACGGTCTCGGCAACCGCGCTCGCGTGGGTCACGGACAACACCGGCTGGTTCTTCATCCTGCTCTCCACCGCGGCCGTGGTCTTCATGATCTTCATCGGCTTCACCCGCACAGGAAAGATCAAGCTCGGCCGTGACGACGAGGAGCCCGAGTACTCCTTCTTCTCCTGGCTCGCGATGCTCTTCGCGGCGGGCATGGGCATCGGCCTGGTCTTCTACGGCGCGTTCGAGCCCATGAGCTACTTCGAGGGCGGGATCCCCGGCTTCTCGAAGGTCGCCGAGGCCGGCAGCGACTCCATGGTGGTCTACGCCCTCGTGCAGTCCGCCTTCCACTGGGCCCTGAACCCGTGGGCCATCTACGCCGTCGTCGGCGTCTCCGTGGCCTACGGCGCCTACCGCCGCGGCCGGGCCCCGCTGATCTCGCGCGTGTTCACCGCGCTGCTCGGCCACAAGCGCGTGGACGGCACCCTGGGCAAGCTGATCGACGTCTTCGCGATCTTCGCCACCCTCTTCGGCACCGCCGCGTCCCTGGGCGTGGGAGCCATGCAGATCGGCTCCGGCATCTCGATCGTGGGCGGGCTGGACAAGCTCAGCAACAACGCGCTGATCGTGATCATCGCGCTGCTGTCCGTGGGCTTCATCATCTCCGCCGTCTCGGGCGTCTCCCGCGGCATCCGCTACCTGTCGAACATCAACCTCTCGCTCGCCTTCGTGCTGGCGCTGTTCGTGTTCCTCGTGGGACCCACGGTCTTCCTGCTGACGCTGATCCCCTCCACGTTCTCCACGTACGTGTCCGAGTACCTCTTCATGACCGGCCAGTCGGCCGCGTGGGGCCCGCAGAGCGCCGAGTTCTCCAACACGTGGACCGTGTACTACTGGGCCTGGTGGCTCTCGTGGTCCCCGTTCGTGGGCATGTTCATCGCCAAGATCTCCCGTGGCCGCACCATCCGCCAGTTCGTGACCGTCGTGCTCGTGGTCCCGGCCTCGGTGTGCATCCTGTGGTTCATCGTCTTCGGCGGCTCCGCCATGTTCTTCGCGAAGAACGGGGCGGACCTTTCCGTGGACAACGGCGCCGAGTCCATGCTCTTCGGACTCTTCGACCAGCTCCCGCTCACGGCCGTCACCTCGGTGCTGGCCATGGTCGTCATCGGCATCTTCTTCGTGACGAGTGCGGACTCCGCCTCCGTGGTCATGGGCACCATGACCCAGCGCGGACGCCCGGACCCCAGCAAGTGGATCGTCATCTTCTGGGGCGCGTGCCTCGCCGGCATCGCGATCGTCATGCTCCTGGTGGCGGGCAACGACGCCCTGGCTGGCATGCAGCGCCTGGTGATCGTCTCGGCGCTGCCGTTCGCGGTGGTCGTGGCCATGATGATGGTCGCCCTGTACCGGGACCTGCGCTACGACCCCGCCACGCTGCGCACCAAGTTCGCGTACTCGGCCGTCCAGAAGGCCGTGGCCTCCGGGCTCGCCGAGCACGGTGACAACTTCGCCCTGCAGGTGGAGCGCGCCGAGGGCCATCGCGCCGCCGGCGACGCGTTCGACTCGCACGATCCGGCGATCACCGAGTGGTACCGCCAGACGGACGAGAACGGTGACGAGACGGACTTCCAGTACAAGTCCGAGTGGGTCACCTCCGCCGTGGACGACATCGTCAAGGACACCCCGGAGGGCGAGGCCCCCTGGGACCAGACGACCCCCAAGCACCTCGACGAGAAGTGACTCCGGCGCTCCCCTGCGGAGCCGCCACCCGGTAGTGATGCGAACGGGGTGCACGTCCACGGACGTGCACCCCGTTCCGTGTGTGTTCCCGGCTCCGCAGCGCCGTCGCCGCCCAGCCCGGAGCACCGTCGTCACCCCGGCCGAACCCCGCGGATTTCGCCGCTGGCGTGGCGGCGGGGTGCACGGACCCCAGGGCCGCTCACCCGGCGCGGATTTTTCGTACAGTGGAGACCATGTTCAACATCGTCACGGTGTGCACCGGCAACATCTGCCGCTCCCCTATGGCCGAGGCGCTCCTGCGCGCCGAGCTCGACCGCGCAGGGCTCTGCGGGCGAGTGGCGGTCGGCTCCGCCGGGGTGAGCGACGAGGAGCACGGCAATCCCGTGGACCCGCGCGCCCGGGCCGTGATCGCGCACCACCACCTCGACCTCCCCGACCACTGCGCGCACAGAATCACCGACGCCGAGCTCGCGGACGCAGACATGCTGCTCGCCATGACGAACTCCCAACGCGAACAGTTGCGGCGCCGCCTGCCCCCGGACCGCGCCGACACCGTGCGTCTGATGCGCAGCTTCGACCCGCAGGCCGAGGCCTCCGGCACGGACCTCGACATCGCGGACCCGTGGTACGGAGGTTCGGAGGACTTCGACACAGCCTGGGAGCAGATCGCGGCGGCCACCCCCGGCGTCGTGACCTGGGTGCGCGAACGGGTCGAGGCCCCGTGATCGCACCGGACGAAGGATTCCACGACGATGAGATCGCCCAGTTCCCGGACGGCGTCAACCTCGCGCGGCTGCTGCCGCCAGCCACGCGCCGCCCATTCGTTGTGGGCATCGATGGCCGCTCCGGCGCGGGCAAGACCACCCTCACGGATCAGCTTGTGGCGGTGCTGCGGCGCTCGTACGACGTCGTGACCTTCCGCCTGGAGGACCTGTACCCGGGCTGGAACGGACTGGCCGAGGGCATGAGCGAGTACCGCACACGCATCCTCGAACCGCTGCGGCGCGGCGAGGACGCGCACTGGACCGCCTGGGACTGGCTGACCAGCGAACCGGGCACGCCCCGGCTCACGCGCGCCGCCGAGATCGTCCTGGTGGAGGGCGTGGGAGCCTGCCACCGCGAGGCCCGGGCGCTGCTCGACACGTCCGTGTGGGTGGAGCTGCCCACGTGGCAGCGCAAGCAGCGGGCCCTCGCCCGCGACGGTGCCACGTACGAGAACTACTGGGACGTGTGGGCCGAGCAGGAGGAGCACTACCTCGCGGAGGACCCCGTGTGGGAGGCCGCGGACATCATCCACCCTGGCCCCGCGCCCCAGCTTCCCGCACCGACCGCCGAGGAGCGGGACGGCTCGTGAGCTCCGGACCGGGCGCCGCGGTGCTGCTGTCCCCCGTGACGGGTCCGCCCCGCCCGGTTGATCCGCGCGAGCCCATGGTGCGCCTGGAGGACCAGGCGCTCACCCGCGGTGACGGGATCTTCGAGACGCTGCACGTGCTGGACGGCACCGCCTACAAGTTCGACGCGCACCACGCCCGGCTCGCCGCCTCCGCCCGCACCGCGGACCTTCCCGCGCCCCCGCAGGACGTCTGCCGCGCGGCCCTGGCCATGGGGCTCGACGCCGCCGGGCCGGGTTCCCACGACCCGTCCCGTGATCTCGGGGCCGAGCACTCGGTCAAGCTGAGCGTGAGCCGGGGCGTGCCGGGTGGTGAGCCGTGGGCGTGGCTCACCGTGTCGCCGGTGCCCCCGCAGACCTTCGAGGCCCGCCAGGACGGCGTGTCCGTGCTGCTGCTGGAACGCGGCCACGACCCGGCCGAGGACTCCGGGATGCCCTGGCTGCTTCCCGGTGTGAAGACGCTTTCCTACGCGGTCAACATGGCCGCCGTCCGCCACGCCCGGGCGAACGGCGCGCAGGACGTTGTGTTCACCACGTCCACGGACCGCAGGATCCTTGAGGGGGCAACGTCGTCGGTGGTGTGCGCCCGCACCTCGCCCGGGCAGCCACCCACCCTGGTGACGCCCGAACCGTCACGCGGCATCCTGCCGGGGACGTCACAGGCCAGGATCTTCGACGCCGCGCGCCGTCACGGCTGGGGCGTGGACTACGGGCCCCTGCATCCCCGGGACCTCCTGGAGGCGGACGCCGTGTGGCTCACGTCCTCGGTGCGACTCGCGGTGCCCGTGACCAGGGTGGACGGCCACCCCGTCCGCTCGGACCCCGCCCTGACCCGCACCCTGACCGACTTCCTGCTGGGGCGCGCAGACGGCTGATGCAGGCGGGCGAGGGCCGATCCGTGATCACTGCCAGATGTAGCGGTGCGTCCCCATTCCCATCGACAGGACAAGAGCACCGACTGCCGTCACGACGACCGCCACCCCCACGAGCACGTCCACCCGGCTGTAGTGCAGGGGACGGGCCCAGGTGCGCGGTCCCGCCCCGAACCCTCGCGCCTCCATGGTCATGGCCAGCCGGGTCGCGCGGCGCAGGGACTGGACGAGCAGGGTGAACGCCTGACCGCCGAATTCTCCGGCCACACCCCACGGCGTGTGGGATCCTCCGGCCCCGCGGGCGCGGCGAGCAGCCGTCAGGACGCTCCACTCGGTGATCATGACCTCCACGAGACGCATCGCAGCCAGGGCAGCCAGGACGAAGCGCGCGGGCAGCTTGAGCGTCTGGGCGAGACCGTCCGCGAGGTCCGTGGGGTCGGTGGTCAGCAGCACCGTGATCCCAGGCAGGGCGATGGCCAGCCCGCGCAGCGCGATTGCCCCGCCAGCCGCGAGAGATCCGGTGGTCACGGTGATCCATCCGAGCTGCAGCAGAACGGGGCCACCGGCGTCGGAGAGCATCGCCGTTCCCCAGCCACTGATCAGGGCTGCCACGAGGATCGGCCACAGCCGCGTGAGCAGCCGCAGCGGTCGCATGCCCACCCCCGCGAGCAGGAGCAGCTGACCCCCCAGGGCCACCGCGTTCGTCACGGGATCGGCGCTGAGCACGATCACCACGGTGATCAGCAGCGCACCGAGCAGCTTCACCACGGGATTCGCCCGGGCCAGCAGCCCGCTCCGGGGGCCGAAGATGCCCGGTGTTGCCGTGGTGCTCATGAGCCCAGCCCCACTTCCTCCGCGTCGAGCGCGGTCATGAGGTCCCGGTCGTGCGTCACTGCCACCACGGCCGTGCCCCTGTCCATCTCTTCCACCAGGAGATCCACGAGTTCCTTCCAGGTGCGGGCGTCCTGGCCGAACGTGGGCTCGTCGAGGATCACCACTGCGGGTGCCGCTGCGAGCACCGTGGCTACGGAGAGCCGACGCTTCTGGCCCCCGGAGAGCGTGAAGGGGTTGGCCCCGGCCAGGTCCTCCAGGCGCAGCCGCCGCAGCAGGTCCGCGACCCGGGCGTCGTCGGCCGTCACGTCCCGCCGCGGCTTTGAGCGCTCCGAGTGGCGGCGCAGCTGCTCCGGACCGAATTCGAGCTCCTCCCGCACCGTTGAGCGCAGGAACTGGTGCTCGGGGTGCTGGAACACGGTGCCCACCCTCGAGATCAGCTCGCTGCCGTCCCACAGGCCAGGATCCGGTGGCGCGTCATCTGCCAGGACGGCGGAGGCTCGCACCGTGCCGCGCACGGGCACCAGGAGACCGGCCAGTGTGAGGGCGAGCGTCGACTTCCCGGCCCCGTTGGGTCCGGTGACGGCCAGGGCGCGGCCCGCGCGGACGTCCAGCGTGATGTGCTCGGCCGCGGGCGGGAAGTCCACCACTCTGCGTGCCGGCGCCTCGAGAGTTTCGCCACGTCGCCACGACCTGCGGGCCCGACGCCGCTCGCGCGCCACCACTCGACGCGACGGCTGGATGCGGGAGACTCCCAGCTCCCGGGCGCTGAGGAGGACCGCACCGTCCCGGGGCGCAGGGCTCCCCGCGGCGTGCGGGGGACGGTCTCGACCGGAGCGCGCGGTGCCCGCACCGCGTGGGCACTCGTCCCCGCCGTCGGGACCCTCGGCCGCCGCGTCGACCTCGACAGCTCTGCGGTGGGCGGGCGGACGCGTCGTCGGAACCCAGTCCGGAACCCACGTGCCCTGCGCCTGCAGCAGCTTCCGGGCATCGTGGAGCGTCTCCCGGGTGGGGCCGTCGAAGGCCACCGAGCCGTGGTCGTCGAGCACGATCACCCGGTGCACCACCGGTTCCCACAGTGCAACACGGTGCTCCACGACCACCAGGGTAGTGCCGTCCTGCCGGACGGCCCGGGACACGGCCCGGCAGAGTTCCACCGCTCCCTCGTGGTCCACGCTGGCCGTCGGCTCGTCGAGCAGCAGCAGGCGGGGCCGCATGGCCATGACACCCGCGAGCGCCAGGCGCTGCTTCTGACCACCGGACAGCGCCGTGGTGGAGTGCTCCAGGGGGAGGTGGAGACCGACCCTGTCCAGCGCCTCGTGGACGCGCGGCCAGATCTGCTCACGGGGAACGGCCAGGTTCTCGAGACCGAACGCGACGTCGTCCCCGATCCGCGAGAGAACCACCTGCGTCTCCGGATCCTGGTGCATGAAGCCCACGGCCCCCCGCGCGTCGCGCGGGTCGGCGCCGTCGACCGTCAGTTCACCCGATCGGGACTGCCCGTCCGGATCCTGCTCCACACCCGCCAGGGCCTGCAGCAGGGTGGACTTGCCGGCACCGGAAGGACCCAGGAGCAGAACGCGCTCCCCTGCACCGATCTGCGCATCCACCCCCGCGAGGCTCGGGTTCTGGCGCCCGGGGTAGTGCCAGCCGAAGTTCTCGAGACAGACCGACGCGCCCACCGGGATGGTGGCCGACGCGGCTGTCATCGCCGGCGCGCGGCGCCGGATGCGAGGGCGCTGAGGACGCCCGTGGCCTGCAGCGCACGCACCACGAGCCACATCAGGGCGCCGGCGATCACGGCGCCGGAGAGCGTGGTGAACACGGCGTAGACCAGTTTCTGGTCCGTGGCCCACTCGTAGTTGTACAAGATGTTCTCGCTCACGGCGAGGAAGAGCCCGGAGACCGCGCCGCCCGCTGTGGCCGTGAGGAGCCCGAAGCTGCGGTAGCGGGTCAGCAGGAAGACGATCTCCACCCCCAGGCCCTGGATCACCCCGGAGAGGACCACGAGCCATCCCGCGTGGGTGCCCAGGAACATCTCCAGCACGGCCGCGAGCAGCTCACAGAAGATCGCGGCACCCGGCTTGCGGATGATCAGTGCACCGAGCGTGCCGGCCACGAGCCAGCCGCCCACGATGAGCCCGCCCGCGGGCGGATACGCCACGGACCCCGCAGAGACGGCCGGGGCGAGCAGGTTGGACCACAGCCAGAAGACCACCGCGCACACCGCCGCGAGAACGGAGGCGACCACGATGTCCACCACCCGCCACGAGTGCCGCCGGGAATTGCGTCCCTGGGGCGTTCGCGTGGATCTGGTGCCGACCTGTGTCATGTGAATCCTCCTGAAGATTCCAGGAGGGGAAGGCTCGCGTCCACGGGTGCGGACGGGTCCCTGAGATGCTCGACTCCCTAGCGCCGGTATGAACCGGATCAGGTTCGAGGGTCTGCGCTCACACGCACTCTCAGCGCCGCGGTGGCGCTCCCCTGTCGTTGAGTCGCCAGTCTAGACCACGGCACGCACGAGGGCCGGGTGCGTCGCGCACCCGGCCCTCGTGTGCAGGACCTCCCGGGCGCTCGGCCCGGTGGGGTACCTCAGATCTCGGACTGCGAGGTCTTGCCGGAGTCCTTCTTCTCGGACTCCATCTTGGACATCTGGCGGGCGATTCCCACCTTAATGACGGTGCCCACCACGCCGGTGATCATGGCCCACAGGATGATGTCCCGCCAGGCCTCGTCCTCATCCGGGTTCTTGGCGGGGGGTTCGTTGCCGGTGACCTGCTTCCACACCGCGGACAGGCCCTTGTTCGCGAGTGCCACGCCGCCCAGGGACGCCACGGTGCCGAGGATGTCCATCGCCTTGTTCATGAGGTGCTCCTTCTCGTCGCGAGTGCCGACGGCGCTCGGGGGCCGACGGCGTGCTGCTTCCTCCCCCAGCATACGAAACTCGGCGCGTGGCTGGGCGGTGCGGGGCGCGGTTCACCCGGAAATTATGTCCTCAGCGTGATTCCTCGTGCCCGGCGCGGGCTACAACGTCCCGCAGCTCGTCCTGCATGAGGTTCTCCTCGTGCAGGTGCTTGGAGCGGTATGCGGCCCGGCCCACCATGTGCGCGGAGACCGGTGCGGTGAGCAGCTGGAAGACCCACGCGAGGATCAGCAGCGGGATCATGCGCGGCTCCCCGCTCTCGATGGCCACGGCCGTGAGCATGAGGAACAGGCCGAAGACCTGCGGCTTGGTGCCCGCGTGCATGCGCGAGAGCAGGTCCGGGAAGCGCACCAGGCCGATCGCGGCGGACAGGGACATCAGGGCACCCAGCACCAGGCACAGCAGGGCGATCACGTCCAGGACGGTGTGCCAGCTCATGAACGCTCCAGCCCCACGTTGCGCGCCACCGTGACGGAGCCCAGGAAGCCCACCAGGGAGACGATCACGAGCAGGATGATGTTGTTGGTGTGGTGGTTGTAGACCATGTCCACGGCCAGGCACGCCCCCACGATGGCAAGCAGCACGTCCGAGGCGATCACGCGGTCCAGCAGGGAGGGCCCCTTCGCCAGTCGGTAGATGGTCCCGGCGGCGGCCAGGGCGAGGATCGCCCCGCACAGCCACACGGCGACGTCGAGCATTGTCATGAGCGCTCCTCCCCGTGGCCGGTGTCGGCCTCGTCCATCTCGTGCGTGGGCGACTCGAGCGCCCCGGTGGCCTCCGTGTTGTCGGAATCCCCGACCACGGTCAGCAGCTTCAGGTCCTCCCGGGTGCCCATGATGCGGATCCAGGCGGCCTCGATGTCCAGTGCGGAGCGCCGGAACGCCTCCGCCTGCTCGGGCGTGGAGATGTCCAGCACGTGGAAGTAGAGGATCCCGTTGCCGCGGTCCACCTCCACCACCAGGGACCCGGGGATCAACGCCATCGTGTGGCCCACGGCCGTCATGAGCAGGTCGTTGTTCTGGCGCAGGGGCACCCCCAGCACGGCGTTGCACACCCTCGGGCCCTGCGTGACCGCAAGCCAGAAGACCTGGAAGCTGGCCTTGGCCACCTGCCAGATAAACGTGGGCACGAACAGCGCGAAGTGCACCACGTTGAAGCGCCCGGACAGGCGCACGGGCGGCAGGGTCAGCAGGCGGGTGACGAGCAGCGCGAGCAACAGCCCGAAAACCAGGTTCCCGATGCTCCAGTCACCCCACAGCGCACCCCACACCACCACGAGCCACAGGATCAGCGGCAGCTCGGCGCGCAGGGAGTTGCGCGAACGGCGTCGCACCGCGGACGTGCTCATCGGCTCTCCTCACTTGCGCCGCCGTGACCCTCGGGGTGCAGGACGGCATTGACGTAGCGGTCCGGGTGCACCAGGTTCTCCGCGGAGTTGTCCGCGAGGTCGAACAGCGGCCCCGCGAAGACGGTGAGAGCCACGCCCACCACCACCAGGGCCGAGGTGGCACCCACCATGGTCCGCGGCAGCAACACCACCGGCGACCGCCCCGAGAACCTGCTGCCGGGCTTCCTCACGACCGCGCGCGAGGTGCGGGGACGCCTGCCCTGCGGCGTCGTGGCGCGCAGTACGGGGTCCGGGTACTCGGCGTCGTCGACGCTGCGCAGGAACACGCGGTTCCACACCCGGATCAGGGCCATCAGCGTGAGCAGCGAGACGAACACGGACACGCCCACCAGCAGGTAGCTCAACCACGTTCCGGTGCTCACGCCGGCCTCGATCAGCCCCACCTTGCCCAGGAAACCGGAGAACGGCGGAATGCCGCCCAGGTTCAGCGCCGGGATCATGTAGAGCACACCCAGCAGCGGGGAGATCTTGAGCATCCCGGCCAGGCGGTCCACGTTGGTGGACCCACCGCGGCGCTCGATGAGCCCCGCGACCAGGAACAGGCTGGTCTGGATCACGATGTGGTGCGCGATGTAGTAGACGACGGCGACCAGCGCGGCCTGGGTGCCCATGGCGATGCCGAAGATCATGTACCCGATGTGGGAGATCAGGGTGAACGAGAGCATGCGCTTGATGTCGATCTGCGCGAGCGCACCCAGGATGCCCACCAGCATGGTGAGCAGTGCCACCCACATCAGCAGGCCGTTGATCTGCGTCCCCGGGAACAGCAGCGTCTCCGTGCGGATGATCGAGTACACGCCCACCTTGGTCAGCAGCCCGGCGAACACGGCGGTCACCGGCGCGGACGCCGTGGGGTAGGAGTCGGGCAGCCAGAACGAGAGCGGGAAGATGGCCGCCTTGACCCCGAACGCGACCAGCAGCATGAGGTGCAGCTGCATCTGCATACCCACCGGCAGGTCCGAGAGCTTGCCCGAGAGGTCCGCCATGTTCACGGTGCCCGTGGCGCCGTAGATCATGCCCAGGGAGATCAGGAACAGGATCGAGGAGATCACGGAGACGACGACGTAGGTGACGCCCGCGCGGATGCGCTGCGCGGTGCCCCCCATGGTCAGCAGCACGTAGGACGCGGTCAGCAGGATCTCGAAGCCCACGTACAGATTGAAAAGGTCCCCCGCGAGGAACGCGTTGGACACGCCCGCCACAAGGATCAGGTAGGTGGGGTAGAAGATCGAGATGGGGCCCTCGTTGTCGCCGTTGGCCACGCCCTCGCTCACGGCGTAGACGAGCACCGCGAGGGAGACGACCACCGAGACCACGAGCATCAGCGCGGAGAGCTGGTCCACCACCATCACGATGCCGAACGGTGCCGCCCAGTCCCCCAGGTGCACCACTTGCGGACCCCTGTTCCACACGTTCGCGAGGATGACCGCGTTGAGCACCAGCGTCAGCGACATGGAGCCGATGGTCACGGCGCGCTGCAGGCCGTTGCGGTGGACGATCAGGAAGTTCAGGGCCGCCCCCAGGAAGGGGACCAGAACCGCGAGGGGGGCGAGCTGCGCCGGATCAGTACTCATGCGTGTCCCGCTCGTTTCCGTCCGTGAGCTTCTCGGCCCTGTGGTGACCCGGTGATTCCGCCGCCTCTTCCTCGTTGTGCCGTGCCGGGGCGAACCGCGCGTCCGCGTGGTTGAACTCGGAGGTGTCCTGGGGCATGGCGTCGTCGTCCTCGGCATCGTAGGAGGACTGCGTGGCCACGCGGCGGTCCTCGCGGTCGTCCTGGATCTCGTCCCGGCGCGCCAGGATCCACGAGCGCCAGATCATGCTCAGAATGAAGGCCGTGGTGGCCAGGGAGATCACGATGGACGTCAGGACCAGCGCCTGCGGCAGCGGGTCCGAGTACTCGGCCGGGTCCAGCGAGGAGTCGTAGAGCGGGGCCACCCCCCGCTCACCGCTCGTGTGCAGGATCAGCAGGTTCGCGCCGTTGGTCAGCAGCATCAGGCCCAGCAGCACACGGGTGAGCGAGCGCTCGAGCAGGAGGTAGACCCCCACGCAGAACAGCACCCCCATGACCACCAGGAGCGTGACGTTCACGGTCATCGCTGCACCTCCGAGGTCTCGTCCGCGCTGACCATCGATCCGCGGGGGGCGTCCGGGTCGTCCACGCGCGTGGTCGAGACGCCGGGGCCGTTGCGGGTCAGCCGGATCCTGGACCCGCCACCCGCGGGCTTCTTCTCCGACTCCATGGCCGTACGTTCGATCCTCTCGTCGATGCGCCCGCCCAGGGAGCGCAGGATGTCCAGGACCAGACCCACCACGATCAGGTAGACCCCGATGTCGAAGACCAGCGCGGTGACGAACTTGACGTGCCCGAAGACCCACATGTCCCACTCGAACGTGTAGCTCTCCATCACGGCCCCACCGAAGAACACCGGGACGATCGCGTAGAGCGAGGAGATCGCCAGACCCGCGCCGAGCATCCACCCGGCGTTGACGGGCGTGGCGCGCTCGAGCTCGTAGCGGCCGCCGGCCAGGTAGCGCAGGGTCAGCGCGAGGGATGCCATCAGCCCGCCCGCGAAGCCGCCGCCCGGCAGGTTGTGCCCGGCCACGAGCAGGTAGAGGGACACGATCATGAACGTGTGGAACAGCAGCCGCGCGACCACCTCGAAGACGATGGAACGGCGTTCGGGTGCCAGGGTACGCCCGGCCAGCAGGAAGGGATCCGCGTCCGGGCGGGAGGAGAAGCGGCGGGCCACCTTGAGCTGCTGGGTGTTCGCGTGAGGTGAGTGCGCCGCGGCGTCAGCACCGCGGATGGCCTTCAGCTCCGCCGGGTCCAGCTGCTGGCGCTCGCTGCGCAGCCGGTCACCGCGGCCCTTGACGAAGATCAGGGACGCGATGCCCGTGGCGGCAACGGTCAGCACCGTGATCTCACCCATGGTGTCCCACGCCCGGATGTCCACGAGGATCACGTTGACCACGTTCGCCCCGTGCCCGAGGTCGTAGGCCATTTTCGGCAGGTCCAAAGAGATCCGTGCGGCGCTGCGCGAGGAGATGGAGAACATCGCCAGGGCCATCATGAACACGCCGAAGACCACGGCGAACACGGCGCGGAACACGCGGTGCCCGGCCGGCTTCCGGTTCCACAGCGGTCCTGGCAGCGAACGCAGGGCCAGCACGAAGGCCACCAGGGAGATGGTCTCCACCAGCGTCTGGGTCAGGGCGAGGTCCGGTGCGCCGTGCAGGGCGAAGATCAGCGCCAGGCCGTACCCGGTGACCGAGACGAGCAGCACCGCGAGAAAGCGCTTGCGCGCCGTGAGGACGAGCAGCGCCGCCACGAGCATGGCGAGGCCCGTGACCACTTGGGCGGGGGAGTCCCCGTAGCGGAACCCGGCCAGTGGGGGCGTCTCGTACCAGAACAGTGCCACGAGGGGCACCACGATGGCGGTGACCAGGATGACGGAGAGGTAGAACATCAGGGAGCCGCGCTGTGTGCGCCCGGTCAGCCACACGGCGAGCAGGTCCAGGACGTTGATGACCTTGCGGTACACGAAGTCGCCACTGGGCACCTCCGGAAGCCTGCTCTGGAACTGGCCCACGGAGCGCCGTGCCGCGTAGAGCGCCGCGCCTGCGGCGATCACGAGCGCGGAGAGGCCCAGCGCCGGGGTGAAGCCGTGCCACAGCTCCAGGTGCACGTGCGATTGCGCGGCCCCGGGAAAGAGCTCCTGGTAGGGCGTGATCCCCGCCTCGAGCGGGGCGGGCCACAGTCCGAGCACCACAGTGACGAGGGCCAGCACTGCGGGGGCGGCCAGAAAGTCCCAGCGCACGGGGGTGAAGGCGCCGACCACCGACTGCCCGTCCGGGGAGGTCTCGAGCCCGGAGAAGCGCCCCGGCTTGCGCGCGAAGCCGCCCCACACGAAACGGGCGCTGTACGCGAACGTCAGAACGGATCCGACCACCACGCACACGAGCGCCGTGACCGCGAGCGGTTCCGGCAGCGCGTCCACGAACGCGGTGAGCACCGCCTCTTTGGTCACGAAACCCAGCAGGGGTGGAACACCCGCCATGGAGGCGGCACCGATGACCGCCACGACGAGCAGCTGGGGCGCCTTGCCCGCGACTCCCGACAGCCGCCGGATGTCGCGCGTGCCGGCCTGGTGGTCGATGATGCCCACGGTGAGGAACAGGGTGGCCTTGAACAGGCCGTGGGCCATCACCATGGCGAGCCCGGCCATGGCGGTGTCTGCGGTGCCGAAGGAGACCACCGCGGTGATGAACCCCAGCTGGCTCACTGTGCCGTAGGCCAGGATGAGCTTGAGGTCGTACTGGCGCAGTGCCACCCACCCGCCGAAGACCATGGTCCCCAGGCCCAGGGTGAGGGTGATGGGAAGCCACCACGTGGTTCCGGCGAAACCCGGCGCCAGGCGCGCCACCAGGTAGATCCCGGCCTTGACCATGGCCGCGGCGTGCAGGTACGCGGAGACCGGGG
>NZ_DGYR01000019.1:0-166 GCF_002398425.1 Kocuria sp. UBA5001
GGATTCTCCGGACGGGTGAGAGAGGCAATCCCTCCAACAGCAGCTGCGCCGACGAGCGCCGTGGCGAGCATGCGCACGTAGGAGCCGACGGGGGCCCTGCCGGTGACCTGGGTCGTGGGGGTCATGTCGTCCTCCTACTGAGCTGTGTAAAGCGTGCTTGACTATA
>NZ_DGYR01000019.1:372-17315 GCF_002398425.1 Kocuria sp. UBA5001
GGGGTCGTCGCCCCCCCCCCCCCCGAAGCAGCCGCGCAACAGAAAGGGGGCCCGCGGCACACGCCACGGGCCCCGGAGGAGCGACGGTCAGTCCACCGCCAGCCGCCCCCGCTTGGCGTGCGGGTGCCGCCCGTGCACCGCGTGGTACAGCACGGCGGCAACCACTACCAGCACGGCGAGAACCGCGTACATGGCCCCGAAACCGGCGGCGGAGAGCAACAGACCCAGGATCACGGGACCCACGCCCACGCCCACGTCCATGAGCAGCAGCAGCGTGGAGATGCCGGTGCCCAGCTTGTGGGCGGGCACCGCGTTCACGGCGATGGCCTGCGCGGCCGGCATGAGCGTGCCGTAGCCCAGACCAGTCATGGCGCCGGCCACGACCACCTGCCAGTCCTGGTTGGCCACCGCCAGGATGCCCAGGGCCACGGCGAAGCAGACGAGGCCCAGGTAGACCACCACGTTGTCCCCGCGCTGGTCCTGCACCTTGCCCAGCACCAGGCGCATGATCAGCATGGCCACGGCGTACGCCACGAAGAACAGGGCGGCACCGGTGGTGACTCCGCGGTCCTCGGCATAGGCGTTGAGGTAGGTGATGACGCCCGCGTAGCAGACGCCCACCACCAGCATGAAGGAGCCGATGGGCAGCACTGCCGGGTGGGCGATGTCGCTGAGCGAGAAGGCCGCGCGTTGCTTGTCCACCTCCTGGTTGGCCTGGGCTTCACGCTTGACCAGGGGCTCCCGCAGGAAGATGCCCAGCACCAGGCCGAGCACGGCGGTGACGAGGGTCGTCCAGAACAGCCACGTGTAGTTCAGCGAACCCACCAGGAAGAGCCCCAGCGCGGGCCCCACCGCAGTGGCCAGCGTGGTGCCCAGCGCGAAGTACCCGGTGCCCTCGCCGCGGCGGGAGTCGGGGATCACGGACTGCGCGATCGTCATGACGGCGGTGCTCGCGAACGCGTACCCGAAACCGTGCAGCAGACGCACCCCGATAAGCACGGGCAGAGACCCGGCAGGCAGGTACAGCGCGCACGCCACGGCCACGACGACGAGCGCGATCAGCAGCATCTTCCGGCGGCCAAGGATGTCCACGAGGTATCCGGAGACCAGCCGCGCGACGGTCGCCCCCACCACGAACGCACTGGACGCGAAGCCGCCCACGGCGTCCGAGGCCGCAAAGCTCTTCACCGCGTACAGCGCCATGGTGGTGACCAGCATGTAGAAGGTCAGGTACTGCAGGAAGTTGACCACCCACGCCACCACGAACGTGGGCGTGACCAGCCGTGCCGGGCCCGCCGAGTGCGCGGGACCGGGCGTGGCCTGCTCCACCACAACCGGCAGTTGACCTGTGGGAACGTCGTCCTTCGCGTCGACCGACACGGGCACCTCCTGGAGTTTTTGGGTTTGTATAGTGCAAGATATTACCCCAGGATTTGTATTATGCAATTTTTGTCGACGACCCCGCTCCCCCGTCTTTCCGCCCCGCCTGCCGTTGAGAGCTGCCACGGCGGCAGCCCCTCGGAAGCCGTCCACCCGGGGATGAAAGGATGGAACCGTGCACAGCGATGACTCAGTGAGCGAACTCGTCTACGAGAACATGCTGCTCTCGAGATACGCCCTCCAGGGAGCACCACCCCAGTCCCGCCGGGAGGCGCTGGACCGCAGCTCCACCGTGCTCCTCGCCCGTCTGCAGGCCGGCGGCCCCATGAGCGTGGCCGAGCTGGCCCAGTCCTTCGGCCTGGACATCTCCACCGTCCACCGGCAGGTCGCAGCCGCCATGAAGAGCGGTCTGATCGAGCGCATCAAGGACCCTGAGGGCGGCGTCGCCAAGAAGCATCAGCCCACCGAGGAGGGCGTGCACCGTCTTGCGGAGGAACTGGAGGTCCGCCGCGAGTCCTACCAGCGTTTCATTGCGGACTGGCCGCAGGAGGACGTCACCGCGCTGGCCCGTCTCACCCGCCGCTTCAACGAGAGCGTGGAGGCCACCCTCGGCCACAGCTGGCCGCGCGACTACCCCACCGAGTCCTAGCGCACGACGCCGCCCGGGCCGTCCTCAGCACCCCTCCACCTCCGTGATCAGCAGCGCCACGTGCAGGGACGTCCGCGACTCCGGATCGTCCAGCGACACCCCCAGCCTGCGTTCCAACCGGGCCAGCCGCCCGTAGAGCGCCGGGCGGGAGAGGTGGATCCGCTGGGCCAGCAGGCTCTTGTTCCCGCCGCACGCCAGGAACTGCGTCAACAGCTCACGGTCCTCGTGGCGCTCCACGTCCAGGACGCTCCCGAGTTCCGTGCGTGCGAACATCTGCACGCGCTCGTCCCCGCGCAGCATCGCGAGCAGCCCGCGCAGCCGCGCGTCCTGTGCGCGGAAGCGCCGCCGCCGAGCGGAACCGGAGCGCACAGAACCGGACCGGGCGGCGTCGTGCTGTGCCGCGCGGTCCGCCACGGTCCCGTCCTGCGAGGGGCCACCTTCCGCGCAACCGTCCCGCGCGAGCAGGGACACCGCGGCCTCCGCGATCATTCCGGCCTCGTCCAGGCGGGCGGCCGCGCCGATCATCCCCGACTCTGGCTCGGAGACCCCTGCGAGCACCCGCCACGCTCCCTCCAGGCGCTGCTCCGCCGCCGTAAGCACCCGTTCCACCACGGCGTCCTGAGGGGTGCGCGCGGCCAGCGGCACCAGCACGGCCACGGAGGCAGCGCCGAGACGGCCAGCAAGCGCCGTCGTGCGCTCCCAGCCCAGCGCCCACGCGAGCGCATCGAGCACCGCGACGCCGCACGCCGCCGCCACACGACCTCGGCACCCAGTAGCCGCCCGGCTTCTGCAACGATCCGCTGGACCGGAGCGGCCTCCAGGGTCAGCTGGGTGAAGACCTCGTGGATGCGGCGGTCCGTCTCCAGCTGCTCGAGCTGACGCGCGGCGATCCGGCGGTGCACCTCCTGCGTGACGGCCACGAACCGCACCTGGCGGCTCAACAGGTACACGGGCAGCTCCCGGTGAGCGGCCGCCGCGCGCAGCACCCGCACCACGGGCTCCCGCCCGGAGAGCACCTCGACCGCGAGCGCCCCGGTGAGGGCGCCGTGGACAAGGTCGTGCTGATCGGACTGGCCGTGGTCGTGGCACCGTTCACCGTCCTGGTCATCATTGGGCGCGTCATCGGGTTCTTCTAGACCCGCTCCGCCGCAGACCCACCCTAGGTCCGGGGCCACGGCTGACGAGCCCCTCCGTGCGCCATAGGGTGGAGGCATGACTCGGATCACCAGCTTCACACGACAGGGACTCACGTTCGACGTTCTCGACCAGGGCCCGGAGGACGGCCCCGTGGTTCTGCTGCTGCACGGTTTCCCGCAGGACGCCCGCGGCTGGGACGACGTCGCCGCGCGGCTGAACGCGCAGGGGCTGCGCACTCTCGCCATGGACCAGCGTGGGTACTCCCCGGGCGCCCGACCCACCGAGCTGGCCGCGTACCGCCGCGAGGAGCTCTCCGGGGACGCGCTGGCCCTCGCGGACGAGGCCGGAGCGGAGCGGTTCCACCTGGTGGGCCACGACTGGGGCGGGGTGCTCGCCTGGGACATCGCCTTGCGCGCACCGGAGCGGGTGACCTCGCTGACCGTGCTGTCCACCCCGCACCCCACCGCGCTCGGGCACGCGCTCAAGACCCCGGACCAGCTCAAGAAATCCTGGTACATCGGCATGTTCCAGATCCCCGCCGCACCGGAGCGTCTGCTCGCCGGTCGCGTGGGAACCCTCACCCGCCGTGCGGGCATCCCCGAGGAGGCCGCGGAACGCTACGAGCGTCGCTTCGCCACCGCGGACGACCTGCGCGGGCCCATCAACTGGTACCGCGCCATGCTGCGCAAGGACGGCGTGACCGGTAAGAATGCTGGAAACGGCATCATCACGATGCCCACTACGTTTGTGTGGGGCAACCGGGACCCCGCCCTGGGCCGAACGGCCGCGGAGGAGACCGAGGTGTACGTGCACGCGCCGTACGAGTTCGTCGAGCTCGATGCCGGGCACTGGCTGCCCGAGCGCGAGGCCCCCGCGGTGGCCGAGGCCATTGTGGACCGCATATCCTCCGTCACGTGCGACTGACGCCGAACGGCCGGGGCAGTTCTCACCGTCAGGACCCCGGGGAGCCCAGCACCTCCAACACGGCGTCCCCGTACTCGGCGAGCTTCTTGGCGCCCACTCCGCTGATGCCGCTGAGTTGCGCGGTCGAGGCGGGGGCGGCCTCCACGATGCCGACGAGCGTGGCGTCCGAGAACACCATGTAGGGCGGGATCTGCTTTTCCTTGGCCACCGATGTCCGCCACACCCGCAGCGCCTCGAAGGTCTCCTTCGCGGCCTCGTCCAGGGTGTCTGCGGCCCGCGAGTGCCCACTGCCCCCGCCGCTGCGGGCGCGTCCGTTCGCGCGCGCCGTCGGCGCCCTGTCCACCGCCAGCTCCAGGGTGCCCTCACCGCGCAGCACGGGTCCGGCCTCCGGGCCGGGAACGAGCACGCCGAAATCACCGACGGCCTCCACGACCCGGCGGGCAAGCAGCTGCCGCAGCACCGAGCGCCACTCCCGCTCGGAGAGGTCCTGCCCGATCCCCCACACGCTCAGCTCCTGGTGGCGCGACGCCTCCGTGCGCTCGTTGCTGCGGCCCAGCAGGATGTCGAAGACCTTGCCGGAGCCGAACTGCTCACCGCGTTCGCGCTGCAGCCTGATGAGGGTGGACAGCAGTTTCTGGGCGGGCACGGTGGCGTCCCAGACCTTGGGCGGGTTCAGGCACGTGTCGCAGTTGCCGCACGGCTCGGAGTCCTGGCCGAAGTACCGCAGCAGCTGCACGCGGCGGCAGTCCGTGGTCTCGCACAGGGCGAGCATGGCGTCCAGGTGCGAGCGCGCATTGCGTTTGTGCAGGTCAGATCCGTCGCCCTGGTCGATCATGCGCCGCTGGTTGACCACGTCGCCCAGGCCGTATGCCATCCATGCCGTTGCGGGCATACCATCGCGTCCGGCGCGGCCTGTCTCCTGGTAGTAGCCTTCAATGCTCTTGGGCAGGTCCAGGTGGGCGACGAAGCGGACGTCCGGCTTGTCGATGCCCATGCCGAACGCGATCGTGGCGACGACGACGATTCCCTCCTCCCGCAGGAACCGCACCTGCGTGTCCTGGCGCACCGCGGCGTCGAGACCCGCGTGGTAGGGCATGGCGTCGACCCCGCGGGCGCTGAGCCACGCGGCGGTGGACTCCACGCTCTTGCGGGACATGCAGTAGACGATGCCCGCCTCCCCCGGGTGCTCCGACTGGATGAGCCGCAGCAGCTGGTCCTTCGCGCGGTCCTTGGGCTCGATCCGGTACTGGATGTTGGGGCGGTCGAAGTTGGAGACGAAGTGCCGCGCGTCCTCCATGCGCAGCCGCTCGGTGATCTCCTGGTGGGTGGCCCGCGTGGCGGTCGCGGTGAGTGCGATGCGGGGAACATCCGGGAAGGCGTCCGCAAGCACGGACAGCCCCATGTAGTCGGGGCGGAAGTCATGCCCCCACTGGGAGACGCAGTGCGCCTCGTCGATCGCGAACAGGGCGATCGGTGCGCGCTTCAGCAGCTCAACGGTGCGCGGCAGGATGAGCCGTTCGGGGGCCATGTAGAGCAGGTCGATGTCCCCGGCGAGAAGCTTCCGCTCCACCTCCTGCGCCTCGTAGGGCTCCAGGGTGGAGTTGAGGTACGCGGCGCGGATGCCCACGGCCTCGAGCGCGGCCACCTGGTCCGCCATGAGCGCGATCAGCGGGGAGACCACCACGCCCGTGCCGTCCCGCAACAGTGCGGGGATCTGGTAGCACAGGGACTTGCCGCCGCCGGTGGGCATCAGCACCACGGCGTCCCCGCCACCCACCACCTGCTCGATGATCTCCGCCTGCTCCCCACGGAAGGCGTCGTACCCGAAAACCTCCTGCAGGACGCCCAGGGATGTGGTGGCTGTGGCGGAGGAAGTCATGCCTCCAGGGTAGGTGCTGAGCACTGGGGTACTGTGCGCTCACCTGCCGTCGTGTGGACAGTCCCGCACCTCAGTCACGCAGGATAGCCGGGAGCATGTCCAACTGGTTGAGGCGGTGCACCACGTGCTTGGTCAGAACGTTGCGATGCAGACTCACCACGTACCGCCCCGGCCCTGACATCTTCTGTAGCAACCCGGACTCGACCATGCGGCGCAGACGGTGGCTCCTGTTCGACGGAGACCCCTTGATCACGTCTTCGAGATCGCCCGCTTTGGCCTCCCCTTGGCGCGCCACCGCGTAGATCACATCTGCCTCCGTCTCCGTGAGCTCCCCCGCCGCGAGGGCGGCATTGACCGAGGGCACCACGACCTCCTCGGAAATGAAGCGGGGGGCAGCAAGCCGACTGACCCTGTCCATGTCGTCCTTGAGGCCGTGGATCACATACCCGGCCCAGGCCAGCACCCCCTCCGGGCTCAGGGAGTCCGCTCCCGCGAGGTGGTCGTAGTACGACTGCCGGTCGGCACCAAAAACTGCTGTGGGGTTGAGCGGACGCGCGGCGCTCCTGGAGGTGTAGCCCTGGTTGCTCAGCATGGCGTACGTCAGCAGGCGTGAGACCCGCCCGTTACCATTGGCAAACGGATGTATCCAGACGAACCGGTGGTGGACCAGCGCGATCTGGAGGAGTTGGTGCTGTGCGGGCACTTCCTTGTTTGCAAACTCCAGGAGCTGGCCCATGTCCGCCTGGACGGACCCGGGTGCGGGCGGGACGTGGGACGCTCCAGCGATCCCGACGGGGATTGTTCGATAGCTGCCCGGGTGCTCGTCACCTTCACGTTCGAGTCCCTGCACGGCGAGCTGGTGGAGTTCACGGATCAGCCCATGAGTCAGGGACAGCCTTCCACGGGCTGCCAACTCGTCCATGTAGTCAGTTGCCTGCTCCAGCTGCAGAATCTCTCGCACGGCGTCTGCTGCTGGCTTTCCCGTGGCCGCGGCCCGCCGGGCTTCGGCCACGACATCCGCCACCGTGGTCCGGTTCCCTTCGATGCGTGCCGACATGACGCTCGTGAGACCTTGGAACAGCCTGCGCAGCTCCAGGCCAAGAGGGTCGTCAAGGTGCTCAGTACGAAAATCCACGCGCACCCGCTCCAGGGCGAACAGATCCGTCACGAGCGCACTCGCGAAATCGACCTCGGGGAAGACCATGGGTTGCATGTATCAAAATTTATCCGAGGATCAGACAGATTTGAACATCGGAGCCTCTGCCCCCTAGAAACACGGGGAAAGGAGGCAATACCCACTTGTAAATTCTTGACTTCTACGAGTATGGGAACTTGACGCTCACCTCCAGCGGGATACCCTTCTGGGCGACCCGATGCCAGGTGGTGGGCAGCCCCACGGTGGATCTAAACTGTCCCCGTACGTTTTCGAGATCCACAGCCGTGGAGGAACGAGGCTTTCGTGCGTCAGGGGGTTGCCGGCTTCTTCAACGCCGGCACTAGACAGCGCTGACCGGACGCGGCGGGTGAAGACCACCCCGTCGTGCGCTTTCACCCACCCCTTTCCACCTCCCCGCGGCGACCGTGCTCCACGAGCGCGCCGAACGCCGTCGCCCTCCCGCACCACACGGCACGACGACGCCGCCCTCCCCCACCGCGCCCCTTGACACCCGGGCGCCCGCGCGCCGCCCTGACCCGCACGTGGCAGGCAGGGAAAGGCCATCCTCGAAGGACCAAATAACATGAATACGCATACAGAAACCGAGATCCGCAAGAGCTTCGTCAACTGCTCCAAGGGCGCCGCGCAGCGCATCAACATCCCGCAGGACGTGCTCCACGGGGACTGGGAGTCCCAGATCTTCCTGGGCTGGTACGACCCGAAGTCGCCGCGGGCGGGCTACGTCGTCGTCGAGACCGAGGACGGGCTGCGCGGACTGGTGCTCGAGAAGAACGCGCAGAAAACGAGCGGCGGCGCCCGCATGTGCCAGATCTGTCTGACGCTGCACCCGGCCAGCGGCGTCTCACTGGTATCGATCCAGCGCTCCAAGACCGCGAAGGACCGCTACAACTCCGTGGGCACCTACGTGTGCTCGAACCTGGCGTGCAGCGACTACACACTGGGGCGGCGGAAGCCCGAGGGCATCCGGCAGATGGAGGAGACCATGAGCCCGGAGGAGCGCGCAGAGCGCACGCTCGCCAACATGCGAGGGCTCGTGGAGCGCGTGGCCGAGGCCATGGGGAAGTAGCGGCCTCCGCGGCGGGGCGGACGCGGGCAGGACCCACCCCGCCGCCGGGCGCGCAGCGCGGACCGCCCCAGCTTGATCTGCGCCCGCGTCAGCTGGTGAAGGGCTTGGAGAAGATCGGAACCATGATGTCGCTGAAGTTCTCCTCGTTCGCCATCTCGCGGCGGAACTTCTGGCCCGGGTGGTGACGCACGAACTGGCGACGCCGCCCGGCCCAGAGGATCTCGGACGCCACGTACTGTCCGAGCATGCCGCCCATGCACAGGCAGAATGCGGTGATCGCGGCCTCGAGGACGTTCTCCCCGGCGTCTTCGAGGCCGAAGATCACGCCCAGGACACCCTGGTAGACGAGCATTCCCGGGAACAGCGGGAGCAGGACGACCACGAGCGTGGCGTTCGAGGCCAGGTTCAGGGCGCGGGTGAGGGTGACGCTCAGGATGCCCGCGACGATCGAGGCGATCAGAATGGCACCGAACGAACTGATGCCCGTGGCGGTGATGGCGAGGACCCCCAGCTGCACCAGGCCGCCGAATAGACCGAGGGACACCAGCTTCCACCCACGACCACCCGAGGCGAGCGCGAAACCGGCGGAGACCACGGCGGCACCAAGGACGGTGAGGGCCCAGCGGGAGTCGTCCATCTGCAGCGTCTCGATGTAGTCCACGGAGTCCCCCACGAGCGGCCGCATGGCGTGGATCCCGATGGTCACACCGGCCACCAGACCGGCAGTGCTCGTGATGGCCTCGAAGATGCGCCCGGAGGCGGAGACGTACCACCCGGTGATGACGTCGTGCACCGCACCGTACGCGGCGATCCCCGCGAGCCACGCGGCCAGCGCGGCCACGATGCACACGGCCGTCTGGGTGATGTCGAAGAGCACCCCCGCCACGGTCGCCCCCAGCACCGCCATCAACCCCCCGGCCGCGAGACTGAAGACCTCCGGGGCCTTGATCCGCTGCACGAGGGCGTAGACGCCGTACACGATCGCGGAGACGATCGCGGCCGTGAGGGCGGTGGGCCAGCTTCCGCCCAGGATGAGAGCGAACCCGACACCGAACATCGCGAAACCGGTCATCGTCAGACGGTGGCCGATGTGCCGGGACTCCGCGAGGATCTCGTCCATGCGCTGGATCCCCTCCTCTGCAGAGATCCGGCCGAGCACGAAGTCCTCCAGCACCTCGCCCGTGGCCGTGCGCAGCTGGATGTCCAGGGTCCCGGGCTGGGACTCGAACACGCGAGTGCTCGGCGCCTCGTCCGGCGCATCCTGGTGGCTGATGGTCACCTGCCCCAGGCCCACGCTCACCGTGACGTCCCGCAGGTCCGTCTTGCGAAAGATCGACAGCAGGGACTTGGTGGTGTTGGCGGACCCGGCCCCGCTGCGGATCAGGGCGTCCGCAATCTGGAAGGCGAGTTTGTAAGCAGCCTGTTCAGTGGTGAGCACCAACAAAGCGTAGTGGGACGGGCGGGTTACGGGCGAGGTGGGTGCGATCCCAGGGGGTGGGAGGTTGGACGCAAGGCGCAGCTCGGCTCGCCCGCAACGCAGCACAAGACGGGGAGCTGAAGACTTTAGAACCCCTCCAGCGCCATGTTCGCAAACCGTGAGTAGTGGCCCTGGAACGCCACCACGATCGTCTTCGTGGGACCGTTGCGGTGCTTGGCCACGATCACGTCCGCCTCACCGGCGCGCGGGGACTCCTTGTCGTAGACGTCCTCGCGGTGCAGCAGGATGACCATGTCCGCATCCTGCTCAATTGACCCCGATTCACGCAGGTCACTCACCTGCGGCTTCTTGTCCTGGCGCTGCTCGGAGCCACGGTTCAGCTGGGACAGCGCCACCACGGGCACGTCCAGCTCCTTTGCCAGGAGCTTGAGGGCACGGGAGAACTCGGAGACTTCCTGTTGACGGGACTCCACCTTCTTCCCGGAGCTCATGAGTTGGAGGTAGTCGAGGATCACCAGGTTGAGGTCGTGCTTCTGCTTGAGCCGGCGGCACTTGGCGCGGATCTCCATGAGGGACATGTTCGGGGAGTCGTCGATGAACAGCGGCGCCTCGTTCATCTTGCCCATGATCTGCGCGATCTTCGCCCACTGGTCGTCCTGCAGCGTGCCCGCGCGCAGGTCCTGCATGTTCAGCGTGCCCTCCGCGGAGAGCAGACGCATCGCGATCTCGTTGCGGCTCATCTCCAGGGAGAAGATCACCGAGGTCATCCCGTGCTTGATGGACGCGGAGCGCGCCACGTCCAGCGCGAGCGTGGACTTGCCCATGGCCGGTCGCGCCGCGATCACGATCATCTGCCCACCCTGGAACCCGTGGGTGAGCTCGTCCAGCTCCACGAACCCGGTGGGCACGCCCTGCATCCCGGAGCGGCTGCCCGCGGCCTCGATCTCATCCACGGTGGCTTCCATGACGTCCTTCAGCGGGACATAGTCCTCCGCGGTCCGCCGCTCGGCCACCTGGTAGATCTCGCCCTGGGCCTCGTTGACGATGTCGTCCACTTCGCCGTCGTGCGCGTAGCCCAGCTGCACGATCTTGGTGCCTGCCTCCACGAGCCGCCGCAGGACGGCGCGCTCGCGCACGATCTCCGCGTAGAACCCCGCGTTCGCGGCCGTGGGCACTGAGGCGATCAGCGAGTGCAGGTACGCGATCCCGCCGATCCGCTCGATCTCACCGTTCTTGGTGAGCTCGTCCCCCACGGTGATGGCGTCCGCCGGTTCGCCGCGCCCGTAGAGGGAGACCACGGCATCGTAGATGTTCTCGTGCGCCGGCTTGTAGAAGTCGACGCCGCGCAGCACCTCCACCACGTCCGCGATGGCGTCCTTGGAGAGCATCATCCCGCCCAGCACCGACTGCTCGGCCTGGTTGTCGTGCGGCATGGTGCGGCCGTAGTCCTCGCGCGGCCCGGAGGAGTATTCGGACACCCTTACCCACTTTCATCACGTCGGAGGCGCCCACCCGGTGCGGCGCCCGGTACATTCTCGCACCGCCCTCAGACGCGCAGAAGCGCCGTCACGCAGCCGGGACGACGCCGCCGCGCGGCTGGCTTCCAGCTCCCCCAGCCGTCTCCCGGTGGGGGCCACGGGCGACCAGCCGGCGTCGTCGTACCCAGGCGAGGTCAGTCATTCACAACCTGTGGAAAACTCTGTGGAGATCTTGTGGAACACGCCGTGCGGCGGTGTGCACAGCATGTGGACTCGGCTGTGGAAAACCGCCCCCTCTGGGGAGAACTCAGGCGAAGAGCGCGAACAGCAGCAGCCAGAGCAGGGGCGAGAACACCACGGACAGCACCAGCACCAGCACGTAGCGCCCGCGCAGCGCCGGGAACGCCACGGTTCCCGCGACCCCCATGACGAACGTCACCAGGGACGTGACCACGCTCAGCACCATCCCCACCAACAGGATCGTCATGGCTGTATGCGACCCGAAGCCGTTGCCGGTCGTGAAGCCTCCCAGGAAGAGCAGCGGGGTGAGGATCGCGCACGCGAATGCGGCCCAGAACAGTTTTCTGCCGGTTCTCGGACGGGAGGCTCTCATGCTCACCCAGACATGGTGCCATGCCCCGCTCCACGGTGACTGGACGGGCGCGGCGACGCACGTGTCCACGCGGGTGGGATCGTCGAGCACCACGGCTCACCCGCCCTGGACACGAAGGAACCCCGCGGCCGAAGCCACGGGGTTCCTTCGTTGAGCCGTCACACGGAGGGCAGTTCCTCAGCGCGCGGTGCGTGATCGCCTGGTGATCAGGCGGGCACGACCTCGAACTCGATGTTCGCGTTGACGTCCTCGTGCAGGTGGACCACGGCCTGGTAGACACCGGTGGTCTTGATGCGCTGGGTGAGGTCCACGCGACGCTTGTCGATGGAGCCGAGACCGGCGTTCTCCACTGCGGCGGAGATGTCACCGGCGCGGACCGTGCCGAACAAGCGACCCTCGGCACCGGACTTGACCGGAACGGTCAGCGTGGTGGAGGTGAGCTTGGCGGCGAGCGCCTGCGCATCCTCGAGGGAGTGCAGCTCGCGCGTGGCGCGGGCCTGCTTGATGGAGTCGATCTGCTTCTCGGCGCCGCGGGACCACGGGGTCGCGAAGCCGCGGGGGAACAGGAAGTTACGGGCGTAGCCGTTCTTCACGTCCACCACGTCGCCCGCGGAACCGAGCCCGGAGACTTCCTGGGTCAAGATGATCTTTGCCATGAATTCTCAGTCCTCTCTGATCAGCGGCCAGCGCCGGAGTAGGGCAGCAGTGCCACTTCACGAGCGTTCTTGATCGCCTGGGCGATCTTGCGCTGCTCCTGGACGGACACGCCGGTCACACGGCGAGCGCGGATCTTGCCGCGATCGGAGATGAACTTGCGCAGAAGGGCGACATCCTTGTAGTCGATCTCGGTGATGTCGGCCGCCTTGAGCGGGTTCTGCTTTGGTTTCGGCTTGCGGATTTCAGCCTTGGCCATCGTGGTGCTCCTTTTCTGGTGCGGAGCCCGCAGGCGCACCTGCGGGATGGGTGGTTGTGATGAGGTTTAGAAGGGAGGCTCGTCCTCGGAGTCGGCGCCCCAGTCGTAGTTGCCCCCGGAGGACTGGCCCCACGGGTCACCACCCTGTTGACGCTGCTGCTGGCCGCCACGGCTGCCCTGGTTCCCGTTGAACCCGCCGCCCTGACCGCCCTGGTTTCCGCCGAAGCCGCCACCCTGCTGGTCGTTGAAACCACCCTGGTTGCTGCTCTGGCCTCCACCGAAGCCGCCCTGACCGCCGCCGAAGCCCTGGTTCCCACCGTAGGAGTTGCCTCCGCCGCGCGAGTTCCGGTTGACCTTGGCGGTCGCGTACCTCATGGAGGGGCCGATCTCGTCCACTTCCAGCTCGGTGCTGGTGCGGCGCTCCCCTTCTTTGGTCTCGTACGAGCGTGCCTTGAGCCGTCCCTGGACGATCACGCGGGTGCCCTTGGTGAGGGACTCCGCGACGTTCTCCGCGGCCTCACGCCAGACGGAGCAGCGCATGAAAAGAGTTTCCTGGTCTTTCCACTCGTTGCTCTGCCGGTCGAAGGCACGCGGGGTGGACGCAACGGTGAAGTTGGCCACGGCGGCTCCGGACGGCGTGAAGCGCAGTTCGGGGTCGGCAGTCAGATTTCCGATCACTGTAATGACGGTGTCGCCAGCCATGTGAACCTCCGGATTCTGTGGACGCTGGATACGAGACACGGTGAGTTGAAAAGCATGTCACGGTCGGGGTGCGGGACCCCGTTCGTGGGCACGCGGTGTGCAGTCCGGATGGACGTGCACGCTCAACTCACTTGCCGTGGATCTTCTGCTCTTCCGGACGGATGATCTTGGTGCGCATGACGGCCTCGTTGAGGTTCAGGACGCGGTCCAGCTCCTTGGCGGTCTGCGGCTCGGCGGTGAAGTTCACCACGGCGTAGATGCCCTCGGACTTCTTCTGGATCTCGTAGGCCAGGCGACGACGGCCCCAGATGTCGAGCTTGTCGACGGTGCCGTTCTCCTTGGTGACGACCTCGAGGAACTTCTTGAGGGTCGGCTCGACGGCGCGCTCCTCCACCTCGGGGTTGAGGATGACCATCAGTTCGTATTCACGCATGTAAAGAACCCACCTCCTTCGGGCTAAGCGGCTGCGGTCTCTCCACAGCAGGAGGTTCTGTGCGTATGTCGGTGCCGGCAACGTGGAACGCACGGCACACAGACTTGCCTACTTTACTACAGCGGCGCCTCAGTAGCCACCCACCCGGCGGGCCAGCCGGGCGTTGAGGACGGCCACGCGCACGGGGATCACGAAGAGGTCGATGAACATGAGGATCCACAGCGGGACCAGGAAGATCCAGCCGACCAGGATGCCCACGGTGGCCCAGCCGATCAGGCCGAGCAGGAGGTAGAAGATGCCCTGGACGGGCTGCGCGAGGTAGAACTTGTGGATCCCGAGCTGACCCAGGAAGAACCACAGCACGTAGGCGAGCACGGTGGACTTCCCGCCCACCACGTTGACATTCACGGGCTGGCTCACGGGCCAACCCTGGCCCCACTGGCTGGAACCGCCCGAGGGTCCGAACCCTTTGCCCTGGCCATAGCCGCGGGCACTCTGGTCGCGCGGGGGCAGCGGCTCGGCCCTGTAGTACTCGGGTTCATCGGCCATGGCGGACCCCTCTCCTCGTCCCCGGCTGCCGTGGTGCAGCCACCTCCATGGTAAAAGCGTAAAACTCACTTCTCGGCGTCGGTCAGCGCTGAGCGCAACCGCACCTCGGTGGTGAGCTCCTCGCCGTTGCTCCGGGCGCTCACGTCGATCCCGAACCGCACGGTGCCGCTGCGCTGCCGCCCGTTCTCGAGCCACGTCACCTTCGCCTGGGTCGCCCGGAACCGTGCCGCGTGGAACGCGAGGGGCTCCTCGGCGTCCGGCTGCAGCAGGAGCGAGGGCCGGGATGTCACCTCCCAGCGGACGTTGGAGACTCCCCCGGGCAGCCCGCCCTCGTCCGGTGAGGCGCTGGCGGTCCCGGACGCGGACGACGTCGCCCGCTCCAGCTCCCGGGGCACGGGACAGGACGCGGCGTCGAACTGCAGATCCCGCTCGCACGCCCCGAGCGTGCGCTGCACCTCGGTCTCCACCGACTGCCACATGCGCGGGGACGGTGCCACCGTGAGCTCCTCGGTCACCGCCGGGCGCGGGTCGGTGAGAGATATTGCTGCAGTGGCATGTTCTTTGGTGAGGAGGTAGGAGTCACCCGGCAGCGCGACGTCGTACCGTCCCGGCAGCGCCTCGAAGCGCCAGGCCCGTGCGTGCGGCCGCGAGGAGTCCGGTGACGTGACGTGCCCGGCGTCCGGGCGGACCTTCTCCCCGTTGACCGCGAGTGCGTCCAGGGGCCCGGGCATGCGCACCTCCACGCTGGTGTCGTCGCGTGTTAGCAGGCGCCAGGCGTCGTTGAACGGGCCCCACGCGCTGACCTGCTCCACGGTGTAGGTGCGCCGGACCGTGGAGCCGCCCCCCAGGTGGACGTCCACCGAGACCACGGCGTGCCGGCCCTGCACCATGGTGCCCACGACATCGTGCCCCACCGGCCGGTCGGCCGCCGCCCGGTAGACCCGGTTGGGGAGCAGCTGTGCGAGGTTCTGGCCGCCGCCCACGAGCAGGGGTGCGAGGACCTGGCGGGAGCTGCCGTTCTCGAGGTGGCCGAGGTAGGCGTCCACCGGTGCCCGGGGATCCCGGGCAACGACCACGTAGTTGGCCACCGCGGCCCACGCCGCCACGGTCACGACCACCACCGCCAGGATGAGCGCGAGGGGACGCCGCAGGGTGTTCCACGCGGGGATGCTCACGGGCGCGGAGGACTCCCGCTCTCCGTCGGTCATCGGTGCGCGCCCTACTGCACGGCCGAGGCGCCCAGCGCCGCCGCCTTGCGCCCGCGGAACATGTCCACCACCACGGCCACCACCAGGTAGATCAGGAACAGGTAGCGCACCACGGCCAGCAGGTCCTGGGCGCTCCAGCCGAACTCTTCGATCCACGGCAAGGTGGGCCACGCGGAGGAGGGCAGCACCACGGTGGCCCAGTAGAGCATCTCCACCACCTGCCACAGGCCGAACTCGATCCAGTTGCGCCGGCACAGGATCACGAGGGGCACGAGCCAGACCACGTAGTTGAGCGAGTACTCCTTGGCCAGCAGGATGTAGAGGGCGAGCAGCAGGAAGGTGACCTGCACCACGGACGGCTCGCGCTTGCTCAGCAGCGCCACGAGCAGGACGAACACGAGGCCCAGGACCATGCTCAGCAGCACGTACTGGCCGCCGTCGCCCAGGCTCGTTCCGGTGCGGGGCTCCACCACGGAGGTCCACACGTTCCACAGGGAGGAGCGCTCCGTGTCCGAGCGAACCATGTCCCCGAACTGGGCGCGCCAACGGTCCCAGGAGGTGATCATGTACGTGCCGTTGATCAGCGCCCACGCGATGACCGCGCACAGCAGCGCGGAGACTATGTCCTTCAGGAAGCGGTGGCGCGCGGCCATGATGAGGATCGCCACCAGCACCACCACCGGGAAGAACGCCACAGAGGCGCCGAAACCCACCATGATCCCGGCGAGCGCCGGGTTTCCGCGCACGTAGCCGAGCAGCGCGAGCATCATGAACAGCACGGCCCACAGGTCCCAGCTCTGGAAGCCCACGAGCACGATCACGGGTGCGAGCGCCATGACCAGCGCGTCCGTGCGGCGGTTGCCGCTGAGCGAGGAGACCACGGCCACGATCGCGAGCCACACGAGGGCGAGAAGCACCAGGGAGAGGTCCAGGTAGAAGCCCTGCCCCACGTCCAAGCCCATGAGGGAGGAGAGGTTGGAGGCGAACCACCCGATGATGGTGGTGATCATGCCCACGAGCACCGGCTGGTCTCCGGTGGGTCCACCGGTGAAGAACCCGTTGGCCACGTCCGTGGAGTGCACGCCCAGGTCCCCCGTGCCGATCACGGTGGCGCACAGCTGGGGAACCTGCTCGGCCATGTGCCAGTCCGGCACACGGCAGGGGATGCGCAGCAGGTAGGCCATCATGACCGTGTAGAGGCCGAGGCCCAGCAGCACCAGACCGGCATTTCCTCCGGACCTGTTGCGCGCACCTTCCAGGCTCATGCGGGTACTCCTCGGCCGTGACGACGTTTGGCCCCAAGTGTTCCACGAGGGCGGGTGATCCACACGCCGCGGCGCGTGAACGCAGTGCCGCCACCTCCTGCGACGACGACGCCGCGCACGCGCCGTCAGGAG
>NZ_DGYR01000019.1:17424-34370 GCF_002398425.1 Kocuria sp. UBA5001
ACGCCCAGGACCGCCATGATCTGCTGCCCGTCCAGCTCGGGGCGCACGGCCTCGAGCTGCTCCTGCTCGGCGAGCTGGTCGATGCGCCGCTCGAGCTCGTCGTAGTGCGCGGCGAGCCGGGCGGCCTTGCGCCTGTTGCGGGTGGTGACGTCCGAGCGGGTGAGCCGGTGCAGCCGTTCAAGCTCGTCCCCGGCGTCGCGCACGTAGCGGCGCACCGCGGAGTCGGTCCAGCCCGCCTCGCCGTATCCGTAGAAGCGCATGTGCAGCTCCACGAGGCGTGTGACGCGCTTGATGGTCTCGTTGTCGAAGCGCAGGGCCTTCATCCGCCGGCGTGTGATCTTGGCGCCCACCACCTCGTGATGGCGGAAGCTGACCGCCCCGGAGGGCTCGAAGCGCCGGGTGGCCGGCTTGCCGACGTCGTGCATCAGGGCCGCGAAGCGCAGCGCGAAGTCCGGGGCGGGAACGGGGCCGTCCGGGCCCGTCTCCTTCTCCGCGGCCTGTTCCATGACCGTGAGGGAGTGCTGGTAGACATCCTTGTGGTGGTGCGCCGCGTCCGTCTCGAGCTGCAGGGCGGGCACCTCGGGCAGCACGATCTCCGCGAGCCCCGTCTCCACCATCAGCTCGACGCCGCGGCGCGGCTGGGCGCCGCAGATCAGCTTCACGAGCTCCTCGCGCACGCGCTCCGCCGAGACGATCTCCAGCCGCGGCGCCATCGCCGTCATGGCCTCCCGCACGGGCTCCACCACGTCCAGGCCCAGCTGGGACGTGAACCGTGCGGCGCGCATCATGCGCAGGGGGTCGTCCGTGAAGGAGTCCTCCGGGGTGCCGGGCGTCCGCAGCACCCCCGCGGCCAGGTCCTTGACGCCGCCGAACGGGTCCACGAGCTCCATGTCCGGCAGACGCAGGGCCATGGCGTTGACCGTGAAGTCCCGGCGGCGCAGGTCCTCCGTGAGGTCGTCCCCGAAAGCCACCGTGGGCTTGCGCGAGTCCGGGTCGTAGTCCTCCGCGCGGTAGGTGGTGACCTCCAGCTGCATCCCGGCCTTGCGCATGCCGATGGTCCC
This sequence comes from Kocuria sp. UBA5001, assembly GCF_002398425.1. Lineage (NCBI taxonomy): Bacteria > Bacillati > Actinomycetota > Actinomycetes > Micrococcales > Micrococcaceae > Kocuria > Kocuria sp. UBA5001. The sequence goes on from NZ_DGYR01000019.1 coordinate 18,486, forward strand.
GAACTCCCGGCCAATCTCCCAGTGGGCGTCCGCCCAGTCTCGGATGATCGCCAGCGTCTGGTCCGGGCTCGCGTCAGTGGTGAAGTCCAGGTCCAGAGCGTCCCTGCCCAGCAGCAGGTCCCGCACGGGACCGCCCACCAGGGAGAGCTCGTGGCCCGCCCGGTCGAAGAGGCGCCCCAGCTCGCGCGAGACGGGGTGGAGTGAGGAGGTGTCCGGCAGCTGCGTCATGATGAGAGCCATTATCGCATCACCGGGCCGCGGACCACCGTGCGACGGAGCGCACGCGGGACGCACACGCAGTGCCGGGCGCGCTGTGAGAAGCGGGGCGGGGCGGCGGACCCTGGGCCCACGGAGGCGAGGGGAGCGCGGAGGCCCCGAGCGGCGTCGTCCCCGGTGAGCGTCCCCACCCCAGCCCCCTGGGCACCCCTGGCCCATCAGGGAGTGCCATGCGAAAGTGGCTAAGGTAGGGGCCATGGCTTTCCCCGTACCCAGCGCGCCCAAGAGGCGACCGAACCAACCGGTCTCTGCGCTGCCCACGGTGGAAGAGGTCTCGGCCGGTGGGATCGTGGTCAACCTGTCCGACCCCACTCACCCCGTGGCCATCATCGCCCGCATCAACCGCGGCGGACGCCTCGAGTGGTGCCTTCCCAAGGGTCATCCCGAGGGTGAGGAGACCAACCAGCAGGCCGCCGTGCGGGAGATCGAGGAGGAGACCGGGATCGAGGGCCGGGTGCTCTCTCCCCTGGGCAGCATCGACTACTGGTTCACGGTCGCAGGGCACCGCGTGCACAAGACCGTCCACCACTTTCTGCTGGAGGCCACCGGCGGCTATCTGACCACCGAGAACGATCCGGACCACGAGGCCGTGGATGTAGCGTGGTCCGGGATCGACGACCTCGGCCGGAAGCTGTCCTTCCCCAACGAACGGCGGATCGCAGACATCGCCAGGGAATACATCATCCACCAGCTGTAGGGCGGTCCCGCTCGAACCGTCGTGCGCCGCACACGGTCCCACCCCTCGCGCAGGAGGCCTTGTTCCATGCAGAAGTCCGGGGCGCGCGCCAGCGCCGTGATGGCCTCGGGGACACTGGTCTCCCGCGTCCTGGGGTTCGTGAAGACCTTCCTCATCACCGTGGCCATCGGCTCCGCCACCACCATGGCGGACGTCTTCCAGCTGGCCAACACCCTGCCCAACCTGATCTACGTGCTGATCGCCGGCGGCGTGTTCAACGCCGTGCTGGTCCCCCAGATCATCAAGGCGTCCAAGGCCGAGGACGAGGGTGCGGACTACATCTCCCGGCTGATCACCCTGGCCGTCATCGCGCTGCTGGTGATCACCACTGCGGTGGTGGTGTGCGTGGGCCCGATCATGCGCCTGATGGGCCCCGGGTGGACGGACGCCCAGCTGGCCATGGGCACCACGTTCGCGCTCATCACGTTTCCGCAGATCTTCTTCTACGGGCTCTACACGGTGGTGGGGCAGGTGCTCAACGCCAAGGGGGCGTTCGGCGCGTACATGTGGGCCCCGGTGCTCAACAACCTGATCGCCATCGCGTCTCTGCTGGTGTTCATCCGCCAGTTCCATCCCTTCCGCCTGGAGCACCACACGGTGGAGAACTGGACCCCCGGGCAGACCTTCTGGCTCGTGGTGATGGCCACGGTCGGCGTGGCAGCGCAGGCCCTGATCCTGTTCTGGCCCCTGGCCCGCCTGGGTCTGAAGATCCGTCCCCGCTTCGGCTGGCGCGGCATCGGCCTGGCCGCGGCCGGGAAGCTGGGCGGGTGGACGCTGGCCACGGGTGTCGTGGCGAACCTCGCGTTCATGGCCCTGTACCGCACCGCCGCCATCCCCACCGGCGCCCGGTCCGACGCCGCTCCCGGCCCGGGTGCCCCCGTTCCGATCGCGGGCACGGCCGTCCTGGACCAGGCCACCATGCTCTACGCGCTGCCCCACGGGGTGATCGGGCTGTCCATCGCCACCGTGCTGTTCAACAGCATGGCCGCCGCGGTGGACAAGGGTGACCGCGCCGCGCTCGTGCGCTCGCTGTCCTCGAGCCTGCGCGTGACCGGTGTGGCCACCGTGTTCTGCATGGTCGCGCTGATCATTTACGCCGGGCCCCTGGGCATGCTGTTCTCTGGCGACGCCCCGGCCGCCGGTGCCGTGATCGGGCAGGTCATCACGCTCATCGCCATCGGTGCGCCGTTCATGTCCACCGCGTTTATGCTCGGGCGGGCATTCTATGCGCAGGAGGACGCCAGGACGCCGTTCGTGGTGCAGCTGGCAGTCTCGGTGTTCACGGTGCTGTGCGCCGTGGTCATCGGGCATGCATTCCGTCCCGAGCACATGGTCTACGCCATTGCCATCTGCTACGCGCTGCAGAACATCCTCGCCACGGTGATCTACCACGTGGCCCTCACCCGGCGGATCGGGGACTACGGCCTCTCGCGGATCGTGGGCAGCCACGCGCGGATCCTCGCTGCGGCACTCGTCGCGGGTGTCGCGGGCGCGGGGATGCTCTGGTGGCTCGGCGGGTACCGCACGGATGGCCTGCCGTGGCACGGCCAGGCGTGGGCGATCATCACCCTCGCGGTGGGCGGCACGGTCATGGCCGTGGTCTACGCGGTGGCCCTGAAGGTGTTCCGCGTCCAGGAGTTCACCACCCTGCTGGCCCCGTTGAAGGCCAAGCTGGGCCGCTAGACTGCCCCCAAGAACCCCCTCGCGTCCGTGGGACCGCCGCGGCGCCCGATTCAGTAGGGAGCCATCGTGTCCCAGCCCATTGCGCTCGGAACCGTCCTGGGGGGCCGTTACAAGGTTGTAGCGTCCCTGACGAGCACCCCCGAGGGGGATCACGTCCTGCAGGGGGAGGACCAGATCCTGCGCCGAAGGGTCTCGATCCTGGTTCCCTCCACCGGGCACGAGTCTTTCGTGGTGGAGCGGGCCCGATCGCTTGCCGGTGGAGCAGGGCACAGCGGGTTCCAGGTCCTGGACATGGGACAGACGGATGACTCCACCTACCTGGTGACTTCCTACTACCCCGCGGACGACCTCCTGGACGCGCTGCTGACCCGGGACGACGATTCCGAGGACGACTCGCTCTCGGACGACATCTTCGGCGGCTCCCGCACCGCGGCGTCCTCCTCCTACATCTACGAGGAGCCGGACCCCACCCAGCCCCAGCAGGTCGTCGCCGCGTCGGACGCAGGCAGCGCCGCGCAGCCGGCCGTGACCCGCTGGGACCCCTCCGACTACGACGACTACGACGACTACGACGACGCCCCCGCAGCCCCCTCCGTGCGCAACCGGCTCGGCGTGCGCCGCAAGGTGCGCCCCGGGGCCGTGCGCTCCACGATGTTCGACCGCGAGGCATCCCGCGCCGGTGCAGCTGGTGCGTCCGCCGCCGCGGGGGAGATCGACCCCACATACGACGGTGACAACCGTTACGAGAGCTACGCCCGCACCGAGGGCAAACCGGGCCGCCTCGACGAACGCTCAGCCACCCCTCGCGGGGCCGATCGCGACGCCGCCGGAGCCGGCCCCGCAGATGACGCCACCGCGGTTGCGGCGGCATCCCGGGCCGGGGCCTCCGCCACGGTCGGTGCACGCACACAGCGTCCCGAGAGATCCCGTCCCGAGAGCTCCCGCCCTGAGAAACCCCGTGCCGGATCCTCTGCGGCGACGGCGGCCGGCGCGACCGGCAGCACCGAGACAGACACCGAGCACGGGGGCGGGGGCGCCAAGCTAGTGGCCACCACCGAGGACCGGCGGAAGGGTCCGTTGCGGTGGCTGATCCTGCTGCTGCTCGTCCTGGCCCTGGTTGCGGTGATTGTCCTGGGCTTCCGCAGCCTGGGATCGCTGACGAGCCAGTTCTCCCAGGAGGGGCCCGCGCAGCAGAACGCGGCCCCGTCGGAGGCAGGCAGCCCCCTAGCGACGTCGTCCCCGTCCTCGAACGCGACCCCCGAGATCACCGGCGTGACACGCGTGACCGCGGACCCGAACTTCATGTCCGACACGGACGCGACACTCAACCAGGCCACGGACGGCAACCCCGCCACCTACTGGCTCAGCTACGGCTTCTCGAGCACCCAGTTCGGAGGCCTGGTGCAGTACGTGGGGCTGGCCGCGCAGCTGAAAGAACCCGCGCCGGTCCAGGAGGTCACGGTGCAACAGGCCAACGGCTCGGGCGGGCAGTTCACGGTGTACGTCTCCGACAGCCCCTCGCTGGACGGTGCCGAGAAGGTGGGCTCAGGATCCTTCACCGGTCCGGAGATCCGCGTGCCCCTCTCGGACGCGGCGCGTAGCAAGCCCCACCAGTACGTGCTGGTCGTGTGGGACCAGCTGCCGCAGCTCACGAGCCCGATCGGCGGCTACCAGTACGGCCTGCGCATCGGCGAGCTGACGGTGCGGTGAAGTGAAGGTGCGGAGGGTTGACGTGCAGTGGGTCCACGGCGCTGTGGCAGCTCGGTGGTGGTCGTGAGGCTGGCCAGCTGCGTCCGTCGTCCCGGCCCGTGCCCCATCATCCGGCCGCGGGCGGGGTCCGCGAGCACCCGCCCCGCGTCGCGGAATATCTGAACGGGCTCCCCACGTTCTGACGTGTAGTCCACCTCCGCAGACGCGGTGATCCATGGAAAGGCTGTCATACCAGTGAGCAATCAGTCCGGCATGTTCTCCAGCGCCGTGAACCTCGACCTCGGCGCCTCAGTGCAGACCGCGCCCGCCGCGGTGGCAGGGGCCTCGGACGACGACGCCGTGCACGACGTCGTCATCGTAGGTTCCGGTCCCGCGGGCTACACCGCAGCGATCTACACCGCGCGCGCCAATCTGAACCCTGTGGTGCTGGCCGGGTCGGTGACCGCCGGCGGCGAGCTGATGAACACCACCGAGGTGGAGAACTACCCGGGGTTCATCGACGGCATCATGGGCCCGGACCTCATGGGCAACATGCAGCAGCAGGCCGAGCGCTTCGGCGCGGACATCCGCTACGAAGACGTGGTGTCCGTGGAGCTGGAGGGTGAGGTCAAGACCGTCACGGTGGAGGACGGCACCGTGCTGCGTGCCCGCGCCGTGATCATCTCCACGGGCTCCGAGTACCGCAAGCTCGGTCTGCCCGACGAGGAGCGGCTCTCCGGCCACGGCGTCTCGTGGTGCGCCACGTGCGACGGCTTCTTCTTCAAGGGCCAGAACATCGCTGTGATCGGTGGCGGTGACTCTGCGATCGAGGAGGCCACTTTCCTCACCAAGTTCGCGGACAAGGTCACCCTGATCCACCGACGGGACGAGTTCCGTGCCTCGGAGATCATGCGGCAGCGTGCCCTCGACGACCCGAAGATCGAAATCCTCTGGAACACCAAGGTCACGGGCATCAACGGGGAGAACAAGGTGGAGTCCCTCGACCTCGAAGACACCGTCACCGGAGAGGCCTCCGAACTGGCCGTGACCGGTCTCTTCGTCGCCATCGGCTCGGATCCCCGCGTGGGCCTGGTAAAGGACCAGCTGGAACTCACGGCGGACAGCACCATCGCCGTGGACGGCCGCACCTCCACCACGTCCCTGCCGGGAGTCTTCGCCGCCGGTGACGTGGTGGACCCCACCTACCGCCAGGCCATCACCGCGGCCGCGTCCGGTTGCGTGGCCGCCGTGGACGTGGAGCACTACCTGGCGGCCCTGGACAGCTGATCCGGCCCCACCCTCGCCTCCCGAACCCCCGGGAAGAACCATCGAAAGGAAAAGACATGAGCGCAGCGAAAGACGTTACGGACGCCACCTTCCAGGCGGAGGTGCTCGAGAACTCCAAGCCCACCATCGTGGACTTCTGGGCGGAGTGGTGCGGCCCCTGCCGCCAGCTCGGTCCCGTGCTGGATGCTCTCGCGGCCGAGCACGCAGAGCAGGTGGACGTGGTGAAGGTGAACGTGGACGACAACCCCGCGATCGCCTCCCAGTACGGCATCACGTCCATTCCGGCCGTGTACCTCTTCGCGAACGGAGAGGTCGCCAAGACCTCCATCGGCGCGAAGCCCAAGTCCGCCCTTGAGAAGGAATTCGGGGACTACCTGTCCCCCTCCGCCTAGGACACACCACCCGGGCCCGCCACGGACAAGTGAGCGGGCCCGGGTTTTCTCTGAGACGATGCAGGTCCGAGCTCCGTCCGACCGGGACGGACCGACACCCACGGGGAGATCCACGTGCAGCACCCAACTCCCGGAGCCACCCTCCGCCACGGCATGAGCGACCGACGTGTCGTGGGCCTCAGGGAACGCCTCCTGAGGGCGGGGAACACGGACACGGGCATTGCGCCCGAGAACGTGTCGGATCCAGCGCTCTTCGACGAGCGCGTGGACCGGGCGGTGCGGTGGTTCCAGCAGCACAAGGGACTCATCGTGGACGGTCTCGTGGGGCTCGAGACCGACGCCGCACTCAACGACGCCCAGTACACCCTCGGCGACCGCCCGCTGTACTTCAACGACATGGAGCCGCTGCACGGGGATGACGTCGAGGAGCTGCAGAACAACCTCTCCCTGTTGGGTTTCTACTACGGTCACCTGAACGGCACGTTCACGCAGAAGACCGCCTACGCTGTGCGTGAGCTGCAGTGCAGCCTGGGTGTGGAGTGCGACGGCGTCGTGGACCTTGAGACCCTCACCGGACTCGCACGGGTGAGCAAGAAGATCACCACCTCCAAGGCGTTCTCCCTGCGAGACCACCAGCGCCTGGAGGCGCTGCACGAAGCCCTGCGTGACCGTGTGATCGTGCTCGTCCCCTCCCGTGCCAGCTCCCAGGTAGAGCCCGCGGGTGCGCCCTCGGATTTCGCCGCGCAGCAGGACTCCATCAGCTACGAGGTGGCCCTGCGCAGCTACGACCTGCTCCACAACGTGGGAGCCGCCCCGGTGCTCGTAGATCCCTCCCCCGAGAGCCTTCCGTCTTCCATCGCGGGCACGGAACCCGAGGCGGAGAGTGACGCGACCAGCGCCACGCTCCACGCCGAGGGTGGTGCGGTGACCGTTGCTGCTGCTGGTGATACGGCCGCTGTCAGCACCCCTGAGGCCGACCCGTCTGATGGAGGCACCGCTGATGCTGTGCGGGGGGCCGGACACGGTCATGGTGTGATGATCGCAGGCGTCGAGGGCGAGACGTCCAAGGCCCCCCGACACGTCGTGGCCTCCGTCGACGAGGTGCTGCGAGAGCGGTCCGACGCCCTCATCATCCGTCTGCAGTGCGACTGGAACGCCTCCCCGCAGGCCCAGGGCGTAGCGACCTTCTTCTGGGGGGCACCGGAATCCGGCCAGCCCTACTCCCCCATCGGACAGCTTGCCTCCGACAAGATTTTGCGTGAGCTGGTGTCCCGCACCGGCGCTCAAGACCTGGGAAGCCACGCACGCCAGTGGAGTGCTCTGCGCAGCGCCGGTACCGCCGCGGCGTGGGTCGATCTTGGCTATCTCTCCAACGAGGCTGAGGCGAAAAAACTCAGCCGTGGTTCCTACCGTGCCCGGCTGGCCGAGTCCGTGCTCTGTGGACTCCAGCGTGTTCTCGTACCGGAGCCCTCACCCGCGGCCACCGGCACCATGAGCCTGGCGGACATCCAGAACTACTACCGCAACGAACCCTGATCGTGCCGGTGTCCCCGCTCACCGGTGGGTAGGGCGGCGATCCCATCCCAGGCTCGCGACATACTGAAGGGCCCCGATGTTTCACGTGAAACATCGGGGCCCTTCTCTCAGTTCTCAGTTCTCAGCGTCTAGTTTGGGGTCCAGCACGTCAATAATCCGGTTCAGGTCCTCGACTGAAGCGAACTCGATGGTCATCTTCCCCTTACGAGCTCCGAGCTGAATCTTGACGCTCGTGTCCAGCTTGTCGGAGAACGCGTCCGCGATGTATCCGAGCCGGTCGTCATGCCGGTTCGCTGGCGCCTTGCGCTTCGTGGCACGCCGTTTGAGGCCATCTGCCAAAGCCACGGCTTCCTCTGTCGCGCGGACAGAAAGCCCCTCTGCAACAATTCTCTGGGCTAGCCGTTCCATCTCTGCGGGATCCGAAAGAGCGAGGAGTGCGCGCGCGTGCCCCGAGCTCAGCACGCCCGCCGCTACACGCCTCTGCACGAGAGCTGGCAGACGAAGCAAACGCAACGTATTGGAGATCTGGGGACGAGAGCGGCCAATTCTATCGGAAAGCTGCTCCTGTGTGGCCCCGAACTCCTCCATCAGTTGCTGATATGCCGCTGCCTCCTCGAGCGGATTCAGCTGTGCCCGGTGCAGGTTCTCCAGCAGCGCATCACGCAACAGGTCGTTGTCGGCCGTGTCGCGGATGATAGCCGGGATGACATCCAGGCCAGCCTCCTGCACGGCTCGCCACCGGCGCTCTCCCATGACGAGCTCGTATCTACCTTCCCCCTCCTCGCGACTCGGCCGCACCACGATGGGCTGCAGTACGCCGAGTTCCTTGACGGAGAATGCCAGCTCAGCGAGTTCGTCCTCATCGAAGACCTGACGCGGCTGCCGCCGGTTCGGGTGAATGTCTGCCACCGGGACCTCGGCAAATCGGGCTCCGGGGACCATCTGCAGCTCGTTGTTCGACGCTCTGGCGTCCTCGGTGCCCGGGGCGGTCCTGTCAGGCGTCTCCGACCCCACATGATCAGGGACCGCACCGGGCTCCGGAGACGCCGTCGGTGCGGCCTTCACCGACTCGACTCGTCGGCCGCCCGCCGTGGAACGTGTCGGCTTGTCGTTACCTGGTACTGCGAGTGCATCGATACTGTCGGGAGTGGAGGTTGTTTGAAGTGGAACATCGGTGCCATGGGCACGCGACTCGTCGTTCACAGGCTGGTCACCGTTCGTTTCGGCGCTTGCCGTGACGTCACCCTTACCACCTGAGCCACCCGCGGATTCCGACCCGGCGTTGCTGGTTGGTCGCGGCTCCGGGGTCTTGGGCGATGTTTCACGTGAAACATCGAAGGACTTGGAGACTTCTTCGCTCTCCGCCTCTCCAGCAGAGTGCTCCCCCTGATTCCCTGATGACAAGAAGAACATGTCGACCGGTCGACTCACAGATGTTGTGCTTCGCAACGCCTGAACCATGTCCCGGCGCTTCCGCGCCGGCTTGGCCGGTTCCCTTACTCCCTTCGAAGCCACGGTCCCCGGCGGTGTTTCACGTGAAACATCGTGCCCTTTATCGGAGGTAGGCCGCTCACCCGAGGTCGACGAAGACCCGACACTATTCGGGGCCGCGGAGGCCTTTCGGGTTGTGGAGGACACCGCGCGCTTCCTCACAGGGACGCCCGTTGCCTCACGATTCTCCGCCGTCCCTTCTGCGTTCTTGGTACCCGATGCCGCCGCCCCCGATGGTTCCCGAGGCATCGATGTGGACTGTCTAGAAGCAGCCTTCTCGCTCTTCTCCGCCTTGTTCGCCTTGTCCCCCGTGTCGGTCTTCGAGTCCGACGTCGTGGACGCAATCTTCCCAGCCACACGCTTTGAGGCCTTCGACGGATCTGCCGTGACCCCCTTGCCGGAACCAGCCTCCTTGCCCTGAGGATCTGGTGCGCGCCCCTCAGCGGCCCCACGTTCTCTAGTGCGAGTGTCAGTGGACGACTGCCCCCCAAGCTTCTCGCTCCCTGCCGCTGAGTTCTCCGCACTGCTCGGTTCGCCGCTCGGAATCAGGGCACCGAGGCCCCTGCCAAGTCCACGACGTCGTTCTGCCACGATGATGTCCCTCCACGTAGTAATCGTTGCATCCATCGTAGTCAACGCAAGGGTGGAAGAACCGCCGAAAAGCTGTGTTTGCCGGTCAGCGACCTCCCCTCAGTCGATGTTCGTTCCCCAAGCGGCCCCCAGACAAGGTGCGCATCGCGTACTTCATGGCCGCCTATTGTGCGCCAGGATTACAAGCACGTGAAGCACTCCCAGAACTCGATAACGACGAAGGGCCGCGATGTTTCACGTGAAACATCGCGGCCCTCGGGCTGGAAAAATCGCTGCTGACTCCCGGTTACCTACGAGGTCGGCGCCCTCGATGCCAGCTCGGCTGCCGCCTCCAGGTAGGACAGCGCGCCCGTGGAACTCGGATCATAGGTGATGACGCTCTGCTGATAACTCGGTGCCTCGGAGATGCGCACGGAGCGCGGAATCATTGTCTCCATGACCTCATCCGGGAAGTGCTGACGCACTTCGTCGGCCACCTGTGACGCGAGGTTCGTGCGCCCGTCGTACATGGTGAGGAGAATGTTGGATACCGTGAGCCCGGGGTTCAAGTGCCTTTGGATCATTTTGATGTTGTTGAGCAACTGGCTGAGCCCCTCGAGTGCGTAGTACTCGCACTGGATGGGGATGAGGACCTCAGTGGCCGCCACGAACGCGTTGATGGTCAGCAGGCCCAGACTCGGCGGGCAGTCGATGAACACGTAGTCCAGACGGGGGAGCCCTGCTTCTTCGCGTGCTGCGGCGTACTCGGCCAGCGCGCGCTGCAGCCGCTGCTCACGAGCAACGACGGAGACGAGCTCGATCTCAGCGCCCGCGAGATCAATGGTTGCGGGCAGCACCCACAAACTCGTGGACTCGGGAGACTGCTTGACCACGTCCACCACGGGCACCTCGTCGATGAGGATGTCGTAGACCGAGTCCGCGTCCGAGCCGTGGGGGATGCCCAGCGCGGTGGAGGCGTTGCCCTGTGGGTCGTTGTCGACCACCAGGACGTTCTGCCCCTGCTCGGCCAGCGCCACCGCCAGGTTCACGGAGGTGCTGGTCTTGCCGACTCCGCCCTTCTGGTTGCTGATGGTGATGTACCGAGTGCTCTCGGGTCGGTCCAGCTGGACGTTTTTGAGCTTGTCGCGGCGCTTGTTCTCTTCCACGAGTTTCCTCCCCAGGGCGGTATCCGCCACCGCGTCTTGTGCCGTCAGCCCCACCGGACCGCCTGTTTCACGTGAAACATGCTTACCGCGGTCGGGGACAACCTTCTTCGTTTGGGATACCGGATCCGGCGGCAGACCGAAGTCGTGCCCGCGCGTGAGTCCCTGATCGGAATGATCCGGAGTGGTCATGTCGACTGTCCCTTTCGTGGCTGCTGCGGTGCTTCCCGTAGCTTATCGACATCCCCGCCTGTCAGGGCGGGGGTCTTCACAGAACCAGCCGGACCACCGTGGTCGGTTCCGCCAGGACGTCCGCGCCCACGGTGACGATCTCCGAGGAGCGCACGCCGAAGCGGTTGAGCTTCTTGGACGCCTTCTGCAGCTCCTCTTCCGCCGTGCGCCCCTTCAGCGCCAGGAGCTCACCCTGGCCCTTCAGCAGGGGCAGGGTGATGTCCACCAGCCCCACGAGGGCAGAGACCGCCCGGGCCGTCACAACGTCCACGGGCCCCAGCTCGGCCTTGGCCTGCTCGGCCCGGGCGCGCAGGACGCGCACGTTCTCCAGCCCGAGATCCGCGACGACCTCCTCCAGCCACGTCACCCGGCGCTCCAGCGGCTCCACGAGCGTGATCGACAGGTCAGGCCGTGCGATCGCCAGGCAGAGGCCGGGCAGACCGGCTCCTGACCCCACGTCCACCACGCGCGCGTCCGGGGCGATGAGCTCCTGCACCACGGCGCAGTTGAGCACGTGCCGTTCCCACAGCCGGGGTGCCTCACGGGGGCCGATCAGACCACGGACGATCCCCGACGACGCGAGGTGCTCCGTGTAGCGCTGCGCGAGCTCCAGGCGGTCCCCGAAGATCTCGCGGGCAGCTCCCTCGAGTGGCCCGAGCTCAGGTGCCGGCTGGGGGTCCGGTGCGGCACGCGGACGCTGCACCGCCACGGCGTCGCCCTCCGCATGGGACCCACCGGGGGTGGCTTGCGAGGCAGAACCGGAGCCGCTCATTCGCCCGCCGAGACCACGATGTGCCGCCCGGCGCCGTCACCCTCGGACTCCGAGACGAGCCCGGCCTCCGCCACGGCGTCGTGCACGAGCTTGCGCTCGTACGGGGACAGCGGGGGCAGATGGACGCTCGACTCCCCGCCCTGGACGCGGGAGACGGCGTCCTCGGCCACCTCGCGCAGCTTGGTGGCGCGCTCATCACGGTGGCCCGCGATGTCCAGGATCAGCCGGCTGCGTCGCTGCGTGGAGCTGAGCACGGACAGCCGCGCGAGCTCCTGCAGGGCCTCCAGCGTCTCTCCGTCCTCACCCACGAGCGCGCGCAGCTCAGAGTCGTCGCCGTCCTCTGAGACCACGGAGACGTACGTGCGGCCGTCGCGCACCTCGATGTCGATGTCACCGTCGATGTCCGCGGTGTCGAGCAGCTCCTCGATGTAGTCCGCGGCGATCTCGCCCTCCTCCTCGAGGGGGGACAGCGTCGAGTCCTGCGCATCCTCGGAGGGCGTCTGCTCCTCGGAGTGCAGAGGATTGTCCATCTCGTTCATGGGATGCGGGCCTCTCAACCGTTGTTCTTCTTGGTCTGCTGCCTCTGCCGCTTCTTGGAGACCGGCTGCTGGCGCTGGCCCGCCGCCGCGCGCTCACGCTGCTCCGCGAGCTTCTCCTCGTGCTGCTGCTTGGTCATGCCCACGGGCGGCAGGCCCTTCGCGGCACGGCGCTCGTTGAGCTCGCGCTCCGCCTGCGACCCCTTGGTGGGGTTGTTGCGGATGACCCACCACTGCTGGCCCATGGACCACAGGTTGGAGACCGTCCAGTAGATCAGCACGCCCAGCGGGAAGTTGATGCCACCGATCGCGAAGATCAGGGGGAACAGGTAGAGCATCATCTGCTGCTGGCGGTACATGGGGGACTCCTTCGCGGAGTCGCTCATGTTGCGCGCGGTCAGCTGGCGCTGGGTGATGAACTGGGTGGCGCTCATGGCAACGATCATGATGAGCGCCAGGGTGATGGTCGCCGCGTGGTTGCCGGAGCCCGGCTCCATCAGCGTGGAGAACAGGGGCGCACCGAAGATGGTCGAGTCGTTGAACTGATGCACCAGGTTCGGTGCCAGCACGTGGATCGACTCGTTGTTCTCCGCGGCCTTCGGCACGGAGCGCAGCACCTGGAACAGCGCGAAGAAGATGGGCATCTGCACGATGATCGGCAGGCAGGCCGCGAACGGGTTGGACCCGTGCTCCTTGTAGAGCGCCATCTGCTCCTCCGCCATGGCCTGGCGGGAGAGCTGGTCCTTCTTGCCCTTGTACTTGGCCTGCAGCTTCGCCATCTCCGGCTGCAGCTCCTGCATGCCACGCATGGACTTGATCTGCTTGAGGAACAGCGGAATCGTCAGCGTTCGCATGACCAGGGTCAAGCCCACGATGGACAGCACCCAGGTGAAGCCCCAAGCCGGGTCCAGGCCGATAGCCGTGAACAGTTCGTGGAAGACCCACAGGACCGCGGAGACGATCCATCTGAAGGGGAAGAGGATGATGTCGAAGAAGTTCATCGAGCGTTAGCTCCTTGAGCCGCGTGGTGGCGGGCCGGGCAGTCGTGCGCATGGTCCCGCACGAGGTTCGGGTGGTTGAGCAGAACGATTTTCGGGGTGTCGGCCAGGGAGACGAACTCCCGGCCGCCCGACGGCACCCTGTCGATCCCACCGGCCGCCCATGGGTGGCAGCGCAGCAGCCGGGAGACGGTCAGCCCCAGTCCTCGCACGGCCCCGTGGCGCGTGAACGCCTCCAGTGCGTAGGCCGAGCAGGATGGAAAGTAGCGGCACACGTCCCCGTAGAGCGGGGAGACGATGGTGCGGTAGAGCTTGAGCAACGCGATGCACAGGTTCTGGGGCGCACGGAGGACCGCCTGCACCACGCCGCGGGGCACGTTGTACTCATGGGGCGCGCGTGCCAGGATCTGCTCAGGAGTCAGCGGTGACGTCACGCGCGTGCCTCCTTCTCCACAGTCTTCTGCCAACGGTACGGCATGGCTGCCGGGGCCGACGGCGCGCTCACCGCTGCCGGCGCACTGCGCCGTCGAACGCCGCGGCGTAATCCTGCCCCAGTTCCTGCCAGCTCGCCCCCGCTGCGGCCGGAAGAGCCCGCACGACGACGGAGAGGTTCCGCGGGTGCTCCCGGACCGTCTGTGCCGTGAGCTCACGCAGGCGCCGCTTAACCTTGTTGCGGGTCACGGCGTTGCCGACCGCCTTGGAGACGACGAACCCGACACGGGTGTCTTCCCCGGTATTCAGCCGCACGGATACGACGACGTTCCGGCGGCCGCTGCGGGCGCCGGAACGTACGGTGGCTGAAAACTGCGCCGAGGTCCGCATCCGGTGCCGAGTGGGCAGCATGATGCGAACCTCGCGGGTCGAATGGGTCTCAGGCCGACAGGCTGGCGCGGCCCTTGCTGCGGCGAGCACCGATGATGGCGCGGCCGGCACGGGTACGCATGCGAGCACGGAAGCCGTGCTTGCGGGCGCGGCGGCGGTTGTTCGGCTGGAAAGTCCGCTTGGGCATTAGTCACTCCACGAGGTTGGACAACGGTGTGCCACCGCGACGGATCGCAGGGGCGCACGCGGTACGTACATGAGGGCGTGCGGGCACGCAGAAATCGCGATACTACACGCACAAGACTGACCCACAGTAGTCAATGGCGACACACCGGTCAAATGGCACCGATGCCCCTGGGACGCGGTCCGGTGCCGCTGGACAGCTGATCCCCGGTGGCGGCGGCTCTCCACAGCTGTGCACACCACCCCTCCCAGGCATGTGGAAAACCACGTCCGGACGGGCATTCGACGGGAGTTATCCCCATAGTAGAACTACACGATTGTAGTTACGCACACCCCCGTGCTCGGGCTAGGTGCAGGCAGGAACGATGCTCTAGGCTGAGGTTCGCGGCCGCCCCCACGAGGTTTATCCACCGCTGTGTACAACTCTGTGGAAAACTGGAGCGTTCCGGTCCCTCACGTCAGGAGTCGTTCATGCAGCAGGACAACCAGACCTTGCTCGAGCAGTGGGCAGAGTGCGTCCGCATCATGAACGAGAACCCCCACGTCACCGGCCGCGGCCGCGGCAACATCGCCGTGTGCGAGCCGCGCGGGCTTATGGGGACCACCCTGCTGATGGCGGTGCCAAGCGAGGTCACCCGCGAGTTCTTGCAGCACCGACCCATGTCCGAGGTCCTGGATGCCACCGTCAGCCAGGTCTTCGGGGAGGACACCCTCATGGCCTTCGTGGTGGACCCGGAGCTCGAGGTGCAACCGCGCCCCGCCCGCCCCGCAACCGATGCGCGCGTCTCGGACGCCCGCACCTCCGACACCGCCATGCCCTCGCTGAACGAGGTGGAGGCCGAGCGCGCGCCGGGCGCCTTCCACCCCGGGCACACGGACAACTCCTCCAGCCTCGACGCAGCACCCTTCCTCTCCGGTGCATCGGCCGATGCCTTTGCCGACGCCGTGGCGGACGCCGGGAACCTCCCACCGCGTCGCGATCCCCAGGCGGCACCGCCCGCCCGTCAACCGGCGGAGGTCCTGAGCACGGGCAGCGGCTCGGACACGAGTCCCGCGGACTCCGAGTGGGACAGTTCGGCCCGACTGAACCCCAAATACGTGTTCGACTCGTTCGTGATCGGGCAGTCCAACCGCTTCGCCCACGCCGCCGCCTTCGCTGTGGCCGAGACCCCGGCCAAGGCATATAACCCGCTGTTCATATATGGGGAGTCGGGACTCGGGAAGACCCACCTCCTCCACGCGATCGGCCACTACGCCAAGCGGCTCTATCCGAAACTGCGGGTGCGGTACGTGAACTCCGAGGAGTTCACCAACGACTTCATCAACTCCATCCGGGACGACGAGGGCTCCTCCTTCAAAGGCATCTACCGCAACGTGGACCTGCTGCTGATCGACGACATCCAGTTCCTCGCGGGCAAGGAGCACACGCAGGAGGAGTTCTTCCACACGTTCAACGCGCTGCACAACCACGAGAAGCAGATCGTGATCACGAGCGACATGCCCCCGAAGCAGCTCACGGG